>CAIMUZ010000177.1 GCA_903844775.1 uncultured Burkholderiales bacterium | reverse complement strand
CCCAGATGCTGAGCTCCTCGCCACTCTTCACCACAATAGGCGGATACAAATTGTTTTCGGCCACCAACTTCACCACGCCCCCGCGCTTGTACAAACGCTTGACGGTGAACTCGTTGTTGATCACGGCCAACACAATGTTGTTGTGCTTGGCTTCAATGGAGCGGTCGATGACCAGCGCATCGCCTTCGTAAATGCCAGCACCCACCATAGAGTCGCCCTTCACTTTGAAAATGAACGTGGCCTCTTTGTTGCGAATGAGGTGGTCATTCAGGTCAATGCGTTTTTGGGTGTGATCGGCCGCGGGCGAGGGAAAGCCAGCGGGCACTTTCCAGGCGCACATGTTGAGCCACAGCTTGGGGGCGGAGGTGTCTACTGGCTGAGGTGTGATGAAAGCAGTTGTAGGCATGCTGCAAATATACTGTACAAAAATACAGTATAGTCAGCAAAATACCGTTTCGCAAGTTGCCAGACCTGCAGGGGCCAATCGGTTGAATGGCCCTGCGACGCCCTGCCCAATTCACAACAAGGGTTATTTCTAGCAATGGGCACGGGCCCGCTCCAGCCATTGGTATATTGACGATTCACAAAACTGAGGAGACCTCACCATGCTAGACCGCCGCTTATTTTTAGGAGCTGGCATTGCCGGCGCATCCGCCCTCACGTTTTCATCCGTGTGGTCCCAATCGGCGCCCAACTTTGGCCCGCCCACTTTGCCCAGCGTAGGCTTTAAGCGCATGAAACTGGGCAACATGGAAGTCATCGCCTTGAACGATGGCGCATTGCGCCGTCCCTTGGGTGAAGAGTTTGTAACCAACGCGCCCCTCGAGCAAGTCAAAGCCATGCTGGCCAGCCAAAACCTGCCCACCGACTACATCGATATACCCTTCACCCCCTTCTTGCTCATCAATGGCAACCAGCGCTATTTGTTCGACACTGGCTTTGCCGACAACGGCCCACCCACGACAGGCAAACTGGCCGCCCAATTGGACGCTGTTGGCCTTAAACCCACAGACATCAACAACGTGGTGCTGAGCCACTACCACGGTGACCACATCAACGGTTTGCGCAACAAAGCGGGTCAGTTGGTTTACCCCAACGCCCGTGTGCACGTACCTGCGCCCGAGCATGCTTTCTGGATGGACGATGCGCGCATGGAAGCTGCACCAGCAGGCATGAAAGGCGCCTTCATGGGTGTGCGCCGTGCGCTCGGCAATTTAGGCGGCGATCAGTTGGTGAAATTTGAACCCGGCGCTGTCATTGCGCCTGGCATTACATCGGTAGCTGCTTTTGGCCACACCCCTGGCCACACCCTGTTCCGCATGGACTCTGAAGGCCAGTCGTTTGCCTACGTGGCCGACATTACCAATGTGCCTTCCTTGTTTGCACGTGCGCCCGATTGGTCGGTGGTTTTTGACATGAACCCTGTCATGGCACGCATGTCACGCCGCCGTATCTTTGACATGTTGGTGAAAGACAAAATGATGGCGGGTGGTTTCCACTTCCCCTTCCCAGCGTTTGGCACGATGGAAGCAAGCGGCAACGGGTATCAGTTCAAGCCCGTTGCGGCTTAAGATCCCTGACCAGCAAAGGCGTATAGCGCCAAAGGTACAAAGCAAACGCCGCACTCCACAGCACTGCAGCAAGTGCGGCGCTTTCTATCAACAGGCTGGGCCATGCCAATGGAATGAAAACGCGAATGCTGGCCGCCAAAAACAAGGCGCTGAAAGCAGAGCGTTCAACCCATGTGGCTTGGATGGGGTTGCCAGTATGGCCCAAGGCCGTGCGTGTCATCATGCCCAAGGTCACCATGCCAATGAGGCCAACAGTGAGCGCGTGCGTTGCAGGTCCGGAAGCCATTGAGCCTGTTGCCGCAAAGGCTTTCAAAGCCAAGAAAATCAAGAGCCAGAAGTAGGCGCCTTGCAGCACCCACACCATGGGGTTGCGCCATGTTTTCCAAGGCTGCCAGAGATACCAGCGCCACCCATGCACGATGCATGCGATGCCTGCAAAAGTGGCTGAGTAAGCATTCTGAATGGCAAAGCTGTCAATCACCATGAGGCCCAGAATGCTGCCAATGGCCAGTTTTTCAAGCAGAGGATTGCGGGTGGCTTGAAGGCCTGGAATGCCATTGTTGGAAAACATGGGCACCACGCGTCCCATCATGATGGCAACGATCAAGAGCACGATGTCCAGTGCCAAGGGCACACCTCTTTCCAAGTGCAAGCCCATTTCGAACTGCAAGAGCTGCCATCCCATTTGGCTGAAGTGAAAGCAGGCACTGGCCAAACCCATGCCCACCAGCAGTGCAACAAAAAAATAATTGCGACTGTTGTGACCCGCATAAAGAGCGCGCCAAAGCCCCCAGGCGGCGACCCAAGGTACAGACAGGTTGAGCAACAGGCTAAGCCACAACCATGGCGTAAAGGAAGCGATCCGCGCCAATAACCAGAGCATTGCCAAAAACTGCAATGAACGACCCGATGGTGTGGGTTGACCAGACCAATTGCGCCCCGCTGTGAACAAGAATCCGATGATGACAGCCAGTGCATAGCCAAAAATCATTTCGTGTGCGTGCCATGAAGGATTGCGTATGAGCGCTTCATTGAAAACCGCAGACAGCTGCAGGGCCCAAAGCGGGATGAACAAGGCAGACCAAAGTGCTGCCAACAAATAAAAGGGTCTGAATCCCAATTCCCAAAGGGCCCATGAGCGCTTTGCCCGACGGGGTGATTCAGTGAGAGGTGCAAAGACTTCGGTCATCATTTTCTTTAGCTGACTTCTAAAACTCAGAGGTGAGCGTGAAGCGTGCAAATCGACCGGGTTGTGTGAAGGCATCCAGCACCGTTGAATTGGCTGCAACCCCTTGAACATCTGACCATTTCCAATATTTTTGCTGCGTCAAGTTGTAGACAGCGGCTGTCAAGCGCCATTGTTTTTGAAGCTGCCATTGCGCTGACGCATTCAGCGTATTGCTTGATGGCACGCTGAATTGCGTTACGCCATTTTTAAGCAAGGATGCGCTGTCGATGTCTTGTGCGTGCTTGGCTGCAAAATGATGAACATCAATTTTGAAGTCCCATTCATTTTTTGAATAATGAAGACCCAGCATGAAGTGCGATGGATCAACGGAATTCAGCGGCAAATGACTGTCGGTGTTCTGGCCCTTGGCTTGACCATAAGCAAACGGCATTTTGAGACGACCACCTTCAAAGAAACCCAAATCACTGACGCCTTTGAATTCAAAGCCGGAGATGCGCGCATGGTCAATGTTCACAGTTTGGAAGCGCAGCGGATCATTGATCAGTCCGGTGCCTCCGAGGGCCTTCAAATCTTGGATCAACTGCTTAAATTTGCCAGAAAAAATGGCAGCATCGAACATCAGACCCTGTGTTCGATAACGCAGACCCAATTCTAGGTTTTGGCTTCGCTCGGCTTGCAGGTTGGGGTTCGCCACGATGGTGACGTAATTGGGATTGCCAGGAATAGGTGACAACTCAAAATAGCCATTGACTTGATTGGCATTGGGAGCCTTGAAGCCTTCTGCATACTGCGCAAACGCACTCCACTGTGCATTGGCATTCCATTTGACCCCGAGCTTTGGAGAAATCGCAGCGTCAGCCAAAGATTGCCCCGGCTGTTTGGCGGGAGGATAAAACAAATCTTGAGAAGTAACATCCAACGCAAAGCGGTCAACCCTGACACCCGGTGTCACACTCCATTGGTCGGAAAGCCATTCGGTTTGCGCGTAGATTGAACGGGTGGTTTCGCGGGTATCGGGAAACCGTTTGAGAGGAAATACTTCAGGTGGAAGTGGCGAAACACCAGTATAGAAATTACTGATTTTCGAACGGGCAGACTCGATGCCATAAATGTATTTTTGTGACCATTCCGTTGAGTGACGAACAATTTTTTCAGCCTGTAAGCCCACTTGCGCCGAAGCTTCGTTGTAGCTCACATCGCGCACACGGTCGGCAGACCTGAACAAGTCGGTGGTGCCATGCTGCAGCGACGACGCATTGTGAACGCCGCCATACACACTGAGTTTATCTGCCCATTCGTGCTTGACATCGAACTGGCTTGAAAGGGTCACTCGGTTGCGGTTCATGCTGGCCTTGGCCGCTTCGTCCAACACCGCATTGTTAACTTGACTGGTTGAACCGGTGTAAGGCAATTTGCTGATGCTCGACAGCAAGTGAACGTCGCTTTCACGGTCTACATGGGCCAGAGTGAATGTGTGCTTTTGATCTGGACTGGGCGTCCAAACGAACTTGCCCAATGCAGAGCGGTCTTGATTCAGTTGAGGATTGGGCGTGGTGCGGTCTAAATTGGACGCATCGTTAGTTCCCATGTTTTTCAGCCCCTCGCTGTTGGCCGATGCCAAGTTGATCAGCCAAGACAGCTCCGTGGAAGATTTACCAGCGAGGGTTGTACCCATCGATTTTCTTTGGCTGTCTTCACTCCAACCTATCGACACGCGACCTCTGACTGGCGATGTTGAATCGACATTTCGTTTGAGAAAGCTATCAGGTGAAAGTGTCACAAAATTGACCAAGCCACCCATGCCGTCTGAACCATACAGTGCCGAGGCAGGGCCGCGAACGATTTCAATCCGTTCGACCATGTCCAGCGACACATAATCGCGGCCAAATGCGTTGCCTGCATAAACATAGCTGTGCGGAATTCGAATGCCATCTTCCAACATCAGCACGCGATTGCTGCCCATGCCGCGAATATTGAAGCCTGTATTGCCTTCTCGTCCGGTATTGTTGGCGGGGCCTGTTAACGCGAAGCGAGCAGGGGCGTGCCGAACCGATAAGTTAGGTTGAGTTTGCTGCGTATCACGAATGTCGAGGACCTGCTGGCGTTCAATCGTTTGTCGGTTCAACACATCTACAGTCAAGGCCAACTCGTCGGTGTATTGTTCAGATCGAGTGGCGCTAATGATCACATCGGGGAGGCTAATGCTGGGCTTGCTAGCAGCGCTAGTTTGTGCATTTGCATTCATTTGAACTGCGCTGATCATGCAAGCGATAGCGATCAAAATTTCTTGATTTGATGATTTTTTATTCATGTCTGATCTCAAATGTTCTCTTGACATGAATCATAGATTCGAAGCCTTTATTTAAATATTCAAATCAAATGACTCTTTGATGTAGGTCAATGAATGAATGAAGTGAAAAACTCAAAATTCACCCAACCTGCTGGTTAGCTTGCCAAGGTCAGCAGCAGGTGGGCTCGTACTTCGAGACATTCACATGCACCTGGCAACAACAGGAGTTCTTTCATGAAAATGCCAAAATTGGCTTACCTTTCTGCCATTGTTCTTGCTTCTTTGGCCTTTAGCGCCATTGCACAAGACAAGAAAGGCGTATCGCAGTCAGAAATGAATTACCAAGCTGGCGCATCACCTTTGGCCAACGAAGTGATGTACCAAAGCACTAACCCCAAAGCGCCGAAGATGTCGCAAGCAGAATTTGAAACAGGGCGGAAAATATACTTTGAGCGTTGCGCAGGATGTCATGGTGTTTTGCGCAAGGGCGCTACCGGCAAACCTCTCACGCCAGACTTGACGATTGGCAAAGGCACCGATTACTTAAAGGTGTTTATTGAATATGGCTCGCCCGCAGGCATGCCCAATTGGGGAACATCAGGGGAGTTGAGCAAAGCCGAAGTTGACACCATGGCCCGATACATTCAACAGGATGCGCCAACGCCACCAGAATTTGGCATGGCGGACATGAAGAAAACTTGGAAAGTTCACATTCCTCCTGAGAAGCGTCCTACCAAGAAAATGAACAGCTACGACATCACCAATATTTTTTCCACTACATTGCGAGATGCTGGGCAGGTGGCTTTGATTGATGGCGATACGAAAAAAATCATCACCATCTTGAACACAGGTTATGCGGTTCACATTTCTCGCTTGTCCGCATCAGGGAGATATTTGTTTGTGATTGGTCGCGATGCCAAAATCAACATGGTTGATTTGTGGATGGAAAAGCCAAACACCGTGGCTGAAATTCGAGTGGGATTGGAAGCAAGGTCCGTCGAAACTTCTAAGTTCAAAGGTTATGAAGACAAGCTGGCGGTGGCCGGTGCTTACTGGCCGCCTCAATTCACCATCATGAATGGCGACACTTTAGAGCCACTCAAAATTGTTTCGACACGGGGCAATGTGGTGGGAACACAGGAATATCACCCTGAACCACGCGTTGCATCTATCGTGGGCTCACATTACAAACCTGAATTTGTGATCAACGTGAAAGAAACTGGCAAAACTTTGCTGGTGGATTATTCCAATCTAAATGCGTTGAAAACCACAGAAATTGAAAGTGCTCCTTTCTTACATGATGGCGGGCTAGATTCCTCCAAGCGCTACTTCATGGTTGCTGCCAACAACAGCAATAAAGTGGCCTCCATAGACTTGAAAGAGGGCAAGTTGGCCGGCTTAATTGATGTGGGAAAAATCCCTCACCCTGGCCGTGGTGCCAACTTTATACATCCTAAATATGGACCAGTCTGGGCCACAGCCCACTTGGGTGACGAAACCATTTCCTTGATTGGCACCGACCCCAAGAAAAATGCCAAATACGCATGGAAAGTAGTTCAAACACTGACTGGCCCTGGCGGCGGCGCCCTCTTCATCAAGAGCCACCCCAAGTCCAACCACCTTTATTCCGACACGCCTTTGAACCCAGATCCTAAGTTGTCGCAATCTGTCGCGGTGTTTGACATCAGAGATTTGTCCAAGGGCTATGTATCTTTGCCAATTGGAGAGTGGGCTGGCATCAAGGACGATGGTGCAAAGCGAGTGGTTCAGCCTGAGTACAACAAAGCAGGTGATGAAGTATGGTTCTCCGTTTGGTCTGCCAAAAACAAGGAAAGCGCTTTGGTTGTGGTGGATGACAAAACCTTGAAATTAAAAGCGGTGATCAAAGATCCACGTTTGATTACACCCACCGGCCACTTCAATGTGAACAACACACAACACGACGTTTATTGAACAAACATGGCGGATTGCCTAAAGCAATACCGCCTAACTCATAGAAAGTATTGCGCATGCGAGTTTTAATCATTTTCTCTATGGCACTGGCTGTCTCAAGTTTGGCAACTCTTGGTGTGCAAGCTGCAACGTCTGATGAGTCCTATAACAAGGCGGGTTGTGTTGCTTGTCATTTAAAAGACAAAAAATTATTAGGCCCGTCTTTCAAAGACGTTGCTGCGAAATACAAAGGGCAAGGCGATGTGGTGGCTAAATTAGCGGAGAAGGTGAGGAAGGGCGGTGTCGGTGTTTATGGTCCTATTCCGATGCCTGCGAATCCAGTCGAAAAAATCAATGACGCTGACTTAAAAGCGTTGGTTGAATTTATGTTGAAAACACCCTGAACTTTGCGCTCAGGGACGTTTTTTCAATGATTTTGGAGGCTTGATGGTTTGCTGCGCCGTTGGCAATAAATCAGCAATGGTCAATTCATCCAGAGTTTCAAGGTAGCGCTTTGTAGCCGTTTGAAGCGCTGACTTGAGCTTGCATCGGCCATCGAGCTTGCAAGAGTTGCTGGCGTGGTTAAAGCATTCCACCATGTCAAAATCTGTCTCTGTTTGCCGCACAACATCGCCCACCACAATTTGATTGGCGGGTTTTAAAAGTCGGATACCGCCGCCTCGTCCGCGACTGGTGACCAGCAACCCATTTGAAGCAAGTTCCATCACAATTTTCATGAGATGACTTTTGGAAATCTGGTGCAGCGTAGCAATTTCGCTGACAGTTGGGGCTTTCTCTCGCTTTTGCGTGGCTGCACAAAAAAGTAAGACCCTTAAGGTGTAATCAGTCCAGTGTGTAAGTCGCATTGTTGACGGTTTCAGTTTGCAAAATAATCATAGCTTTATTTGCAAGCTCAATGATCGCTATGCCACTGTGAGTGGGCAATAGAAAGGCGCATGCGTTGATTTGGATCAAAGGCGGTTATGTGCCGCCAAATTGGTGCATTTTCATGCCAATCCCTGCGAGTTTTCAATTAACTTACAATTAGCGCCTAAGGGCCTATAGCTCAGTTGGTTAGAGCAGAGGACTCATAAACGATTTTAATACTGTTGTTTATGAAAATTCCTCAATAAAATCAACAGGTTACAGCGCCACAGTTGTCGAAATTTGCTTCCACACCGCTTCCACACTTTGCTGAAAATTTAAGCAGCATTTTTGGGGCCTAAAAGGGGCAAAGTACAATTAGTTTTTAGGGCCTATAGCTCAGTTGGTTAGAGCAGAGGACTCATGTTTTTCAAATGTGCCTTACGCGTGGAAACTGTGTAAGGGATGGTGTCAAAGTCGGAGAAAGCTAAGTGCAGT
>CAIMUZ010000176.1 GCA_903844775.1 uncultured Burkholderiales bacterium | reverse complement strand
GGCATTGAACCCAAAGCCGACTTTGTCATCGCGGGTGGGACCGACTTTTTGCGTGTCGATCCTGAATACGACCACGGCATCACCGGCAGCTTGCGGATTGCTCACTTGGGTGAGGCTCTCGGACTGGATGTTGAAGTCCATGCGTGCGGCCCAGCCCACAGACATCTAATGTCGGCGATGCGTAACAGCAATTTCTACGAACTGGCCCTGGTAGGTCCCGATTGCCCCAATATGGTTGCACCGGTCTACACCTGCGGTTATACCGACCAGCTCGATTGCTGTGGCACTGATGGCTGCGTTCAAGTGCCCTCGGGACCTGGTCTGGGCGTGACCTACGACTGGAACTTTATCCGCAAAAATGCGATTGCGACTCGAATATATGACTGATTCGAATTCACACTTGAACAAAATTGGCTACATGGGCGTTGGCTTCATGGGTCATGGCGCGGCCAAAAATATTCTTCAAAAAGGATTCCCCTTAACGATTCTGGGTCACAAAAACAGGGAGCCCGTCGATGATTTGCTGCAGCGCGGCGCTCAAGAAGCCCAAACACCTGCAGACCTTGCTTCACGCTCCAACATTGTTTTCATGTGCTTGCCATCCTCAGAGCACGTTGAAGAAGCTGTTTTTGGCGAGTCAGGTATTCTTTCCGTGGCACAACCCGGCTTTATATTGGTTGACTCCACCACTTCGGAGCCTGACTCTACTAGACGTATCGGTGCTGCACTTCGCGCCAAGGGTGCAGACATGGTCGATGCCCCCTTTGGCAGAACTCCGAAAGAAGCTGAGCTGGGCACGTTGAGCACCTTTGTTGGCGGCCATCCTGAGACGGTTCAAAGGGTATTGCCGGTGATCAGAACCTATGCCAATACCATCGTTGAGACGGGTGAACTTGGGACAGGCCATACCATCAAACTTCTGAATAATTTTCTGGCTCTTGCCACCAGTGCCGTGGTAGGGGAAGCACTTTCAACAGCGCTTAGACTGGGGCTAGACATGCGGATTTTGAAAGAAGTTGTCGACAGTGCTGGCGGTAACAGTGTCATGTTCCAGCGCTTCATGCGCTGGACATTAGAAGGTGACGATTCCGATTTCAAAGCCATGATGAGCATCGCCGTCAAGGACTTACAGTACTACCGCCGAATTGCAGAACCCAATGGTGGCATTACCAATTTGGCAGATGCGGCCACACAGGTATACCAAATCGCCAATCATTTGGGCCATGAACGTCAGTTCATGCCTGTGTTACCCACTATTCTGGCCAATTTCGTCGATGGCAAGAACAGGCCTTTACCTGATCGCTGATTCTCCGCTTGAAAGCCTTCACCATGTTTTTTCCGCTTCACCTGATACGCCGTACTTTATTGCTCATAGGAATCGGGCTGCTTGCCAGCTTGGCAGCCCAAGCCCAAGGACCTGTTCGTGTTGGATCCAAGATTGATACCGAGGGAAAGCTACTTGGCAATATCATGGTGCTTGCACTTGAGGCCAACGGTATCAAGACAGAAAATAAGGTATCTCTTGGCAACACCAAGATTGTTCGCACAGCACTGCTTGCAGGTGAGATTGACCTCTATCCTGAATACACAGGCAATGGCGCTTTCATGCTAGGCGCCGAAAACAGTCCCGCCTGGAAGGACTATCGCGCAGGCTACGAGTTGGCTAAAAAGATGGATTATGAGAAAAACAAAATCATTTGGCTAGAACCTGCCAATGCCAACAACACCTGGGTCATCGCGGTGCGCAAAGACCTCGCCACTACAAACCAACTTCGTACGATGGAAGATGTCGGACGCTACATTTCCAAGGGCGGGACTTTCAAGCTGGCTGCATCGGCCGAGTTCATGGAAAGGACCGATGCGATGCCTACTTTTCAGACTGCCTACGGATTCAAACTGCGCGCTGACCAAGCACTTGTTTTGGCGGGGGGTGATACAGCAGCCACCATCAAAGCTGCCGCAGAAAAAACATCAGGCGTGAACGCTTCCATGGCTTACGGCACCGACGGCCCATTGGCAGCGCTGGGTCTATTGGTCATGGAAGATCCTAAGGGGGTGCAGCCGGTCTATGCCCCCGCGCCGTTGGTGCGTGAAGAAGTGCTCAAGCGCCACCCCGCTATTGCCACAATTTTGGCACCCATCTTCAAATCGCTGGACAGGCCGACACTGCAAATGCTGAATGCGCGCATCCAACTGGAAGGCCAGGATCCGCGCAAAGTAGCGAGCGGCTACCTCCAGAGCAAAGGGTTTCTAAAGTAACTCGCGCGATGCCACTGTCGTTCTTCCAACGTTTCAACCCGGTGCTGGCGCTCTATGTGGCACTGGCCATTGGTGCTGCATTCGGCCTGCCATTTTTGCGGCTTGCACCTAACCGGCTGCTCACTGGCGAGCCCGTTTATCTAGAGAATGTCTTGCTGCCTTACCCTAGTCAACTGAGCGTTTCTCTGATGCTGGCCCTTTTCGCGCTGCTGAGTATTGCCGTTTGGCAACCCAGACAACGCATTACTCAAGCATTCATTTTTTTGGCAATGTCCGCAATTCTTGCCGGCATGTGGGTGCTAGCCGGCCACTTCGCCAGCAATGCCGTGCAAGCAGAAAACCCTTTCTCCCGAACTGCGCTGGGCGTTGGATTCTGGACGCTCGGCGCAGTAACCTGGATGATTGCCCTAGACGCAATAGATCGCTTGCACCTGACCACCCTGCCGCGCCTGCTTTTGCAAAGTGCGTTACTGCTGCCGCTCTTGCTCTCACTGAATGAAGGCCAGGACTTGTCCATCGCTCAAGAATATGCCAATCAAAGTGATATTTTTGGGCCCGCCATTCTTCGCCATCTTCAAATCGTGCTGCTGGCCGTGACACCGGCCTTGGTTATCGGGTTACTGCTGGCCTGGCGCATGACCAAGAAAAAAAGTCTACGGCAAGCTTTATTTCCCGTACTTAGTGTGATCCAGACTATTCCATCGATTGCCCTGTTTGGCCTGCTCATGGCGCCATTGGCTTGGGCCGCCGTTCAATTACCAGCGCTAGGCCGTGCGGGTATCAGCGGTGTAGGGATAGCGCCTGCAGTACTAGCGCTGTTCATGTATGCACTGTTGCCCATTGTTCGCTCAGCGCTGGCTGGCTTAGAGCAAGTTCCTGCAGATGCGGTCAATGCTGCGCGCGCCATGGGCATGTCTGCAAGGCAGTTGTTATGGCAAGTAGAGTTGCCGCTGGCATTCCCAGTGCTATTAATCGGGGTGCGAACAGCGGTTGTGCAAACCACAGGCATGGCCGCTGTTAGCGCACTCGTGGGCGCAGGAGGGCTGGGTCAGATCATGTTTGACGGACTGTTTAGCGCTGCTAACGAGTTGGTGATACTGGGCGTTATTCCCATCGTGCTTCTGGCCATATTGGCAGACACTTTTTTTAAAGTGTTGAGTTCCTTGATAAAGACACCTCCATGATGATTCGGTTTGAACACACTCACAAGTTCTACGAAGGTGCAGTAGCCATCGCCAACTTGAATCTAGAGATCCAACAAGGTGAGCTAGTGGTACTGCTCGGACCTTCAGGTTCTGGTAAATCCACAGTCCTCAAGATGGTCAACCGAATGGTCAGCCACGATGGCGGTCAAATTTTTTTCAACGGCAAAGAAATCAACAGCTTTAACGTGCAAGACTTGCGTCGCCGAATGGGCTACGCCATCCAATCGGTTGGCTTGTTCCCTCACAGAACCGTAGCGAATAACATTGCCACAGTTCCTAAGCTGCTGGGCTGGGACGCTAACCGTGTGCAAGCCCGTGTAAATGAGGTGCTGAAATTGCTGGCGATGGATCCTGAACAATATGCCGGCCGCTATCCGCACCAACTCTCGGGCGGACAGCAGCAACGGGTTGGCGTGGCGCGCGCATTGGCTGCAGACCCAGATGTACTGCTCATGGACGAACCCTTTGGCGCACTTGATCCAGTGACACGCGCCGCGTTGCAAATAGCACTTAAAATATTCACCGAGCTACCGGTAAAACCATCCTATTTGTCACCCACGACATCGATGAAGCTTTGCTGCTGGCAACCCGCATCGTGCTGCTGAACCAAGGCAGCATTGTGCAAATGGGTACACCCCTTGAGTTGCTACAACAACCTGCCAACGACTTTGTAGCCGACTTTTTGGGACGAGCAGATCTTGGACTGAAACAACTCTCACTGCGTTCAATAGCGCCCCATATTAAAGTGATTGAAGGTACGCAAGCGAGACACGTCATCGCCCATACAGCCACTTTAAGAGAAGCTATTTCTTACATGGCAACACTGCATGTTTCCACCTTGGTCGTAGCGGATCAAAGCGGTACAGTGCTCGGTCAGGTGTGCGCCGCTGATTTGCTAGAAAAGCAACATGTCTGAGTCGCATGTGATCCCATTTCAAACGCTAAGCTACTGGCGTAATCCGCTAGCTTGGAGTGTGGCGGCACTGTTGTTGTTGGCTTATGGCTTGCCATATTCCCAGCCGCTGTTTTCAGCACTGTTTCCTGCCCTGTCGCGTCCGGTTTATTTGCAAGAACCCATAGCGGCGTTAATGTGGCAACACATCGGCTTGGTGTTACTTTCTAGTTCTATCGCTGTGATCCTTGCAACGCTGGCAGGACTGGCCACGACCAGCGAAACGGGGCATGCATTCAAGCCCACGATGGAAACGCTGGCCGGCATGGGCCAAACTTTTCCGCCAGTGGCAATTCTGGCGGTGGCGGTTCCAGCCGTAGGCTTTGGAGAGCTGCCCGCGCTCATTGCCTTGTCAATTTTTGGCGTGCTGCCCGTGCTTCAGGCTACGCTGGCGGGACTTGCGTCAGTACCGCCGCACGTCATTGATTCAGCACGCGCCATGGGCATGGCGCCACGCCACATACTGACCGAGGTGCAGATTCCATTGGCCCTCCCCCTTTGGCTGGCCGGTGTACGAACTTCAGTTGCCGTGAACATCGGCACCGCCGCCATCGCTTCCACCGTGGGCGCCAAAACACTTGGTTTGCCCATCATCATCGGACTTTCTGGATTTAACACAGCCTATGTATTACAAGGGGCCATGATGTTAGGTCTACTTGCCATAGCAGCTGATTTAGCGTTTGATCGCATAGCCCTCATCCTTCAGGGCAATGCAAGTTCAGCAGTTGACAATCAAGCGTGATTTTTGTTCTTCGCCGATATGGCCCACGGTGGCTGCGTCATTGAAACCATGACGCTTAAACACAGCCAGCACCTCGGGAACTGTTTCAGGCGCACAACTGACCAACAAGCCACCACTTGTTTGAGGATCAGACAAAAGAGTTTGGCATTCAGCAGGCAAACCCATTTCAAGGCTAATTTCTGGTCCATAACCTTCCCAATTTCGACCTGATGCGCCCGTAATATTGCCATCTTTGATCAAAGCCGACACCTTGGGTAACAACGGTACATCGGCCCACTTGATGTGGGCCGTTAATTTGGCACCTCGTGCAATTTCAAGGGCATGACCCGCCAAACCAAAACCCGTCACGTCTGTCAAAGCGTGCACGCCAGACAACTCAGCCAACTCGGGGCCGGCGGTGTTGAGCTTGGTGGCATTGGCAATCATTGATTCATAACCTGCTGCATCAAGAACTTCTTTTTTGAGTGCAGCAGATAAAATGCCAACACCAATAGGCTTGCCAAGTACCAGTACATCGCCAACACGCGCACCATCATTTCGTTTGACACGATCTGGATGAACCAAGCCCAGAACAACCAAACCATAGATAGGCTCAACTGAATCAATCGTATGTCCGCCCGCAATGGGAATGCCAGCTGTATTGCATACTGATGCACCCCCTGCCAAAATTTTTCCAATGGTGTCTGTTGACAGTACGTTGATGGGCATACCGACCAAAGCCAAAGCCAAAATTGGTTTTCCACCCATGGCATAGACATCGCTAATGGCATTGGTCGCCGCAATCCGTCCAAAATCAAAAGGATCGTCAACGATGGGCATGAAAAAATCTGTGGTTGCAATCAACGCTTGGTGATCATTCAGCTTGTAAACCGCTGCGTCATCGGCTGTGGCAATTCCCACCATCAGCTCTTTGGGAATCGGCATCTGCAATGTACCTTTCAGGATTTCTGACAAAACCGCAGGGGCTATTTTGCAACCACAGCCTCCGCCATGCGAAAGAGAGGTCAAACGGGGTTCAGGGAGGTTCATGATCATTCCTTAATGCAAAAAAGAGACTTTGCTTGAAGCGCTAAAGATTCAAGGCAAATGGCGCGCAGACATGGCGCTTTCTATGATTGTAAGCAAGCCTTTGCGTTCGTGCTCAGCCGAAAACAAAGGCGCTCTGAGGGCGCACTGCTTTTTTAGCAGGGTCACAAATTCAGAATCATGTCGAAAACGAATCAGCATGTCAGCCAGCGATTTCGCGTCACCCACTGGAAACAGTCCTGCGTAGTCTTTGCCAAGCATGCCCATATTGCCTGGAATGCGGGACGCAATAACGGGGACGCCACTGCAAATAGCTTCCATTAACACATGGGCACCCCCCTCCATGACGCTGGTATGAACTAGCACGTGCGAGCGCTGAATTTGACGACGAGTCTCTGGATAAGTTAAAGGACCAGTAAATTGATATTGGGAATATTGAGCTGCAGTTTGGTGCGCCATGCTTGCCAGCACTTGATCATGCTCTGCACCAATATGCTGAATGCAAATATCGCGCTGTTGTGCAAGCAAGGCTGCTGCTTCAAACAAAGTACGAGGAGATTTTTCCTCTCGCAGATGACCCACCATCACCACCCGTAAGCAACGCTTTGTTTTCGGCAAGGTGACTCGGGGGGTGGTTGACTGCAAAACCACCGATGCTTTAGCCTTCAAGGGCTCAGGTATCTCATCCAGCCCCATCGACTGCAAAACCACAAGACGAGCAGCAAGTTCCAGCGACTTTTGAGCCTGTGGATCGTGTTGGATATCACGGTACAAATCAGTGCCAGTGAGTACCACCACCAAGCCATTGTGGACAGCTACGCCAATGTGACGGTGTTATTTGCGGACATTGTAGGTTTTACAGCCTTTTCACAACTCGTTAGCCCCGAGGTGATGGTCGACGTGTTGAATGATCTCTTCACTCGTTTTGACCACATAGCGGAGCATCGTGGACTGGAAAAGATCAAAACGATTGGCGACTCTTATATGGCGGCAGCAGGTTTACCCGTGGTGGTCACTGACCATGCCGATCGCGCCGCACACATGTCGCTTGACATGTTGGCCGCCATTCAAGACTTCAACGCAAGCACCCAATACCCACTGAACATCCGAATTGGTATGAGCACGGGTGCAGCGGTCGCCGGAATCATTGGCAAGAGCAAATTTCTGTATGACATTTGGGGCGACGTGGTGAACACCGCCAGCCGCATGGAGTCACACGGCACTGCGGGAAGGATCCATATGAGCGACGCCACTCGCCAAGCCTTGATCCAGCCTTTCTCCTATGAGCCTTGCGGTGTCATTGAAGTTAAAGACAAGGGCGAGATGAGAACTTGGTTCTTGAACAATCGCATTGTCAACTGATAAAAAATCGCACCCTGCAGTGCTTTTTGCTTTTCAGCGCATCTATAAATTCATAAAAGTGTCAAATCTGTGACAGATAATTCAAAATGGCCTGATTAGGCTAATTTAGTCATTTTCAACTTCACGATTGATTACCCATATGTCCAAAGATTTCTCCTTGATGGAAGACAGCAATCGCTCTTCTAACCTCAGTATTCATGATGTTTCAGATCCTTCGCGTCGTCAAATATTGCGCGGCGGTTTGGGTGCATTGGCCAGTAGCTTTTTGGCGCCCCTCAGTGCCGTGGGTGGCGCTGCCGCTCTCACTGGCTGTGCATCACTGGGCATGGGTGCTGCAGCAACCATCGGATTCAAAAGTGTTGCTGTTTCCACCGCCGATAGCATCACTGTGCCTGAGGGCTATGTGGCCCAAGTCATTGCACCCTGGGGTGACCCCGTCGGCATTGCAGGACAAAATTACGCTTTCAAGGACGACGCGAGCAACACGGCTTCAGAGCAAGAAGCTCAAATTGGCATGCACCACGATGGCATTCACTACTACGCACTCGAAGGCTCCAAACGCGGTTTACTGGCCATGAACCACGAATACGTGGACCACGGTTTGCTCTTCAAAGATGGCATGGCCAATTGGAGCGCTGAAAAAGTCCGCAAGTCCCAAGCCGCACATGGCGTGGCCATCATTGAGGTGCAAGACAAAGGCGGCAAATGGGAGGTGGTCAACCCCTCCAAATATGCACGCCGTATTACCACCAACACGCCCATGGAAATCACGGGTCCCGCCGCGGGTCACGCCATGATGAAGACAGCGGCCGATCCAGCAGGCCGCAAAGTTTTAGGCACTTTGAACAATTGCGCCAGTGGCATCACCCCTTGGGGCACTTACCTCACCTCCGAAGAAAACTTCATTTTTTACTTCAATGGCGGCGACAAACTCAGCGATCATGAAAAACGTTGGGGTCTGAGAAAAGGCGGTGTTGGTTACCGTTGGCACGAGCATGATGCCCGTTTTGATGCCACACAAAACCCCAATGAACCCAACCGCTTTGGTTGGATCGTTGAAATTGATCCCAACAACCCCAATGCCACACCCATCAAACGAACGGCCATGGGTCGCGCTGCGCACGAGGGCGCCACAGTTGCGGTCACCAAAGACAATCGCGCTGTGGTTTACATGGGAGAAGACGCACGCTTTGAATACATTTATAAATTTGTAAGCCGCGATGCCATCAAACCAGGGGGCGCCGCCGCCAACGCCACCTTGCTTGACCACGGCACGCTGTATGTGGCCAAGTTCAATGCTGACGGCAAAGGCCAGTGGATCGCTTTAACCCACGGTCAAGGCCCACTGACTGCGGCCAATGGTTTTGCCGACCAAGCCGAGGTGCTCATTAAATCGCGTCAAGCCAGTGACATCGTGAGCGCCACCAAAATGGACCGTCCTGAGTGGATTGCCGTCGACCAGCAAGGCTGGGTCTATGCAACCCTGACCAACAACAGCAACCGTGGTGCCGATAAGCAACCCGCAGTTGACGCTGCCAACCCCCGTGCCAACAACACGCAGGGCAACATCATTCGCTGGAAAGAAGACGGCGACTTCCATGCAGCCACTTTTGCCTGGAACCACTTCATCCTGGCGGGCGACCCCTCATTGGCGCGCGCAGAAGCCAAAGGCAACATCAAAGGCGACATGTTCTCTTGCCCCGATGGCCTCTGGGTAGATGGGCGTGGCCTGATGTGGATTCAGTGCGACATGTCCACCTCGGCCATGGGCAAAGGTGACCTGAAGAACTTTGGCAACAACATGATGCTGGCTGCCGATGTGAAAACGGGTGAAGCGCGTCGCTTCTTGGTGGGTCCTGCAGGTTGCGAGATTACAGGCGTGACTGAAACACCCGACGGCAAAACCATGTTTCTCAATGTTCAGCACCCGGGCGAGCCTGCCAGTGAGCAGAACAACCCGGCCAACCCGAGGGCCATTTCTAACTGGCCAGAACAAAAACCAAGTGGTCGACCGCGCAGCGCCACCGTCGTCGTTCGCAAGATCGATGGCGGCATCATCGGCACTTGAAGCATGGACTGGGTGAGCGCTGATCTTCAGCGCCACTTCCCTTGAAGGTGAATGTCAACAACCTTTGAAAACTGGGCGCCGTTTTTCCAAGAACGCAGAACATCCTTCATGGGCATCCTCAGTTTGAAACAACAAACTGATGGTGGCCGCCTCATGGTTCAAAGCAGCGCTTAAAGGCATTTCCGCCCCTTGAACCATAGAGGTTTTGAGAAGCCTTAATGCCCAAGGAGATTTTTCGGAAATGCTGTGTGCCAATGACATCGTTTGCACCATTAATTCTGACTGCGGCACGGCACGATTGACCAACCCAATTTGAACCGCCTCAGCCGCAGACAGAAAATCTCCTGTGAACATGAGCATCTTTGCATGGCACAAGGGTATTTGTCGCATCAGTCGCTGTGAGCCGCCGCCACCCGGAAATAATCCCAGTTTAATTTCAGGCAATCCTATCTTGGCATTTTCAGCCATTAAACGGATGTCTGTGGTCAACATGAATTCAGCACCACCTCCCAAGGCCCAACCGTTAACAGCTGAAATGACGGGTTTAGGGCAAACTTCAAAGCGGCGAAACACGCGGTGCAAGACCTGTGTAAAGTCTTTGTAATGCGACAGCGCATATCGACTGTTCAAGTCAGCAATGTTACCGCCAGCCATGAAGGTCCGATCGTCGCATCCTGTCACAACGATCACACGCACTTGGTCATCTTGTTCTAGGACATTCAAGGCTTCTTCCATCGCCAAGACCATGGGTAAGTCCAAGGTGTTCATCGATTCTGGACGATTGAATGTCATTACACCAACCGCATCATCTCTACGCGTCAGTACATGGGGTTGGGACATGGCACTTTCCTTTTTTGATGTTGTAAATAAGTGGTGACTAAGTTCAGGGCTGACGATGACGTTTTTTCCACAGTCGCAAGTCCATCATGCCCCGTTCTTTGCGAGGATCTATGTCGGCAGCAAACAACTGATGTTTTTGAATCTTTTGTGTACCTGTGGTCGGTATTTCACTTGTGAACCACAGCCAGCCTGGCGCTTTGAAGTAGGCAAGGTTAGCGTCACAGTACCCAAACAACTCCCGAACCAGAGGATCTTCTGCGTTGAGAGGTACTGTCAGGCCCGGCTTGAGCACGATACAAGCCAATACCTCTTCCTCACGAACTTCGTCTTTAACAGCCAAAACTGCTGCTTGCGCCACACAAGGGTGGCTCTGAAGAACCGCCTCTACTTCGGCAGCGGCTATGTTTTCTCCAGAACGGCGGATGATATTTTTGCGCCGCTCTAAGAAATGCAACAATCCATCCTCATCTCGCACCACGATGTCACCCGTGTGAAACCATCCACCCCGCCAAGCAAGCTCTGTCGCCTTCTCATCATTCAAATAACCACTGAAGAAGTCGCGACGGGGCACACTGGCTGAATCTCTAACCAGCATTTCACCCGGTGTGCCGTTAGGCACGTCTTCTTCTGAATCATTCACCAACCGTACCTCCATGCCAGGCTGCACTCGTCCTATCGCACGCGTACCAACTTGACGAGGAAGTTCGGCATCAAATATGGCACGGACCATTTCCGTCATACCCCAAATTTCTATCAAGGGGTAACCAAAACGTTCCTCAAACTCAGCATGACGCTGCGGGTCAACCCCAGCCCCAATGGCAAAACGTACTTGATGTTTGCGTTCAAGGGGATGACTGGCTTGGTTAAGCAACATCGGAACCACGACACCCAGGTAATGAACCACCGTTGCTTGGCTTTCATGGACCTCCGTAAACCAACGTGATACTTGAAAACGATCAGTCTGAATTTGACAATTGCCTTTGAGCATGGCGCAGTAAAAAGAAAAAATCAAAGCGTTCACATGAAACACAGGTAACGGGTTGTATATGCGCTCGCAACCTTCACCAAATTCAATCAAACTACCGCGTGTTGCATACCAACGTCCAGCAGCTAATTCATATCGGTGCGACATCAGGCAGCCTTTAGGTTTACCCGTGGTTCCAGATGTATAGAGAACGCTTGCGATGCTTTCTGCATCAGGTTCAGTGGAAGTAGCAGAAACGGACGCATGGGGAAATACCATTTGTACGCTCAAGCGCACCACCGGCACTTGATTCTCAGACACCGTCAATGCATTTTTCAAGAGCAAGGCCATTGGGTCGATAACTACCACCAAATCAAGCTTGGCGTGATCGATGACATACGCCATTTCAGGAGGTCGATGATCTGGATTGAGAGGAACACAACACATGCCCAACGCATTCATGGCCAGCTTGTGTAAAAAATGTTCCAATCTATTTTCTAACAACAAGCCTACTCGATGACCAACGCCGTAGCCTGCCTGCCTGTAGCGCTGCATCAAGTCTTGCACTGACTCTGCAACTTCGGCATAAGTCAGTGTCTGACCTTCTGGCGAATAGGATCGGGCGGGGTTG
>CAIMUZ010000175.1 GCA_903844775.1 uncultured Burkholderiales bacterium | reverse complement strand
TGAGCAGCTTTTCGTAACGGGCTTTTTCCACGTTCAAAATCTTGCCGCGCAAGGGCAAGATGGCTTGGAATTTACGGTCACGGCCTTGCTTGGCCGAGCCCCCCGCGGAGTCACCCTCCACGATGTAGATTTCGCACAGCGATGGGTCTTTTTCTTGGCAATCCGCCAACTTGCCTGGCAGACCCATGCCATCCAACACGCCTTTACGGCGTGTCATTTCGCGGGCCTTGCGTGCGGCTTCGCGTGCGCGAGCGGCTTCCACAATCTTGCCGCAAATGATCTTGGCGTCATTGGGACGCTCTTGCAAATAATCGGTCAGTGTTTTGGCCACGATGTCTTCGACCGGGGCACGCACTTCGCTCGACACCAACTTGTCTTTGGTTTGGCTACTGAATTTGGGTTCAGGTACCTTGACAGACAACACGCAGCACAGGCCTTCACGCATGTCGTCACCCGACACTTCGACTTTTGCTTTTTTAGCAAATTCGTTTTCTTCGATGTACTTGTTGATCACGCGCGTCATAGCGGCACGCAAACCTGTCAAGTGGGTACCACCATCGCGCTGAGGGATGTTGTTGGTGAAGCACAGCACACTCTCGTTGTAACCGTCGTTCCACTGCATAGCCACTTCCACACCAATGCTGGTACCAGGAATGCCACCGTAGGTATCTGCAGGACGCTCACCTTCTGCGTAGAAGGCATTGGGGTGCAGCACTTTCTTGCCTGAATTGATGAAGTCAACAAAGCCCTTCACACCACCCGCACCAGAAAAATCGTCTTCTTTGCCTGTGCGCTCATCAAGCAAACGGATACGCACACCGTTGTTCAAAAAGCTGAGTTCGCGCAAACGCTTGCTCAAGATTTCGTAATGGAAATCATTGTTTTGTGTGAAGATTTCTGTGTCGGGCAGAAAGTGAACTTCTGTGCCGCGCTTTTCAGTTTCTCCAGTGACGCGCATGGGAGAAACTTCCACGCCTTCCACCACTTCGATCAAACGATTTTGTACAAAACCTTTGGAGAACTCCAAGGTATGCACCTTGCCTTCACGGCGAACCACCAGACGCAATGATTTGGAAAGTGCATTCACACACGACACACCCACGCCATGCAAACCACCTGACACTTTGTAACTGTTTTGGTTGAACTTGCCCCCGGCGTGTAATTCGGTCAAAGCAATTTCAGCAGCAGAGCGTTTGGGCTCATGCTTGTCGTCCATCTTCACACCCGTGGGAATTCCACGACCGTTGTCCGTCACGCTGATGGAGTTGTCGCTGTGAATGGTGACCACGATGTCATCGCAATGCCCTGCCAACGCTTCGTCGATCGAGTTGTCGACCACCTCAAAGACCAAGTGATGCAAACCCGTGCCGTCAGATGTGTCACCGATGTACATGCCTGGGCGCTTGCGGACCGCCTCAAGGCCTTCCAAGATTTGGATGGAGCCTTCACCATAGCCTTCACCGGCGGGTGGTGTCACTGGAGTTTCAGTATTTTGAGTGGGTTCTGTCATAACAAGTCTTCGTGCGTGAGGCACAAGCGCCTCACGGATTCAATCGTAAAAAAGGGAAACAACAACGCGTTAGATACGCATTGGCATCACCACGTATTTGAAGGTGGTGTTTTCTGGAATCGTGATCAGTGCAGAGCTATTGGAATCAGCCAAATCCACTTGGACCATGTCTTGGTCCATATTGGTCAAAGCATCAATCAAATACGTGACGTTAAAACCAATTTCAATGGCATCACCGTTGTAATCAATTTCAAGTTCGTCCACCGCCTCTTCTTGTTCTGCATTGCTCGATGCCACGCGCAACACACCTGGCTCAAGATTCAAGCGAACACCCTTGAACTTTTCACTGGTCAAAATGGCTGTGCGCTGCAACGTTGCCAACAATGCAGTACGACCTAAGGTGATGGTGTTCTTGTGGTTCTTTGGAATGACGCGGTTGTAGTCTGGGAATTTGCCCTCTACCAACTTGGTCACGAACTCCATGCCGTCAAAAGTGAACTTGGCTTGGTTGCCAGCAAATTGCATTTCAATAGCGCCTTCTTTGTCGCTCAACAAGCGCTGCATTTCGAGCACAGTTTTACGCGGCAAGATCACTTCTTGGCGAGGTACTTCGACATCCAATGTGGCTGACGCAAAAGCCAAACGGTGACCATCTGTCGCCACCAAGCTGAGCTGCTTGCCTTCAGCCACAAACAAAATACCGTTCAAGTAGTAACGGATGTCGTGCACAGCCATGGCAAACGACACTTGATGCAGCAATTCTTTAAGTGTCTTTTGAGGCACGCTGAAAGAAGGGCCAAAGTTGGCAGCTTCTTGTACCAAAGGAAAGTCTTCTGCTGGCAAGCTTTGCAATGTGAAGCGGCTTTTGCCACCTTTCAAAATCAATTTATTCTGATTGGATTCCAGACTCACGGTTTGATCTGAAGGCATGGTGCGCAAAATATCAATGAGCTTGCGCGCACCGACAGTCGTGGTGAAGTTGCCTGCATCACCATCTAGCTCGGCAGTGGTGCGAATTTGAATTTCCAAGTCACTGGTTGTCAACTGCAATGCACTGCCTGTTTTACGAATCAATACATTTGCCAAGATAGGCAATGTGTGGCGGCGTTCTACGATGCCTGCAACAGATTGGAGAACAGACAAAACTTTGTCTTGTGTTGCTTTCAGTACGATCATCTCTTCCTCTTGTTTTCTTTATTTAAATTAGTAGTAGTAGATAAGCAAAGCATCTTTCTGTGGACAACCGCATTTTCCTCTTTTTTTTCAAGG
>CAIMUZ010000174.1 GCA_903844775.1 uncultured Burkholderiales bacterium | reverse complement strand
CCTTGCTTAGATACCAGCTATTACGAGACCTTCAATTTGCCGACGGTGCATTTGGTTGATTGCAATGAAGAGGAAATTTTAGAAATTACGCCCAAGGGTGTCAGAACAAAAAATCGTGAAATTGAATTGGACATGCTGATCTTGGCGACGGGCTACGATGGCTTAACTGGCGCCATGTTGGCTGTTGATGTCAAAGGCCGAGAGGGTCTGAAGGTGAGTCAAAAATGGGCCGAAGGCGCAACTTCTTATTTGGGTCTCATGATGGCTGGTTTTCCAAACTTGTTCATGACCACCGGACCCAATGGTCCAGCAGCCTTGGCCAACATCATTCGCATCAGTGAAAACGATGTCGATTGGATTGCGACGGCCATTGAACACATGGCAAAAAACAAGCAGACAGCCATGGAGCCCACAGCGCAAGCAGAAGAGGGCTGGATGACTGTGGTGGCCACCCTTTCAAAACGATCACTTTTGAACAAGGCCAAGACTTGGTATTTGGGCGCGAACGTGAAGGACAAACCGAAAGGCCTCACCATGTTTGTGGGAGGTTTTCCCAAATACAGAGAGTATTGCGGCTTGGCCACCCAAGACAATTACAAAGCAAACTTTAAATTTGAAACAGACGCTTCACGCGTTTAAGTTTTCCATCCGGGGTTGTAGGCCATCAGTGTTTGCGTGAGGCCGCCATCGACCACGATGTCGGCTCCTGTGATGTAGTTGGCTTCTGAACTCATCAAGAAGCTAACCGCCTTGGCAATGTCCTCGGGCTGACCAATTCTTCGAAGTGGAATTCGTGATTCACGTTGTGCCATCACGCCAGGTTGTGTGTAGGCACTGTGCGTCATGGGCGTGAGCGTCATGCCCGGCGAAACAGTGTTCACGCGAATGCCATCGGGTCCCCATTCAACGGCCATTTGTTTTGCCAACATTAATGCAGCAGCCTTGCTGGAGGAGTAGGCGCCGCCAGGGGGTGTAGGGTGCGTACCCGATACAGACGCTGTGATGATGAATGCGCCTTGACTGGCTTTCAGTGCGGCATGGCATCCTTTTGCCAACAACCAAGGTGCTCTGACATGCAATGCAAAGTTTTTTTCCCACACCTCTAAACTCAATGTCAGAAGAGGGCTGTGAAGTGCAACGCCAGCATTGCTGGCCACAGCATCTAAGCCGCCCAACCATGAAATTTCAGAAGTCAGGTCTACTATGAATTGAGGGTCGGTCAAATCGCCAGGCTTGATGTGCGCAGACGCCCCCAGTGCACGGACTTCATTGGCAATGCTTTCTAAGCTATCTGGATGTTGATCTGTCAGTAAGAGTTTGGCGCCTTGATGGTCTTTTGCAATTTTCAAAGCGATGGCTCTACCAATGCCTTGTGCGGCGCCTGTCACGATGACTTTCATAGGGATCTGCTTTCTTGCGTTAGTTGTCTTGTGCCTCTGCAGTTGATTTGTTGGGAGGGCGATCAAATTCAGCGAAGGCAGAACTCATTTTGTCAATTAAACTGCCGGCAGGCAAGTAAATCGTTTCAAGCTTTGTGTGTCAATTTAAATGGGAGATCAACATGGGGGTCGCTTCTGTCAAATCTGCTGTGCGAGTCTTAGAGGTCTTGGCGTATTTCAAAAACTCCCAGAAACCCCAAAGCTTGCGCGAAATTAGCCAGGGTCTGGGCTATCCGCAATCCAGTGCCACCGTGCTGTTGAAAAATCTCACGCAGCTGGGTTATTTGAGTTATGACCGCGCCTCTCGTTTGTATTTTCCCACCCTTCAAGTCACAACCCTTGGCGATTGGATCCGCCATGCTTTGTTTGGCCAAGGCGAAGTTTTTGAAATCATGCAGGACCTGCACAGTGCAACGGGCGAGACGGTCTCCATCTCATTGCAAAACGATGTCTACATTCAATACATTCGGGTCATCCAATCTTCACATGCCTTGAGATTTGTGACGGAGGAGGGCAGCATGCGACCTTTGACTCAATCGGCAACTGGATGGTTGCTAATGGCGGCAAACACGGATACCGAGGTAGAGCGCTTGGTTCGACGTGCCAACATTGCAACAGAAGCTTTTGCAATGAGACAAGGCCTAGATATGATGATGCAGCGCGTCCAAAATGCGCGTCAACAAGGGTGGGCCACGGCAGAAAATATTCCGCTCATTGGTGGTGCCACAATCTGCGTGAACTTGCCCATCACCGCGCAGGGTCGTGCAGTTGTTTTAGGGATGGGCGGTACGATTGAACGCATCGTCCCTAAAAAGGCTGAATACCTTTCGCTGATGCAGAAACTGGCCGCGCAATTGCCCAAACGTGTCTCGGCCAATAAAGGCAACACAGGTGACAGCATCCAGTGAAGTTGCCTTGACAGGTAACTTGCCGACAGGTAAGCTTTTCCTCGAACATTCTTTTTGACTCATTTGGAAACACCATGGAATACAACACACTGAAAGTTGAGATTGCTGACTACATCGCTGTCGTCACCTTGAACCGTCCGCCTGTTAACGCACAAAATGCCGAAAACCGCGCAGAAATTACAGAGCTGTTTGATTTGTTGTCAGACATGGACGAAGTGCGTGTCATTGTTTTAACGGGTTCTGGAAAAGTCTTTTCCGCTGGCGCTGACATTCGCGAGCGTCCCAACTTGGCAGGTAAGCCGGGCGCGTATGGTCGTCACAATCGATTGGTGCGAGAAAGCTATTACGCTGTGGCGGAGTGCAGTAAACCCATTATTGCGGCCATCAATGGTCCCGCCATGGGCGCAGGTTTTGGCTTGGTCATGGCGTCTGATATTTGGGTGTCATCACAAGATGCCTATGTCTCCATGCCGGAAATTAACGTGGGACTGGCCGGTGGTCTCACCTTTGTGCGCAAGTATTTCAGCCAGTCCAGAGCTCGCCGTATGTTCTTCACGGGCATGAAGGTCAGTGGTGATGAGTTGTATCGTTTGGGTTTGGTAGAGGCCTCATTGCCTGCTGATCAATTGATGCCATATTGCATGGACCTTGCCAAAGAGATTGCTAGCAAGAGCCCGACCGCTTTGCGCCTGGCAAAGGAAGCTGCTCGCATGACAGAGGTCATGCCTGTGCGAGATGCCTATCGCTATGAGCAAGGCAATACGGTGGCCTTGTCTAAAACTGAGGACACTCGCGAAGCCCAATTGGCATTTTTAGAAAAGCGAGAGCCTAAGTTTGTGGGCCGTTAAAAACCTTGCTGGACTTGCGATAAGCTACGGTTTTTGGTTTGATCGGGTGGGACTACCGGTGGCATCAATCTGGAGCATTCATGGCGACTCATAAAGCATTACAAGTTGCAGTGAAATCTGCAGGGAAAACTGCATCTAAGCTTGTCACTAAAACCGCAGCGAAATCATCGCGAAAAATCGCCATGCAGACCTCTGCCGCAACGTCTCGAGGAGATGACAGACAGATTCAGTTGTTGGGTATCGCCTGTCGACTGTTTTCGGAGCGAGGCTTTAGTGGCACCTCTCTTCGGGATATCGCCGAGGAGGCCAAGGTCACCAAGGCTGCACTTTATTATCACTTTCCCAATAAAGAGTCGCTTTTTGCCAAGATTGTGCTGGAGTCACTGGAAGCCTTGGTCAATCAAGTGAAAGATGCTTGTGCAGAGGTCGATTCGCCCGAGGCCAAAGTCAGGACTTTCATGATCACGACAGCCGAAAACTACCAGCACAACCGCGAGGCTTGGATTGCCTCTTCAAATGCTTTTCGCACTCACGGTGATTCACCCTCCAAAGCCAAAGCGGTGGCACTTCGGGATCAATATGAAAAACTATTGCGCGGTTTTATCCTCGAGGGTGTTGAAAGTGGACACTTTCGAAAAGTCGATCCTGCGATGGCGGGGCGGGTTCTGCTGGCCGCTGTTAACTCCATGAGCCGATGGCATAACCCTAAGGGTAAGTTAACGCCCCCGGTGGTGGTCGATCAGTTTGTAGATATCGTGCTTCATGGCTTACTTGATTGAGCCGGTTCTACTCTGAATTTAAACGTTGCTAAGGGTTTTTACGGGGTTGGAAACTTACCGGTCGTAAAGTAAATTAAGATCATTCAATTCCTTCGAGAATTTCCATTACACGCATGACCACCCATGACTGAATACAGTTTAAATGACCCAGACATCAGCAGCATTGATTATGTGAAGTTTCGTCATGACTTGACGGAGTTCATGGTTGCGAATTGTCCTCAAGCCCTTCGCGATAAAGTTTTTAGCAATCAAAAAATTGGCAGGACTGAGTTTGCTGAGTGGCAAAAAATATTGCACACCAAAGGCTGGTCTGCGCCCAATTGGCCCATCGAAGAAGGTGGTACGGGTTGGGATCTGCGGCAACGTTACTTGTTTGAAGAGGTGAGTGCAGAACTGGATTGTCCGCCCTTGTATCACCATGGCCTGGGACACATTGGCCCGGTCATCATGCATTTTGGAACGCCTGAGCAAAAAGCGCGCTTCTTGCCCCGCATCTTGGACGGTACCGAGTGGTGGTGTCAAGGTTACTCAGAGCCTGGAGCAGGTTCTGACTTGGCCTCCCTTCGAACCTCAGCTGTTTTAGAGGGTGATGAATATGTGATAAAGGGTCAAAAAATTTGGACATCTCACGCGCATGAGGCTGACATGATGTACACCTTGGTTCGCACCTCGACGGAAGGGCGCAAACAAGCCGGCATCACTTTACTTTTGGTTCCAGTCAATGCGCCTGGCATTGTAGTCAAACCTATTCGGACAATCGATCAGTGGCATCACGTCAATGAAGTTTTTTTGACCGATGTTAGAGTGCCTGTATTGAATCGAATCAGCGAAGAAGGCGGTGGTTGGGCTTGCGCCAAGTTCTTGCTTGACCGTGAACGATTGTCGCCTGCAATGGTGCCAAGGTTGCTTCGCCAATTGCAACAAGTAGAAACCTTGATTCGGTCAAAAGTCAAAGAGTCAGGTGCAACACCCACATTGCTGTCTGCCATTTCTCGCTTGCTAAATGCCAAAGCGTCTGCCATGGGTGCCAAAGAAATGCTCATGAGCGCCATCACAGAAGAGATGAGTGGCACTTTACGATCTTCTAAATCCTCTGCGCTGAAATTGCACTGCACAGAACTGTCCCAGCAAATTTCAAGCTTGGCCTACGACCTGGTCGCACCCCACTATGCAACTAGACTGATCCCCAGCACACCTGATGCCGAGGGATCGGATGACTTGGACATCGAGCGCCAGCTATTGCACACGTATTTGTTTTATCGGTCGCGCACTATTGCTGGGGGTACCAGTGAAGTGCAAAAGAATGTCATCGCGCGCGATATTTTTGGAGTTTAAGCATGTCGTTTCGTTCCACGCCGCTTTTTGCGGGAGATCTCTACGATACAGCCTTGCGCTTAGCGCAAGAAGATGTGTTGAAAACTGTGCCATCCGATGAAAATACACCCTCCTCAAAATGGCAACAAATGTTGGGCTTGGGTTGGCAGGGCGTCATCGTTGCTGAAGACGACGGGGGTGTGGGTGCAAGAGTTCAAGATTTAGCAGCCATCTTGGAGGCCGTTGCCCGTCAAGGCCATGGCGCACCACTGGTCGATCGCTGTGCCGTTGCGCCAGTTCTTTTAACTGCTGCTAAAGCACACAGGCAAGCCGCTGAATTATTGAACGCGCTGATGTTGGGAGAGGTATCTGTTTGTACCGCATTGGATGCGGGCGAAAAAGGGCCTGGTCGCGTGACCGCGCCTTGGGTCGATGCAAATCTTGTATTGCAAGGTGATTTATTGGCCATTGATTTGTCTGAGCCCGCCACACATGTGCTTTTTCGTGCGCGTGAGCTGGCATCGCAAGACTCTAGGTTGGTCATGCTTCCCTGGACTCAAGTGGCAAGTCGGGTTAAGCGTTATACCGGTGTTGATGACCGTCAGTATGGGGATGTTGCGCTGAGCGGACTCACGATTTCTGCCGATCAGTTGTTGCTCCAAGGGGCTGCTGCTGTCAGCGCGATTTCAAAAGCGCGACAAGTGGGTGCTTTGATGTCGTGTGTTCAAACGGTGGGCGCCGCTGCGGCCATGATTGAATTGACCATTGAGTATCTCAACACGCGTCAACAATTTGGCGTAGCTTTGTCTAGCTTCCAAGCCTTGCGACATCGCACAGTCGAAATGTACGTGGCGTATGAAAATGCGAGAGGCTTAGTGCTCAATCATATCGAGCACATCGATGAGCACGGTCTGAACGATGACCCCTACAAAATAACTTTGATAAAGCTGTACCTGGCGGGTCTGGCAAGATTGGTTGCGGAGTCTTCTATTCAATTGCATGGTGGTATGGGCATGAGCTGGGAGTCGTTAGTCGCTCGCCTTGCGATGCAAGCCATGAATGGCAGCTTGCAACAGGGTGGGTCTTCAGAATGCCTTGACTGGCTAACTGTACAAACTTTGTCCGAATCAACCTGACATTTTCTAACCATCATGCACTCCCTTCAGCCTGTCTTTGTTCCGCAATCTGTTGCGATCATTGGTGCCTCTTCCGACCCTGATCGCATTGGGGGACGCTTGCTTCGTTTTTTGTTAGAAGCCAAGTTTGAAGGTGCCATCTATCCCATCAACAAAAGTGGTGCTACAGAAATTCAAGGCTTGCCTGCGTATGGCAGCGTGCTGGATATTCCTGGATCCGTTGATCAAGCAGTGGTCGTGGTGCCTGCGCCTGGCGTCGAATCTGCAGTTCGTGAATCGATTGCAAAAGGTGTTCGCTGCGTCGTTGTGCTGACATCGGGATTTGCTGAGATGGGCGACGAGGGCCGCGAGGCACAAGACAAGCTCAAGGCCATGTGCCGTGATGCTGGTGTGAGAATGCTGGGCCCCAACTCTTTGGGTTTGCTCAATGTCGAGACACGGTACTTCGCCACATTCTCTACAGCGCTATATGGCTTGCAGCCTCGCAGCGGTTCAATTTCATTGGCAACTCAAAGCGGTGCTTTTGGTTCATGCGCTTACGGCATGGCCACTTTGCGCGGTTTGGGTCTCAGTAAAATCATTGCCACGGGCAATGAGGCCGACATTGATGTGGCTGAATGCATCGATTACTTGGCGGAAGATCCTGAAACCAAAGTCATTTGTGCCGCCCTGGAATCATGCCGAGATGGACAGCGTTTGCGCGCCGCTTTGTTAAAGGCGGCAGCCGCTGGAAAACCAGTTTTAGTGATGAAGGTGGGTCGCACAGAGTTGGGGGCAGCCGCTGCAAGCACGCATACGGGCTCTTTAGCGGGTAACGATGCGGTCTTTGACGTGGTCTTTCAGGAATGTGGCGCATATCGTCCCAATTCAATTGAGGAAATGTTAGACATAGCCTACTACTGCACCGTCACTGGCCGTTTGCCGCCCAATCAAGCGATTGGCATCATTACGGGTTCGGGTGGCATTGGCGTGCTCATGGCCGACCATGCGGGCGATCTTGGTCTCAGTATGCCGGCCTTGACACCAGATGCTGTGGCAGCTTCAAAAGCTTTGTTACCGTTTGCTGTGGCCGCCAACCCGCTGGACATGACAGCGCAAGTCACTTCTTTGCCCGATGGTGTACCACGTACCATCGAAATCATGATGGCACATGGTGATTACGGTACCGTGTTTGCATACTTGGCGCATTCTGGTTTGGCGCCAGCGCGTTTTGCCAGCACCATTGATCGATTGGCAGAGTTGAGAATTCAGTATCCCCATCAAGATTTGGTGTTGGTCATGTTGTCGTCCCCTGAGTCAAATGAGAAATTAGAAGCCATTGGTATTCCTGTGTTTGCAGATCCGACGCGTGCGATGGTGGCAATGGGTGCAGCCGCACGAATGGCCGATCGACGCAATAATTTGTACACATTGCCTGGCACGCAAGCAAAGGTTTCAGCTTTGAAAGATGTGGGCACAGAAGTGGCGGCTAAAAACGTTCTCAAGATGGCGGGCCTTTCGGTGCTGCCAGAGCAGGTTTGTAGTACGTCGGAAGCTGCTGTCAAGTTTGCTGCTGAAATTGGATTTCCGGTGGTTGCCAAAATTGCATCTGCCGATATTTTGCATAAAACAGAAATGGGTGGCGTGCTACTCAATTTACAAGACGCTGCGGCAGTCAAAATAGCCTTTGACACTTTAATTTCCCGTGCCCAACTTCATGTACCCACTGCCAGGCTCGATGGTGTCCTCATCACACCCATGGTCAAGGGTGGCGTTGAAACTATTTTGGGGGTGCAAGTCGACCCTACTTTTGGCCCCATGATCTTGTACGGTGCAGGTGGCACGGCAGTCGAGTTGTTCCGGGATGTGGCTCTGGCTTCGGCGCCTCTCACAACTCTCAGGGCGCAAGCCTTGGTGAATCAAGTACGCTCGACGGCCTTGTTACGAGGCTGGCGCGGGAGTCAGCCTGCCGACGAATCGGCGGTCATTGACGCGTTGTGCCGTTTGTCTGAATTTGCCATGGCACATGCAGACCAATTGCAAAGTATTGACATCAATCCCATGTTGGTTCAACAAAAGGGAGCCGTGTGCCTTGATGCTGTCATTACTTTACAGGCAGACCTTTGAAACATAGGAGATCAAAAGATGACCCAGTACACCCTACAAACGCTGCTTGACAGAGAAGCCATTCGAGATTGCTTGTTTCTTTATTGCCGAGGGATTGATCGATTAGAGGAAAAAGCATTACGCGCAGCCTATTGGCCGGATGCCACCGACAATCACGGCGCCTATAAAGGGACAGCAAGCGGCTTCATTGACATGGCCTTGGTGAAACTGCAACAAGCGGGTCGAATGGTGCATCAAATCAGCAATATTCTGATTGAGTTGCATGGCGATGTGGCTGCTGTCGAGTCGTATTTCACTGCCTATCAAGAAGAGATCGATGCAAAAGGACAACCCCAGGAAACTATGTTGTGTGGCCGCTATGTCGACCGATTTGAAAAACGCCATGGCGAGTGGCGTGTTGCTGCCCGAACTGTGGTGTACGACTGGCAGCGAAAAACTCAGTTGCCAGGTCCTTTGACGTCAGAAAGCTTTGAATTGAGGCAGCCTACAGGCGGTCGCTTTCCGCGCGATGCTGTATACGAATTGTTTGCCAGCTTGCAAATCAAAAAGGAGTCTGCATGAGTCTTCATGGATTAATGCAAAAAAGGTCTCTGCTTATTTCGAGTTTGCTGACCCATGCCGCCACCTACCACGGCGATGTTGAAATTGTGTCTTATCTTTACGGGGGCGAAGAGCGCCGCAGCAATTGGCGAACCGTGGCTCAGCGTGCTTCGCAATTGGCGCATGCATTGCCCAGCCTGGGTGTAGGCGCCGGCGATCGCTTGGCAACTTTGGCTTGGAACACGGACCGACACTTGGAGTTGTACTATGCCGTAGCGGGCGTTGGCTCTGTATTGCACACCGTCAATCCAAGACTGTTTCCAGAACAAATTGCCTTCATACTGAACCATGCCCAAGATGGGATCGTTTTTTTTGATTTGGATTTTGGCGATTTGTTGGTGAAATTAGCACCCCAACTTACCTCTGTTAAGAAGTATGTTGCGCTGTGCCGTCCTGATCAAATGCCTGCGCTTGACTTGCCCAATTTGCATTGCTATGAGTCTCTGATTGCGAACCAATCCAACCATTACGAATGGCCTGCTTTGGACGAGGAAACAGCGTCGTCCATGTGCTATACCTCGGGTACCACAGGCAATCCTAAAGGTGTGTTGTACAGCCATCGTTCTACATTGCTTCATTCGTTTGCCATTTGTGCAACCGATGGTTTGGCTTTGTCTGCGCGCGACTCGGTTTTGTTGTCGGTACCCATGTTTCATGTCAATGCATGGGGCGTGCCTTACGCCTCTGCCATGTGTGGCGCCAAATTGGTTTTGCCCGGTTCAGGCTTAACAGGCGATAAATTATTTGCAAGGATGGTCAATGAAGGGTGTACATTTTCTTTGGGTGTGCCAACAGTTTGGCTGGGTCTGTTTCAATACATTGAGCAGAATTCAAATCAGATTGATCTCAAGTCTTTGAAACTTCAACGTGTCGTGGTGGGAGGTTCCGCTGCACCCCGGGCGATGATTGAAAAGTTTGAAAACTTACTGGGCGTATTTGTCATTCAGGCCTGGGGCATGACTGAAACCAGTCCGGTTGCCACGGTGGCCAATTTGCTGCCCAAACATCAGGGCATCACATTGCAAGAAAGATTTGATGTTCAGGCTCGTCAAGGCAGGGCTATCTTTGGTGTTGAAGTGGCTGTTTTTGGCGCAGAAGGCCAGCGCTTGCCCCATGATGGAAAGTCTGTTGGTGAAATACGTGTGCGCGGGCCTTGGGTCTTATCAGGCTACTTTGGCAGCGAAGCTGGCACTGCACTCGATGCGCAAGGCTGGTTCAGTACAGGAGATGTAGCCTATATTGACCCTGATGGCTTTGTTCAAATTACAGATCGTTCTAAAGATGTGATTAAGTCTGGCGGCGAATGGATTTCCTCGATTGACCTTGAGAATGCAGCCGTGGGTCATCCCAGCGTTCAGGAAGCGGCCGTCATTGGTGTGGCCCACAGCAAGTGGCAAGAACGTCCATTACTGATTGTGATTAAAAAACCAAATCAAGAAGTGACCTCTGATGAATTGTTGGCGTTTTTGAGTCATCGGGTTGCGCGTTGGTGGTTACCAGACGATGTCATTTTTGTAGACGAGTTGCCGCATACAGCAACTGGAAAATTGCTAAAAACCACTTTGCGTGAACGCTTCAAAGATTTTAAATTGTCCACCGATATTGCGTGATTCAAATTCTTGATCTAAACCTGTGCAATTGACCCTATGCCATTGACCATTGACATTGTGTTACCCCAGCGGGACGACTTAGGTGAATCACCGCTGTGGGACAGTCGCGATCAATGTCTCTATTGGATCGACTCACGTCGTCGTTTGGTGCAGCGTCTTCAACCTGAGTCTGGTGCTTATCAAAGTTGGAATACGCCTCACGACATTGGCTCTATTGCTTTGTGTGAAAGCGGGCGCATCTTGGTGGCCTTACAAAACGATCTACAGTTTTTGGACACAAGCACTGGCAGCTTCACTTCTTTTATTGCCATTGAACACCCCGCTGAACGCATGCGACTGAACGATGGACGTACCGACAAGGCGGGCCGGCTTTGCCTAGGCTCTTTGGTTTTGGGTAGGCATGAGCAGCATGCGATGCTGTATCAAATTGAAGCCACTGGCTCGGTCAAAGAAATAGATCGAGGCTTTTGTGTGTCCAACACCACCTGTTTTAGCCCCGATGGTCGTTGGTTGTATTTTGCCGATAGTCTAGCCCGCCAAATTTGGCGCTATGCCTATGAGCCTAGAACGGGTGAAGTGGGCCCTCGAGAAAATTTCATTGACACCCGCCTCTTCGATTCTGGCCCAGATGGGGCCACAGTCGATGCTGAAGGCAGGCTTTGGGTAGCGATGGTTTTAACGGGTCATGTGGCTTGTTTTTCGTCAGAGGGCGCATTAGTTCAGCTGATCAAGGTGCCCGTGCCCTATCCAACGTGCCCTTGTTTTGGTGGCGAAGATCTGAGCACGCTCTATGTCACAAGCATTCGTGACAGTGGGAATTTACTCAAAAGTGATGACCCTCTCAGTGGGGCATTGATAGCCCTCAATGGTTTGGACGCGCGTGGCCTGCTTGACGTTTTGTTTGCCGATGGGCATTCTCAAAATGCAGCTCCGGTGACAATGAAAGAAGGAATTGAAGATGAATCGATTTGAAGGACAAGTGGCCTTGGTCACCGGTGGTGCTCGTGGCATTGGGCGTGGTGTCGTCAATCAATTGGCGCGTGAAGGCGCAGTGGTTGGCATCATTGATTTAAAACTTGACTTGGCTGAAGCAGCCGCAGAAGAGGTCATTGCGAAAGGTGGCCAAGCTGTGGCTTATGGCGGCGATGTGGCTCAGCGTGCCACGCTGTTCGATGCCGCCTCAAATCTGCATGCACGCTATGGCCGCTTGGACATCTTGGTCAACAACGCCATGTGGGTTCGTTACGGCGCCATCGAAGACATTACGCCCGAAATGCTTCAACGCATGGTGGGCACAGGATTGTTCTCAGTGGTTTGGGGGATGCAGGTTGCTGCAGATTTCATGACCAAAGGGGGCAGCGTCATCAATGTCGCCTCGGCGGCAGCCTTTCTGGGTATTCCGCAAGCTATGGTGTATTGCGGTGTGAAGTCGGGGGTGTTGGGACTAACCCGATCAGCTGCGGTTGACTTTGGGCCCAGGGGTATTCGAGTTAATGCCGTGGCGCCAGGTTCTGTGCCCACAGAAGGCGTTGGTGTGAATGTTGATGCATCGATGGTTGAAAAACGGATTTCCAAAACGCCGATGCGACGCTTAGGCACTGTTGAAGACATTGCCTCCGCTGTTTGCTATTTGGCATCTGCTGAAAGTAGCTGGGTCACTGGCGATTGCATTAAAGTTGATGGTGGTGTGACACATGCATTTTTGTAAAAAATCGAAGGGGGGCTTGACGAATGAGTGAAGACTTCATCTTGGAGGCTAAGGGATTAACCAAGCAATTTCGTGGTTTTTATGCGGTCAAGGGTGTGAACCTTCACGTTCGTCGGCACAGCATCCATGCGCTGATTGGCCCCAATGGTGCGGGTAAAACCACGTGCTTCAATTTGCTCACCACTTTTTTAAAGCCAACAGCAGGCACCATTCTTTTCAATGGTCGTCACATTGAAGGTAGCGATCCGGCTTCTTTGGCCAACATGGGTTTGGTTCGTTCGTTTCAAATATCGGCAGTGTTCTCACAACTCACTGTTCTTGAAAACGTCCGTGTAGCACTGCAACGCAAAACTGTCTGGCACTACACCTTTTGGCGCAGCCACACGGTTCTGGATAACTTGAACCAACGGGCATTGGAGTTGATTGCCATGGTGGGACTAGAGAAGTGGGCCTATGTCAATGCGGGCGAGCTTTCTTACGGTCGTAAAAGGGTGCTGGAGTTGATAACCACCATTGCCTTGGAGCCAGAACTCATATTGCTGGACGAACCCATGGCGGGATTAGGGCATGAAGATATTGCGCCGGTCATGCAACTCATTCGACAAGTGGCAAAAGGTAGAACGGTTTTGATGGTCGAGCACAACATGAAAGTCATTTCAGAATTGTGTGACCGAGTGACGGTGTTGCAATCTGGAGAAGTGTTAGCGGAAGGAACTTACGATGAAGTTTCACGCAACCCCCTGGTGATGGACGCCTACATGGGAGGTGGTCATGACTGAGTCAACACCCAATGTGGTTTTGAATGTTCAAGCATTGTCCGGACACTACGGCGAAACAAAAGCGTTGCATCACATCCAACTTGAAGTCAATGAAGGGGAGATTGTTTGCTTGCTGGGTCGTAATGGCGCAGGTAAAACCACAACACTTCGCGCCATTATGGGCTTGTTGTCACGCCGAGAGGGCTTGATTGAAATTCATGGTCAATCGACTGCGGGCATGCCCCCGGAAACCATTGCACACCTGGGCGTGGCTTACTGCCCGGAAGAGCGAGGTATTTTTTCTAGTCTGAGCACAGAAGAAAATCTCTTACTTCCACCTATCTTGAAACCGGGCGGACTGAGCATCAAAGAAATTTACGATTTATTTCCTAACTTACTAGCGCGCCGCACCAGTCAAGGTTCCAAGTTGTCTGGCGGCGAGCAGCAAATGTTAGCCATTGCGCGAATTTTGCGCACTGGCGCCAAACTGCTGTTGCTCGATGAATGCACAGAAGGCTTGGCGCCGGTCATTGTGGAACGCATTGGGCAAGTGATCAGCTTGTTGAGAAGTAGAGGATTCACGGTGCTGATGGTGGAGCAAAATTTTAGATTTGCATCGCGTTTTGCAGATCGCTTTTACGTGATTGAAGAGGGTCAGGTGGTTGAAACATTTCATCAGCAAGACATTGCAGGTAACCGAGACCGCATCGAGCGATTGCTTGGTTTATGAGCCCGCTGAACCTCTCATCTTTGGATTAAAAACATGGACACAATCTTTGGCGTACCGACCTCAGCTTTGGTTGGTCAAGTTATTTTGGGCTTGATCAACGGCTCTTTTTATGCACTCATGAGCCTGGGCTTGGCCATCATTTTTGGTCTCTTGCACGTGGTCAATTTTGCGCATGGTGTGCAATACATGTTGGGCGCACTGGTGGCTTGGGTGCTGTTAGATGTTTGGGGCCTGAGTTACTGGTGGGCACTGCTTCTGGCGCCCCTGGTTGTCGGCTTTTCAGGGCTCTTGATCGAGAGATTTTTTCTGCGGCATTTGTACCATCTCGATCATGTTTATGCGCTTCTGTTAACGGTGGGCATGGGCATTTTGATAGAGGGCTTGGTGAAGTACAAATTTGGCATTGGTGGCCAGCCTTATCCGAACCCAATGCCTGGTGGTGTTGATTTGTCTCTAACCTTCGTGCCCATGTATCGCCTGTGGGTCATTGTGGTGGCTTTGGTGGCATGTTTTGGCACCTGGTTCTTTATTGACCGAACCAAGTTGGGTTCTTACTTGCGAGCTGCCAATGAAAATCCTAATTTGGTGCGCACTTTTGGCATCAATGTCCCGCGTATGTTGATGCTGACCTATGCATTTGCGGTGGCCTTGGCCGGATTCAGTGGGGTGATGGCTGCCCCCATTTACCAGGTCAGTCCTTTCATGGGCGGCAACCTCATCATTGTGGTGTTTGCCGTGGTGGTGATTGGTGGCATGGGTTCAATTTTGGGCTCTATCGTGACGGGATTTGGTCTAGGCATCATCGAGGGCTTGACCAAGGTGTTCTATCCTGAAGGTGCCAGTGTGGTTATTTTTGTGGTCATGATTCTGATGCTGGCCGTACGCCCCAATGGGCTGTTTGGTCGCAGTCAGTGAAAGGTTTATTCATGTCATCTCTGACTTACAAATATTTGTTGTGGCTGATTGTGGGCGTTGCTTTTTTGGTTGCGCCTTTCGTCGCCTATCCCCTGTTCATCATCAAAATGTTGTGCGCTGCTTTGTTGGCTGCATCTGTGAATTTTTTGGTGGGTTATGCGGGATTGCTATCCTTTGGCCACGCCATGTTCTTTGGCTCAGCGGGCTACATTGCCGGCTACGTCTTGAAGACTTGGACAGGTGAGGGCCTGATTGGCATTCTTGCGGGTGTTGGCGTATCGGCCGCTTTGGGTTTTTTAACGGGTTTGTTGGCCATTCGTCGACAAGGCGTTTACTTCTCAATGATCACGCTGGCTTTTGCGCAAGTCATCTATTTTCTGGCCTTGCGATTGCCATTTACCGGTGGTGAGGACGGATTGCAAAATGTGGCAAGACCTGTGTTCCTGGGATTCATTGACACTGCTGATAACCAAACGCTTTATTTTGTAAGCTTGGCACTCATTGGCTTTGGATTTTGGTGCATATGGCGAATTGTGTATTCACCATTTGGCCAAGTGCTTACCGCAATTCGTGACAACGAACCGCGAGCGATTTCTTTGGGCTATCAAGTCAATCGTTACAAGCTGATTGCTTTTACCTTATCTGCGGCTCTTGCTGGTTTGGCAGGCAGTGTCAAAGTCATATCATTTGGGCTGGCCACGCTCACTGATGTAGGCTGGGGTACCTCGGGTGATGCACTGCTAATTTGCATTGTTGGCGGCATGCAAACGCTGTGGGGTCCTTTGATTGGCGCAATCCTGGTGGTGGTGCTGGAACACATGATGGTCTCCACGCCTGAAATGATCCAAATCGTACAGGGTCTGGTATTTATCATCGTGGTCATGCTTTTTCGCAAAGGTATCGTTGGGCAGTGGTTGGTTTGGTGGCACGCTCGACAAGCGAAGTCCGACGCCCATCCCTCCTCAAATCACACTTGATACCAAAGGCGCTTTGCCATGACTAATTTGTTAATTGATAAAGTTGCTTTGGTGACTGGTGCTGGCAGTGGCATTGGTCAGGCCATCGCTGTGGCTTATGCGGCAGAAGGCGCTAAAGTTGTCATTACCGATCGTGACTTCGCGAGTTGTAGCGAGACGCTTGCCAAAGTGCATGCGATGGGCGGTCAAGGGTGGGTCTATGCGCTAGACGTCACGGACGTTCCAGCGGTTCAAGCCTTGGTTCCTGAAGTCCAGCGAGTTGTTGGCAACATTGATATTTTGGTTAACAACGCTGGCGTGATTTTGCGCGAAGGCCTTGACAGTCCCAATGCTCATGCTGTCATTCGAAAAGTGATGGATGTAAATTTGCTAGGTGTATTCAACACTATTCATGCTTTTTTACCTGCATTGCGCGCCACACGAGGATGCATCATTAATATTTCTTCTGGCGCTGCTTTCTTGGGTCAGCCGCGTGCCTTGGGTTATTCCGCCTCAAAAGGTGCAGTCAAAATGCTCACGCAATCCATGGCAGCAGATTTGGGTGCAGATGGTATTCGTGTCAATGCCATTGCACCGGGTGTTATCGTCACGCCAATGACCGATGCCACCCGAGCAGATCCTCAGCGTTTAGAGAAGTTCATGGTTCGCATTCCATTGGGACGCTTGGGGCAGCCTAATGAAATTGCAGGTGCGGCTGTTTTCTTAGCCTCAGATTTGGCAACCTATGTGAATGGCGTCACATTGCCAGTAGACGGTGGCACCTTGGCCGTCTGAAATGTCAGAGAGGGTTGCCCCTCTCTGACCTATTGTGTTTACTTCTTCACAAAATCACAACCGCCATCGCTCATTGGGCGGAATGCTTGCTCAGGAGGAATTTCGCCTTTGACGTTGTAAAGGTCGTATTTGTTTTTAGATTCTGCAGTGGTTTTAACCTGAACAATGTACACGGGACGCATGGTTTGGCCATCTTCGCGAATACGAACGTTCTTCATAGAGAAGTCGTTGATAGGAGTGGCTTTCATTCTGGCCATGACTGCTTTGCCTTCGTCAGTACCTGCGGCTTGAACTGCTTTCAGGTAGTGCATGGTGGCGCTGTAGTTGCCGGCCATGATGTAGGTTGGCAAGACGCCCTTGTTGCGCTCTAAGAAACGCTTGGTCCATGCACGAGTTTCATCGTTTTGATCCCAATAGAACGGCGCTGTAATCTGCAGACCTTGTGCCACGTCAAGCCCCATGCCAGTGACGCTGTTGATGGTCATGCCGAATACGCTGACAGATTGACCTTTTTTACTGATTCCAAATTCTGAAGCCTGTTTCAAGGCATTGTTCAAGTCTGCGCCGGCATTCAGCACGACGATGGCATCTGCCTTACTGGCTTGGGCTTGCATCAGGTAGGATGAGAAATCCGTAGTACCTAATGGATGCTTCACAGAACCTATGACCTTGCCGCCTGCGGCTTCAATGAATTTAGTGCCTTCAGCTTGGAGCGCTGCGCCAAAGGCGTAGTCCACTGTCACAAAGAAGAAATTTTTAACGCCTTGCTTGATCATACTTTGCACGCCAGCTTTTGGCAGCGAGTAGGTGTCAACCAAGAACTGAATGTTCATGGGGGAACAAGCTTTGCCGGTCAAGGCATCGGTCACTGTGCCCGCAACCAAATAGGGCTTGTTGGCCTGTTTCATGAGATTGCTGACACTCAGTGCGATGGAGGAGGCGGAGCCACCCAAGATCACATCGACTTTGTCTTTTTCGATCCATTGGCGCGCCAAGTTGGTACCAATGTCTGGTTTATTTTGATCATCGGCCACAACCAGTTCAATATTTTTGCCTAAAACTTTGCCGCCAAAGTCTTCAATGGCCATGCGTGCTGCCAAGACCGAGCCTGGGCCGCCGTTGGCTGCGTAGGGGCCATTCATGTCGCCCATGATGCCAATGCGAATCACATCGTCTGAGATTTGTGCTTGTGCGCTGGTGGCACTCAAAATGGCAATGCCAGCTGCTGCGGCAAGGCTTGTGATGCGGGGTAAGCGTTTCATGGTGTCTCCTGAAAATGAAATTTGAATGTGGAAATAGGGCTGAAGTTCTCAATAAAGTTCAGAACTTTCCTGTTGACATGAATTTAATCTTTTTACATGCCGACCGGTAAGTTGTTTAAATACTATCACTCAACTATTTGCTTCGCAAGTTAAAGTGTTGCGCTTGAATGTAGGGGTTTACCTTGATCTGGAGTTCTGATTGAGCCAGGTCAATCAGATGGGAGCTTGTGTCGACTGATAACTTGTCCACATCGAATAAATTCTCTTTCAAGCTAAGTTGCAAATTCTGTGCTCGTCATGGACCAGCCCTCAAATCCAGTGAGGAACAGATGAATGGAGAATGACTTTGCACAGCCATTTCCCGTGGATTGGCTAGTTGCTTAAGAGGGTTATTGACTTGTGTTTCGCTCAGGCTGTGCCGTTTTAAAATGCCATAATTTGCATCTTGTGTCACACCCTAGGGTCGAGGATTTTTCATGAATCAAGTTCAATTCGCGCATCGCCGTTCGCTCACTCACTGGATTTTTGGTTCTTTTTTGGCCGTGCATTTAATGGGTGTCGCATTTGCCCAATCAACCGCCCCCAATTTTCCCACCAAACCCGTTCGTATCATCGTGCCACAAACGCCCGGCGGCGCTTCTGACGCATTGGCGCGCATCGTTGGCCAAAAGCTTTCTGAAAAATGGGGCCAACCCGTTGTGATTGAAAACCGACCAGGTGCCGGTGGCAACATTGGCATGGATGCGGTGGCGAAAGCGCCGGGTGATGGCCACACTTTGCTGATGTCCTATGTCGGCTCTCACGCCATCAATCCCAGCATCTATAGCAAGTTGCCGTTTGATCCAGAAGCCGATTTTGTGGCGGTGGCCACTTTGGCCAATGTCCCCTTTGTGGCAGCGGTCAACGCGGCTGTGCCGGTCACCAACATGAAGGCTTTGGCTGCTTATGCAGGACAAAGACCTGTGGCATTTGGTTCGGCAGGTAACGGGTCTGTCAATCATTTGTTAGGTGAAATGTTCAACACAGCCAGTGGCGCCAAAATGCAGCACATCCCTTACAAAGGGGCCGCGCCTGCTTTGACAGATTTAATCTCTGGGCAAATTCAAGTGGTCTTCACCAGCTTGCCTTCGGTGGCCCAGCACATACGCGCTGGCACCGTCAAGGGGTTGAGTGTTACGGGCTCCAAGCGCTCGGCAGCATTCAAAGACATTCCGACCATTTCTGAGTCTGGATTTCCTGGCTTTGTGATCAATACTTGGTTTGGTTTGTTTGCCTCTAAAGGAACGCCGGCCAGTGTGGCCAGGCAGATCAATGCCGACGTTAAAAAGGTGATGGAAGACAAGGAGCTTCTGGACAAATTTGCAGCGGTTGGTGCAGAGCCCTTTGAGACCACCCCGCAAGAATTTCAAGCCATCCTCAGCGCCGACATTAAAATATGGGCGGCAGTGGTTAAAAGTTCCGGTGCAACTGCAGATTAATTGAGTTTGAGGTGATTGAATATGAAAATAAAAAGAATTGCAGGTGCCTTGGGGGCAGAAATTTCTGGGGTTGATTTAACGCAACCCATGTCGACCGATTTAACGAAAGAAGTCCGTGATGTATTTTTAAAAAATAGCGTCATATTTTTTCGCAATCAAGCGCTCACTTCGCAACAATTCATGAACTTTGCCAAGGCCATGGGCGAGCCCATTGAATATCCCTTCGTCAAAGGCTTCGAAGACTTTCCGCAAATCATCGAAGTGAAAAAGTTAGAACACGAGAAGGTCAACTTTGGTGGTGTATGGCACTCTGACACTGCTTATTTAGAAATACCGCCCATGGGTTCGATGTTGCTTTCGAAAGAAATTCCCCCCTATGGAGGCGACACCTTGTTTGCTTGCCAATATGCCGCTTACGAGGCCTTGTCAGACACCATGCAACGTTTGTTGCATGGCTTGAAGGGTGTCAACACCTCGGCCAAAGCAGATGTTTCCAAAACCAGGGAAGATCGCATCAAGTCCGATGGCATTGAATCTTCCCCTAAAAGTTTCAGTAGTTCGCATCCTGTGGTTCGCACTCACCCCGAGACTGGCCGCAAAGCGCTCTACGTCAATGTGGCGCACACCGCTGGCATTGAAGGCTTAACAGACAAGGAAAGCGCATCCTTGTTGTCCTTTTTGTTTGAGCATCAAGTCAAGCCTGAGTTCACCTGCCGATGGTCTTGGGAGCCAGATGCAGTCGCATTTTGGGACAACCGTTGCGCACAGCACAATCCCGTGAACGACTATCATGGCTTCCGCCGCGTCTTGAACCGGATTACGCTGCAAGGCGATCAACCCATTTAAAGTATTCATGACCAACGCATCTGAAAACATGCAGCAGAGTCCGTATCAGGTGCCACCGTTTGAATTAAGAGGCAATCGCTTCAAGCCCCTGACATGGGAAACCATGTCGCCTGAACAGCAACAAATGACCCGTGCTGTTTTGGGCGGGAAGCGTGGCAACATGCAAGGCCCTTACAACGTCTTGTTGCGAAGTCCTGAAGTAGGACATCTTGCGCAGTCGTTTGGGGCCCACACTCGCTTCAATTCGTCTTTGCCTCTCGCACTCAATGAGTTGGCCATTTTGCTGGTGGCGCGTGATTGGACGGCCCAATTTGTATGGTGGGCCCATCGCCGAATTGCGGAAGAAGCTGGCCTGCCAGTGGCGCTGATTCAAGCGATTGCAAATCAAACGCCGAAGCCCAAGAACTTGCCCGCAGATGTCAATTCTGTCTTTGAATTTTGCAATGAGTTAATTCAAACTCGAAAAGTCAGTGATTCAACGTTTGCCGAAGTTACGAAACATTTTGGTGAGCGTGGCGTTGTTGACCTCATGGCCACCATGAGTTACTACACATTGGTTTCAATGTCCCTCAATGTCGATGCGTATCCTTTGCCAGATGGCGTGGCGCCAGAGTTGGCAGCCAAGCATTAAATTGAATTTCGTGCCCCTCGGAGTTTGCTGATGACCTTTTCAAACTGCTCGGGTAATGCTTGTTTCATGTCTGTGTCGCCAAGTTCATCAATGACCTGCTGCACCCGACGTTCGATAATTCGTCGAAGCCTGTAGCGCGCCCGATCAATTTGAATTTTTTGTTGTTCACCCGAAGTGATAAGCCAATTTTGGTGACGGTCAATTTCTTTTGACAGCGCCACAATACTTTCCGGTTTGGAATTTGAAACCAATAGCACTTGAGGGTGCCATTGCACCTTGGTTATTTTTCTCAAAGCTGTGATTCGCTCAATGTCTGCGGCAGTTCGATCTGCACCTGAAAGGTCAGATTTGTTGACCACAAAGATGTCGGGCATTTCCATGATGCCTGATTTCATGGCTTGCACCATGTCGCCGCTGTTGGGTAAAAGAACCAACACCAGCGTGTCGACTTGTAAACGCACCGCATATTCGACCTGGCCGACGCCAACGGTTTCAATCAAGACTTCATCAAATTCAAAGCTGTCCATGAGGTCCAGCATTTCTGGAAGGTTGTCTGTCAGTCCGTCGGCAGTACTTCTTGAGCCTAGCGAGCGAATGAACAGTTCAGCGCTCCCTGGTAATTCATCCATGCGGATTCGATCGCCTAAGATAGCGCCACCGGATTTTGGACTGCTGGGGTCTATGGCCAAAATACCTAATCGTTGCACAGCACTTTCTCGAATGAGGCGGTGCATTGCAAGCTGACCGCCCAATGTGCTTTTGCCGGAGCCCGGCGCACCCGTCAGGCCAATACGCTGGGCTTGATGCTTTGCGGCATCAGACGGCATTTTGTCCAGCATCTCCTGCGGACTGGTATTTGCCAGGGCTGTCAATTGGCGTCCCAATGCAAATCGATTCAGCTTTGTGCGTTGCTCAGAATCGCTCAAGTTAGAGCCTCCTTGGGCTTTCCAAGAATGACTTCGTGATGTTCGTCAAGCAAGGGTGGCAATCGGTATTGAGGTTGATACCCATTAAATCGTACAAGGCTTCCAATGGCGCGCAAAGGAAGCGTTTGCTCTCCCGAGTCGTTGACGAGATTAACCACAAGTCCGCGTGCTGATGTGAGTTCGCTGTCTAGCGCCTGGTTAAGTGTGCTCACTTCGGAAACGACCAGCCCTAGCGGTGCCAAACGCTTGACCCAAATTTCAGCGCTTTGAGTCTTTAGAATGGCCATGATGGCTGTTAACACGACATCTCTGTTCTGACGTCTTGATGCCATACTTGCAAATACTTCGTCTGTAATCCACTCAGGTTTTCCAATTTCATGACAAAATTTTGCCCAAAATTTGTCATGGGTGATGAACAACGTTAGCCAGCCTTTAGCGGTTAGAAAAATTTGCGCAGGCACCATGTAGGGGTGTGATGAATGAGCGTAACGTTTAATCTCTTCGTTTGCATTCAGGGATGCACCCACCAAATAGTTGAGCTGTGACAACATCACGTCATACATCGCCACATCCACTTGGCCGCCTTTTCCTTCTACAATTTTTGCCAAAAGCCCCATGGCTGCCACCATGCCGGCTGAGTTGTCTACAGCCGAATAGCCAGCCTTGGTGGGTGGCGCTGAGGGGTCCCCAGTCAGTGACATCACGCCTGTAAGAGCTTGTATGACGTAGTCATATGCTGGATTTTCTGAATAGGGGCCTTCTAGTCCGTAACCAGTGAGTGCAACGCACACAAACTTCTGATTGTGCATGCCGAGGCTGTCGTAGGTCAGTCCCAGTTTGCGTATGGCTGACGGTCGTAAATTGGTGATCAGCGCGTGAGAGTTGGAGACTAATTTTTCAAGTTCCTGCCGCCCCTCATGACTTGCCAGATCTAACACAATGCTTTGCTTGTTTCTGTTCAAACTTGCAAAGTAGGCGTTGTGGGGGCCAATAAAGTGAGGGCTAACGTGACGCGCAATGTCGCCATTGCGAGGTTCGATTTTGATAACTTCTGCCCCCATGTCAGCCAGTAACAAGCCGCAATAAGGCCCAGCCAACATGTGGCCAACTTCAATGATGCGAATGCCCGCCAGCGGCCCAGCGGAAAAACCCGTTGGCTTGTTCATGAAAGTTGAATCGCTAGTTCTTGTACGACTTCTTCCAAGGACATATCAGCAGTAAATACAGCAGCAACTCCCAGCTGACTGAGGAACGCATGGTCAGATTTGGGAATGGTCCCGCCCACAAAAACCTTGACGCTGTCGGCCTTGAGATTTTTCAATTCAGCCATGACGTTTTCTACCAACTCTTTGTGACTACCCGACAAAATGCTGAGACCCACAGCATCCACACCTTCGTCAATTGCAACTTGTGCAATTTGCAATGGGCTTCGTCGCAAACCTGTGTAGATGACTTCTGCGCCGGCATCGCGAAGCGTTAAGGCGATTATTTTTGCACCAATGTCATGACCATCTAGTCCTGGTTTGCCGATCAAAATACGGCGCCCCGCTAAGGGCATGGTTTGTGTGTTGTTGCTCATAAATTGACTGGCTCCTGAAATTCGCCCCATTCTTTTTTCAGACAAGCCACCATCTCACCCACAGTAGCGTAGGCATGACAGCAGTCGACGAGGTAAGGCATGACATTGACTTTGTCATCTGCAGCCGCTTTTGAAAGTTGAGCCAATGAATGGTCCACTTGCGCTTGATCACGGGAATTGAGTGTGCGTTCAAATTTTTCTAACGCGCGTTGTGCGACGGTGGGATCGAGTTTGAAAACATCACCAACACCAATCTCTTCATCGGCTTTGCGAAAATGGTTTTGACCCACCACCACATTCTTACCACTGTCCGTGTCGACTTTTCTTTCTAAACCACGTCTGGCCAAACGAAGTTGTAGCCATCCATCTTCAATTGCTTTGGTTACGCCGCCATAGGCATCAATCTCATGCATGATGCCCAAAATGGTTTCTTCCATCTTGTCGGTGTATTGCTCCAGCACGTAGCTTCCACCCAAGGGGTCGACGCTTCGAGCGATGCCTGACTCATAGGCAATGATTTGCTGTGTGCGCACAGCCAGTTCGGCACTGAACTCGGTTGGAATTTGGAAGGCTTCGTCCATGGCACATGTAAAAATAGACTGTGCGCCTCCAAATACTGCGGCCATGGTTTCAACGGCCACTCGCACCACATTGTTGTAGGCTTGCGGCGCCACTAAGGAAGAACCACCGCAGACCACACCAAATCGAAAGTGTTGTGCTTTGGGATCTTGAGCACCATAGCGTTCCTTCATCAGCTTGGCCCAAATTCGGCGTCCCGCGCGGAACTTGGCAATCTCCTCAAAGAAGTCCATGTGAACATAGAAAAAGAAGGACAAGCGCTTTGCAAACTTTTCAATGTCTCCGCCGCGGCTGTTCAATTCATCAACATACGCCAAGCCATTGGCCAAGGTGTAGGCCATTTCTTCAGCAGCTGTCGCACCTGCATCTCGAACGTGTGCGCCCGCAATGCTGATGGGGTTGAAGCGCGGTGTTTCGTCGTTGGAATACAAAATGGAATCGGCAATGAGACGCATAGAAGGCTTGACCGGAAAAATCCAAGTGCCTCGTGCCACGTATTCCTTCAAAATATCATTTTGAATGGTGCCAGTCAGTTTGGAGCGGTGCACACCTTGCTTGTCGGCCACAGCCAAATACATGGCGTAGATGATGGCGGCCGTACCGTTGATGGTGAAGGACGTGGATATTTTGGAAAGGTCTAAGTCTTTGAAGAGAATTTCTGCTTCAGAGAGATTCGACAGTGACACGCCCACTTTCCCAATCTCGGGTCTGGCCATGGGGTGAGTTGGGTCGTAGCCGCACTGTGTTGGCAAATCGAGCGCAACCGACAAGCCTGTTTGGCCTTGGGCTAAAAGAAATTTGTAGCGCTCATTCGACTCTTCTGCAGTTCCAAAACCAGAGTACTGCCGAATGGTCCACAAGCGGCCTTGATAGCCATCTGGAAAAATACCGCGAGTGAATGGGTATTCTCCTGCCTTGCCAATTTTGTCGGCGTTCACAGCGCCAGCGTCGACGCTGGCGGGAATTTCAATGCCACTTCGACTGACCTTGTCGAGCTGAGGTTCAGAAAATGATGCCACTGCTGTTCACCTTTGAAAAATTGATTTGTTAAGCGCTGGTTTTTTTGAGCAGCTTTTCTGCGGCTGCCCAATGGTCGTCATGCAACCAAGTGCGGACCAAATGTTGCTCTTCGATATCCCGGTGCTCAGCCCAACTGCTATTTGAACGAGCGGCGATGGCTTGTGCCTTGATGCCGCGAAGCACAAACGTTGAGCAATGGTTCAGCGGTTTCAAAAAGGCTGCAATGTCTGCCCCGTCAACGCCATCCGAAAGGATGGCGTCGGCCAAACCCCAAGATTGAGCGGTGGCTGCGTTAATCAGTTCGCAGCGCGTCATCATGCGCATGGCACGAGCGGGGCCCACCAGTTTGAACAAATCGGGGCCGCCCCCCCATGCCGAGGTGATGGCCAGCTTGGCTTGGATATAACCGATCCGCGCATGCGATGCCATGAGGCGCATGTCACAGGCAGCCGCCAACTCGCCCCCACCGCCAATGGCATCGCCATTGAGCAGTGCGATGACCGGGACTGGACATTGGCGTATTGCTTGAAGTGAACCAAAAGCGTCCGTCATCATGGTGTGGACAGCGTGTGCGTCGCGCACGTTGGAAAGTTCTCGCAGGTCACCGCCAGCTGCAAAGTATTTGTCGCCGGCGCCAGTGATGACGATGTACCGCACATGCGCTTGTTGACCCAGCGCTCTTACATGGGCCGCCAAGTCCAAAAGCACCTGTCGTGCCAGTGCGTTGTGCTTTTCTGCGCGGTTAATGGTGAGCCAAACTGCGCCCTCTGGCGTTTCTCGCGTTTGTATTTGGCCCGCTTGCCCTGACGTTGGTGCTGGTGAATTTGAATGTTGCATTGGAAGAGATGGTATATTTCAATAATTCACAAGCAAGAATAGTTGTTCGATAAATCGAACAAACTTCAATTTAAATGAAAAGAAAATCAACATTAAAAGAACTTGTTCCAAATATCGAACAAGTGAGTGCATCAGGCACAGCCGTAACTGCGATCGGACGCATGTTGGACATCTTGGATGCATTTCAACGTGTTCAAAAACCGCTGTCTCTTACTGAGTTAGCAGAAATGACGGCCATTCCCAAAAGCAGTTGCCACGCCATCGTGGCAACGCTGATCGCTCGGGGTTTTTTGTATTCACTCACGCGACCCCGTGCTTTGTATCCAACTCGGCGTTTGCTGGATGTGGCCCGTGATATTCATGCGCATGACCCCTTTGTGGAGAACGTCATGCCAATGTTGGAGCGGCTGCGGGACAGTACCCAAGAGACAATTATTTTGGGCAAGCGTCAAGGCAATTCTGTGATTTATTTGCAAGTGTTTGAGAGCCTGAACTCCATCAGGTATTCGTCTAAGTCAGGAGAGTTCAAACCCTTGCACGCGAGTGCCATTGGCAAAGCCTTGATGGGCAGTCTGAAAGAAGCTGAATTGCGCAGTCAACTCTTGGGTCGAGATTTCAAACGCATTACCGAAAACACCATCACAACAGCAGACGATTTGATTGCCGATATTTTGGACAGCAGAAAGCGCGGCTACTTTGTGACCCGCGGTGAAAACGTAACCGATGTGTGGGCCGTGTCTGCCTTTTTGAATGTCAACTCAGAAACCTTGGCTGTGGCCGTTGCAGGGCCCAGGCATCGGATGGAAAGCAAGGTCATAGAACACGCGCAACAGTTGTTGTCGACCTGCGGCATGATTTCAAGGCAGTTGGCTTGGAATTAAGTTGTCTTACATCTGAAGCTTTGAAAAAGCAGCTTAGACATACTTAGTTGGGGGTAAGCACAATCCTGCCTACGGACTTGCCGTTCTCTAAATCGCTCAATGCCTCATTCACTTCGCTCATGGGTCGGCGTGTGAGAGGAATGCCAGGAAGCTGGCCATTTCTTGAAAACTCCACCAGCTCTTTGAGCTCATCAAATGTGCCTACGTGAGAGCCCCGAATGGTAAGGTTGCGCGGTGAAAGCAAGGGCAAGGCAATTTCTAAGCTCCCACCCATCAATCCCACCACCACAATGACAGTGCCTTTGACGGCTACACCCATGGCCAGCGAAGCTGTTGTTCCGCTGCCCACAAAGTCAATCACACCTCGAATAGGGCCACCCGCTGCAGCCTTGAGTGCAGCCGCTGTGTCGGGTGTGCGATTGTCAAAAATAACATCGGCGCCTTGTTGTTTGGCGGCTTCCAATTTGATGGGGTCAATGTCGGCCACCACCAAACCTGCCTTGGTCACTAGACGTGCTGCAGCCAGAGCAGAGAGTCCCAAACCGCCTGCGCCAATGAGCAAAATGCGATCGGTGGGTTTCATGGGGGGCATTTTTTTCAGGGCGCCAAATGCCGTCAGGCCAGAGCATGCCAAAGTGGCTGAAGCATGCATATCGAGCTGGCCAATGTCAATCAGGTATCTGGCATCGGGTACCAGCACATATTCGCTAAAGCCACCATCAGCTTTGGCGCCTAAGCTGCGTTGGGCTTCGCAATCGGTATCGCGCAAATCTTGGCATGCATCACACTTGCCACACCCAATCCAAGGGTAGACCAGCACGTTGGCACCCGTCCAGGCCTGCTTTACGCCTTCGCCCACCTGAAACACCGTACCGGCTATTTCATGACCCAAGGTCATGGGCATCTTGGCGCCGTACTGGGCTGCAGTGAGTCTTTTGCCACCACCCAAATCGAAGTAGCCATCGCGCAGGTGGATGTCGCTGTGACACAAACCAGCAGCGCCCACTTTAACCAACACCTCGTTTCCACGAGGTACGGGCATGTCGACTTGTCTGGCTTCTAAGGGTTGACCCCAGTCTACGATTTGATAGCTCTTCATGGGCATGACTTTGAAATCAAAAACCCAAATGCTATCCCCCTATGCGCTTGGGTACAAGTCGAATTTCCTTAACCTTTGTTCAATGATTAAATTGCCTTATTGGCATGATGCTTAAAGCGATAGGGCGCCTTAGTCTGAACAATTCTTCAGTAAAAGTGAATTCACAGTCGCCATCAAACTTTGGATACTGCTTGATACGTTTCCTGCAAGCCTCAAAGTTGCTAGGAAAAATTTTTCAACCTTGGAGACATGATGAAAAAACAATTCAAGACCTTGTTGGGTGCCTTGCTAAGTGCTTCGATGCTGATCTTTGGTTTAAACGCTGCAGCCCAATCTTGGCCCAATCGGACCGTGCGCTTGGTCATTCCTTTTGGTGCCGGCGGGACGGCAGATGTCACAGCGCGGGTCATTGCCCAAGACTTGTCACAGCGTTGGGGCCAACAAGTCTTGGTAGACAACAAACCTGGTGGCGATACCGTTATTGCGGCCGCTGAAGTTCTGCGCGCAGCGCCAGACGGGTACACCTTGCTGATGGCCATCAACAGCACCCTGACATTGACGCCCCACACCCTGGCGAAAGTGCCTTACGATCCTGTCAATGATTTCACCTATGTAGGCCAACTCACCTCGGTGCCCATGTTGTTGTTGGTGAGCGATACATCGCCTGCCAAAAACTTGAATGACCTGATAGACATGGCCAAAGCGCGGCCCAGTGATTTGAATGCTGGCGGTCCTGCAACAGTGACACAACTGCTTTTAGAGCAATTTGCGCGGCAGGCAAAAATCAAATTCACTTGGGTGCCTTACAAGAGTGGCCCAGACACCACCAAAGCCCTCATGGGCGGTGAAATTCAATTGGCGGTCGATGCTGTTCCCAACAATCTACCCTTTATTCAAAACGGCAAATTCAAAGCCTTGGCAGTGACCACACCCAGTCGCTTGAGCACCTTGCCCAATGTGCCAACCTTGCTAGAACTCGGAATGAAAGACCAGCGCGTCAGCCTATCGCATATCATGCTGGCACCGCGTGGCATGACACCCGCTTTGCTGAAGAAGATTCAATCCGATGTGCAAGCTTCGGTGACTTCCGATGCGGTGAAAGACAAATTGTTGAGCTTGGGTGTTCAAACCAATTGGCGTGATGGTGTTGAACTTGCAAAATCGGTACAACTTGAAAGTCCCGCTACGGCTACCTTGGTGCAAGAACTCGGCCTCAAACCTTAAATTGTTTTGCCTTCATTTTTAATTGATTGATTTGCCATGCGCACTGACTTGAGTCCCTTTCATCTTGCTCACCCAGACAAGCTCTTTATTGGCGGCCAATGGATTGCGCCCTCAGGTTCGCGCAGGATCCAAGTCATTGATTCAGCGACTGAAGATCCTTTTTTGAGTGTGCCGGAAGCGGAGGAGGTCGACGTCGACCGCGCAGTGGCCGCTGCTCGAAAAGCATTTGACGAAGGGCCCTGGCCCCGCATGACGCCTGCCGAACGGGCCGTTTACATGCGCGCCATTGCTGATGAGTTAGACCGTCGTAGCGAAGATTTAGCCCGCGTTTGGACCACTGAGTCCGGCGTGGTGAACAGCGCTGCTCGCGTCACAGCCAAAACGCTGGGTGATGCTTATCGCTATTACGCCAGTTTGGCCGACACATTTCCCTTCATAGAAAAGCATCACCCCAAAGGCGGCGGTAATTTTGGATTGCTGGTTCGAGAACCAGTGGGTGTAGCTGCTTGCATCATTCCTTGGAATGGCCCACTGCGGCTGATGACTTTCAAAGTTGCACCTGCGCTCATGGCCGGTTGTGCTGTGGTTTTGAAAGCCTCACCCGAGGCGCCAAGCTCACCTTATTTGATGGCTGAAATTTGTGAAGCAGCAGGTCTTCCGCCTGGCGTTTTCAATGTGCTCACCGCAGATCGACAAGTGTCTGAATACTTGGTGCGCCATTCAGGGGTTGATAAAGTTTCGTTCACTGGCTCAACTCTGGCAGGCAAGCGAATTGCCTCCATCTGCGGCGAACGAATTGCGCGTGTTACCTTAGAGTTGGGCGGAAAATCTGCAGGCATTGTTCTCGATGACTATGACCTTGACTTGGTGGCCCAGTCACTTTCCAAAAGTGCAACCTATCTCACAGGTCAAGCCTGTTCTTCGCTAACACGCATCATTGTTTCTAAACATCGGCAGTCTCAATTGCTTGAAGCCATGGCGCATCATTTTGGTCAAATTAAAGTGGGCGACCCCTTTGATGCGCAAACTGGCATGGGCCCTTTGGCCACAGCCAAACATCGTGAGCGGGTTGAGGGCTTCATTGCAAAAGGCTGTGATGGTGGAGGCAAGCTGGTGACGGGTGGTAAACGGCCGCAGCACACCCCGCGCGGTCATTTTGTGGAGCCAACTGTATTCGGCAATATTTCCAACAATTCAGTCATTGCACGGGAAGAAATTTTTGGGCCTGTACTGTCGGTTATTCCAGTGGAGAACGAACAAGCCGCCGTTTTGACAGCCAACGATTCAGTCTATGGTCTTAATGCGTCTGTGTTCACACACGATGCCGAGCGGGCCTACGCCATCGGCCGTCAACTGCGAACTGGAACAGTGGGCCAAAATGCTTTTCGCAGTGATTTCAGCATTGCCTTTGGCGGCTTCAAACAATCTGGCCTGGGCCGCGAGGGCGGGGTGGAGGGGTTGTTGCCATACCTAGAAACCAAGACCCTCATCTTGGATGAATTGCCCGCTTTTTTGCGCAATTGAATTAGGCTTTTAAAACCTCATTGCACATATCAACGAAACGCTGGGAAGCAGTCGACAAAGAATGGCCTCGCATTGAAATAATGGCAATGGTGCGAGACATGACGGGGCGAACGATATTGACCACTTTGAGAGACGTCTGTCGAGGCACTGCCACCTTCGGCAAAATGCCCACACCTAAGCCCGCTTCAATCATGGCGGCCATGGTACTGACGTGCGTGAAGTCGTAATTGCGCTCAAGACTGATCTTGTTTTTGAGGAGCACTTCATTCAATTGTTGTTGGAATTGTGAAGAACCCAACATCAACAGAGAAGGTGAGATTTTGGTGAGTTCCCTTAAAGAAACTCCGTTTTTATCGGCCAGTGGATGGTCTTCTGGGACCAAGGCCACGTAAGGGTCTTCAAACAGGGGTGTGCATTGAAATACCCCTATTTTTTCTGGCATGGGCCCAATGCCAAAGTCAACCTCTCTTTTTCGAATGGCTTCCAACAATTCAGGTTGAGCCGTTTCTCGAATGCCCACAGAAATCCCTGGATAGTTTCTGGCAAATTCGGTCACCAGTGTGGGCAGGCGGGTACTTGCCACTGTCGGCACACATGCAAAAACCAAATTGCCTTGTTGCGCATTGGCCGCTTGCTCAATGCTTAACAGTGCAGCATCAATTTCGGCCATCGCTTTGCGCGTGCTGATCATTAACTTTTCGCCTTCATGGGTTAGCACCACTTTGCGGGTGGTGCGCTGCAGCAAAGCCACACCCAAGCGTTCCTCCAACTGCTTGATCTGCATGCTCACAGCTGGCAAAGAGATATTGGTTTGCTCTGCGGCCTTGCGAAAGCTCTCGTTCTCTGCCACGGCCAGAAAGGTCGATAACACCTTGAGATTCACTCGCATTTGAATTTCCTTTTAACAATTGCTCAGATTATTTGACTTGTTGTCTGGCATTCACCGGCATAGGATAAGTCATCCAAAGGACAGGAGGCCAAGAGTGGCACGCAAGCAAAAGAGTATACGGACAGACATTGGGTGGAGCGACGCCTCGAGCATCACACTCTTTGGCAAGGATTTCCCCAATGAAATTCTAGGCCACCTGAACTTAGGAGACATGGGCTTTTTGGAGCTGACAGGCCGTTTTCCCAATCCCAATGAATCTCGCATGTTCAACGCCATGGTGGTGACTCTGGTTGAGCACGGCATTACACCTAGCGCTTTGGTGGCCCGCATGACCTATTTGGGGGCACCAGAGTCGCTACAAGGCGCCGTGGCGGCCGGCTTGAATGGTTTAGGCACCGTGTTTGTGGGCAGCATTGAGGGTGCTGCCAAGCTCCTTTATGAAACCATGCCTTCTAAAGAACCTCAGCAGGACCTCCAAGCTTTGGCGGTGAAGGTGGTCGATTCTTACAAAAGCCGCGGTGCCATAGTGCCGGGAATTGGGCATCCTTTTCACAAGCCAATTGATCCCCGTACACCCCGTCTGAAGCAAATTGCAGTGGAAACGGGATTCGACGGACCTTATCTCAAGCTGATGGAAGCCGTGGCTGCCCAGGCCAGTTTGGTCTCAGGTAAACCCATGCCGATGAACGCGACAGGTGCCATTGGTGCACTTTGCTGCGAGATGGGGTTTGATTGGAAGATTTGTCGCGGTTTGGGCGTGATGGCGCGCGCGGTGGGCTTGGTGGGACACATCTTAGAAGAATCGCGCAACCCCATGGCGCAAGAGGTATGGCATCGCATTGAAGAAGTGGCCACTGAACACATGCGGCCCAAACAGGATGACGAAAAATGAAGTCAGGATTTGCCAAAGATAAAGTCGTCTTGGTCACAGGGGCAGGCGGCGGTATTGGCCGTGAATTTGCACTTGCATTGGGCCGCGAAGGTGCCAAGGTCGTGGTTAACGATTTAGGTGCCTCTTTGGACGGTGTTGGCACAGACAACGAGCGTGCCCAAAGCGTGGTCGATGAAATCAAGGCTGCTGGGGGAGAAGCCATAGCCAATGGTGAAAGCGTGGCGGATTGGGATGCGGCGGCACGCATGGTGCAACTGGCCGTAGACACTTATGGGCGCATCGATTGCGTGATCAACAACGCAGGAATTTTACGCGATCGATTTTTCTTCAATATGTCCAAAGAAGATTGGCATCAAGTCATTGATGTCCATTTACATGGTGCGTTTTATGTTTCTCGCGCTGCTGCGACGCATTTCAAGGCGCAACAGTCTGGCTCCTATGTGCACATGGTTTCGACGTCAGGCCTCATTGGCAATTTAGCGCAGGCGAATTATTCCGCTGCCAAACTCGGGATTGCTGCGCTGTCTAAATCCATTGCCATGGACATGGCCAAATTCAATGTGAGGTCCAACTGCATTTCTCCCTTTGCATGGAGCCGCATGATCAGCTCCATACCCACAGAAACGCCAGAGCAGCAAGCCCGCGTTGAGCGGCTACAAAAAATGGAGTCCTCCAAAATTGCGCCCTTGGCCGTTTATTTGGCCAGTGATGCTGGCGTAGGCGTCAGTGGCCAAGTATTTGCAGTGCGCGCCAATGAAATATTTTTAATGAGTCAAAGTCGGCCCATCCGGTCCATGCACACAGAGCAAGGATGGACGCCAGAGTCCATTGCCAACAGGGCAATGCCTGCGCTTAAGCCATCCTTCTATAAGTTGGATCGGTCGCAGGATGTCTTTGACTGGGACCCTGTTTAAGCCTGAATAGGTTCTTTGCATGATCAACGCTCAAGCATTGTTGGCCAGGCCGTTTCCGATTTTGAAACAGGCCTATACCGAGAAAGACGCCATCCTTTATGCGCTTTCTTTGGGCTACGGTTCAGACCCAGTAGACGTACAACAAATTCAATATGTGTACGAAAAGAACTTGCGCGTGGTGCCTTCCTTGGTGGCGGTCATGTGCTCTCCCGGGTTTTGGTTGGCAGACCCCAGTTTAGGCGCCAACACAGCCATGATTGTGCATGCAGAGCACGCCATTCAATTTCTCAAGCCGCTAGCGCCTGCAGGACATTTGCGCGGCGAAATGTCGGTGGTAGATGTCATTGATAGGGGTGTTGGTAAGGGGGCAATGATTGTCTCTGAGCGACTCATCATGGATGACGAAAGCAACCAACTGGTGGCCCGTATTGTTCAGCACACCCTGTGCCGCGGTGATGGTGGGTTCTCCGGTGTCGAGCCAGCACCACGCTCAGAAACACTCATAGCCAAAGTAGCAGGTGAGGCGCCTGCTGACTGGGTTGTCGACTTGCCCACCTTACCCCAAGCGGCATTGCTTTACCGATTGTTTGCTGACCTTAATCCCTTACATGCAGACCCTGTTGTAGCGCATCAAGCTGGATTTGATCGACCGATTCTTCATGGTCTTTGCACCTACGGTGTGGTGTGCCGTGCGGTGATCCAGGCTTGCATGGGTGGTGATGCCTCGCGCATGCGTTCTTTGGCCGGTAAGTTCACGGCGCCGGTCATGCCAGGAGACAACTTACGCATAGAGATCTGGAAAGACACTCAGAACCCTGCGCAGACGGCAGGTCAACAAAATTTAAAAATTCGCTGCTCAGTACCCGAACGACAGTCTGTGGTTTTTTCAAACGCCACAGCCTCGGTATCTGTGCCATGACACACAAAAACAGGAGTGAGAGATGGAGACAACTCAATTTTGGCCCTTGCATACGGATGTAGCGACTGCATGACACATTTACCTGCACTCCATGGACTCAAAGTCATCGACTTGTCTCGCGTTTTGGCCGGCCCTTTGGCTGCGCAAATATTGGCCGATCTGGGCGCCGATGTGCTGAAGATTGAACGGCCAGGAAAGGGCGATGACACGCGCGAATGGGCGCCGCCATTCTTATCACACACTGCAGACGAGGCGCTAGAAAATTCGATTTATTTTTGGGCTTGTAACAGAGGTAAAAAATCGCTGACGGCCGACATTGGCATGGACGCAGGCCGTGAATTGGTTCGTCGATTGGCATTGCATGCAGATGTTTTGATCGAGAACTACAAGGTTGGGACATTGGCTCGATATAGCCTCGATTACGAAACATTGTCAAAGGACAACCCACGTCTTATTTATTGCTCTATCACCGGCTTTGGTCAAACTGGCCCTTATCGCCAAAAACCAGGCTACGACACCATTGTTCAGGCTATGGGCGGTTTGATGAGCATTACCGGTTCAGACGCTTCAGACGGTGGTGGGACTGGGCCCACGAAATCTGGCGTTGCAGTCGCAGATCAAATGACCGCACTTTATTCTTCGGTGGCCATACTTGCCGCGCTTCAAGAAAGGCAATCCTCCGGTTTGGGCCAGGCCATTGACATGTCGCTATTGGATGTACAAGTGGCCAGCCTGACCAACATTGGATTGAACTTCTTGGCCACTGGCAAAGTGCCAGTCAGACAGGGCAATCGTTTGTCAACCGTTTACCCAAGTGACACTTTCCGATGCAGCGATGGCGACATCATGTTGATCGTGGGTAATGACGAGCAGTACAGACGGTTCTGTGATGCGATGGGCGTTCCAGAATTGGCCATTGATGCGCGCTTCACAAGCAACGCATCCAGATTGCAGCATGTCAACGAACTGGACCCGTTGCTGAGGCAAGCCTTTGGGCGAATGACTGTGCAAGATTGTCAGAAAGCACTGGACAGTGTGGGAGTTCCTGCTGCGCCCATCAATAATCTAGAGGCTGTTTTCAAAGACCCGCAGGTTGTTGCGCGTGGCATGGTACGTACAACCGTGCGCGAGGATGGATCGAAGGTTCGATCCCTTGCCAATCCCATTCGGATGTCACGTTCTACGGTAATGGACAACAGAGTTGCCCCCAAGTTGGGTGAGCACACTGATCTGGCGGCTCAGGGTTGGCCAAAGCCCTGACTTAAATGGACTGCCCCCAAACAGGTTTGCGTTTTTCTACAAACGCTAAAAGTCCTTCTGCACAATCGGCGGTGCCAAACACGGACGACACCAAATCTACGGCGTTGGCTGCGCCTTGACGATAGCCGTTGTCAGTGGCACGAATAAATCCAGCTTTGCCTAAACGCATGAGTTCCGGCGATTTCTTGGCAAACATCTTGGCCAGTTCCATGGCTTTGTGATGAACTTGGTTTTCAGGTACCAGGCTGCTGACCAAGCCCAGTGACAGGGCTTCTTGCGCTGAAAAAGCGCGTCCTGACATCAAAAGATCAAAGGCTCTTTGTTTGCCAACGAGACGGGGTAAGTGATGAAAGTGGATGGAGGGCAGAAGTCCAATTTCCAATTCGGGATAACCAAATGTGGCATTGTCAGAGGCCACCAACATGTCGCAGGTAATGGCGATGGACATGCCCCCACCCCGAACGGCACCCGTGATGGCGCCAATCACAGGCTTGGGCAAGTTGGAGTTGACCTCATACAGCTGAAAGTAAAGTTTATTCACCACCTCATAGGCTTCGCTGGGAGAGCTTTCCCTGAATTTATGCAGATCAAGACCGCCACAAAAACGACCTGGAATGGCGCTGCCAATCACGATCGCGCGCACTTGGTGGTCTGCCCCTGCTTGCTGCAGAAATGCCATTAATTGGTCTAACAGCTCGGATGTAATACCATTTACAGGCGGATTGTTGAGCAGAATTTCGGCGACGCCTTCGTGGGTCTTGTAGGTCAGCATTTGAATGTATTTTTTAGAAATTCAGAATTGGCTTCGATCACTGAGGTTCGATACCTGCTTGGACCATCAGTTGGGTCCAACGTGGGTTGTCTGCGCGCAGTCGATCTTGCAGTTGTTTGCTAGAGAGTGACAAAACACTGGTGTTGAGCACCTGAAATTGGGCCTTGACTTCGGGTGAGCTCATGGCTTTTTGAAAAGCGGCGTCCAGTTTTTCAACCACGCTGGCCGGCGTACCTGCTGGTGCCTGCACCGCAATGATGGTTTCTAGCGAGCCCGTGGCGTTGGGAAATATTTCTTGAAGCGTCGGCACTTGAGGTGCACTACCAGATCTGTTTGCCGCGGATATGGCCAAAGCGCGCGCTTTCTGTCCATTGACTTGCGCCATGCCGCTGCCAATGTCCACAACGGCCACTTGAACTTGACCGCCTAGCATGTCTGTGATGGCTTGAGGAATGCCGCGATAACTGACAGCGATTGGTTCTGATTGGGTCACAGACGAGAAGAGCGCCACAGCCACTTGGCCGCTTGGAGAGCCGTAGGCCATGCTGACATGTTGCTTGGCAATTTTAGCTTCCTTGGCCAGGTCTGCCATGGATTTGAGAGGCGAGGATTGCGCCACCAAAAACATCATGGCCGTAGATCCCAATCCCGCCACCGGCACAAAACTTTCCATCGGGTCGTAAGAGAGTGTTTTGAACATGCCTTTGGCGACAAACATGACGGACGAGCCCATCAAGAGGGTGTAGCCATCGGGCTTGGCATTGGCCACAAAGGCTGCGCCAATGGTGCCTTGGGCACCGGCCTTGTTGTCCACAATGACCGCTTGCCCAATTGACTCCGACAATGCTTTGGCCACGATGCGCGTCACGCTGTCAGTGACAGAACCCGCTGGAAACGGCGCAACCAAGGTGATCGGTTTGATGGGGAAATTTTGCGCTTGTGCGTGCATTGACCACAACATAGAAGCTGTGCAGGCAATGCCGCAGATAAAGTGTTTGAGCATAGACAAGTCTCGGAAGGTGATGTTCTTGATAAAGATACGGCTTGAGGGTACTGCATGGCTCAAGGTGAGACAAATTAAATTATCTGAACGATTCTTCACAAAGAAGAGGGCGCCCTCCATCTGAAAGTTGGTCATCCCGTAGACCATTTGAGAGGATGTATATGTTGAACAATACTTCAGATTATTTGATTTGATTTTGAGAAGGATCGAACCTAGGATCAAGCGCAGAAATCGAGGCCATGGAGGTAGGTAGAAACCCCATATGCCTTGAACTGAAATTATGGATTTATTACAAAGCTTTTCTGTCATCCAACTGGCCAATGCATTGGCCTTGTCATCGCTACTGACCATTTTGGCAAGTGGCTTGGCACTCATCTTCGGTTTGCGAGATGTCATGAACTTTGCGCATGGCGCTTTGTACATGCTAGGGGCCTACCTTGGTTTTGCAGTGGCAGCAAGGTTCAACTTTTGGGTGGCCTTGGCCGTGGTTCCAATTTTATTGGCGGGCCTGGGTGTTGTTTTTGAATACGCGGTGTTGCGTCCGCTGCAAAAAAGAGCACACATGGATGTGGCCTTGATCACGTTTGGCATTGCGCTAATGTTGGGGCATGTGGTCAATACAACTTGGGGAACTTCACCCCTCTCTGTGGCCATGCCACCCGCACTGTCTGGCGCGGTAGATCTGTTCGGCCGACCCTATCCGGCATACCGGCTATTTTTGATTTTGGTAGGTTTTGGCACTTGTGCGTTGTTAGCTGCTTGGTTGAAGTGGACAAAGTCAGGCATGCATGTGCGGGCCGTGAGTCAATTGCCAATGGTGGCACGCATGATGGGTGTGAACACAGACCGGTTGAGTTTGTTTGTGGTTTGTTTGGGAACTGGTTTTTCAGGCCTGGCAGGTGTTTTGGCTGGCCCTTATCTCTCCGTAGACCCCAACATGGGCGCTAACATTCTGATCAGTTGCCTTATCGTTGTCGTGGTGGGGGGCTTGGGCAGCATTGGCGGGGCCATTGTGGCCTCTGTGGTCTATGGTTTCATTCAAGTCATTGGCAGCATTGTCTCGCCTTTGATGTCGGTGATGACGCCTTACTTGCTGTTGTTCTTTGTCTTACTGTGGCGCCCTCAAGGTTTTGGAAAAGGGCGGGTTGCATGATGAAGTCCACGTCTCTTTTTTCCACCCTTGGATCTTCCAAAATCTTTTTGTATGTGGTCATACTGATCATCGTACTGTCTGGTTTGGCCATTCCAAGCCTGATCAAAAGTACCTTCTATTTAGGTCTTTTCATCAATGCCATCACGCTGGGCATCGCTGCGCTTTCCATCGGATTTTTAGCCCATCAGTGTGGTCTCATTATGTTTGGTGCAGCAGGTTTTACGGGCGGTGCAACCTATTTATTTGGCATTGCGGTGATGCATTTCAATTGGGATGTCACTAGCGCAGCTGTATTTTGTCTGGCCTCCTCTACGCTGATCAGCTTGCTCATTGGCATGGTGTTGGTTCGCGCAAGACCTCTACCATTTGCCATGATGACATTGGCCTTGGCCCAAATGCTGCATTCAGTGGTCAAGCTCACCGCTTACCGAGAGGTGACAGGGGCAGATGATGGCCTCACCTTGAATTGGAGTGGCAACTTTTTTGGGATGACGCAAGCTGAATTGGCGCGTCCAGCTAACTTTTGGACGGTGGCATGGCTGGCGCTTTGCGGTGTGATGTTATTGGCTTGGTGGGTCGGCCAGTCTCGGGCCGGAGAGATTTTGCGCGCTACCAAGGCCAATGAAGAGCGGATGCGCTTCTCCGGTTTCAATACCTATGTTCCAAGGGTACTGGCTTTTGGATTGGCAGGTTTCATTGCTGCCGTTTCTGGTTTGCTGGTGGGTTTGCATTCTGCGTTTGCATCGCCCGAGTTACTGGACTTTACAACGGGCGCTAACTCGTTGGTGTCCATGTTGATTGGTGGGGCGACGGTCGTGACGGGGCCTATTTTGGGTGCTCTTCTTTACACAATTGGTCAGGATCAGTTTGGTGCCAGCGGACACCTTGAATTGTTAACAGGTTTGGGCGTGGTGATCGTCGTAGTGGCATTTCCAAAAGGTGCTATGGGGTTTGTGCAAAGCGGGATTAACCGCTTAACGGGGCGTCATCATGCTTCGAATTGAAGATCTCAGTGTGTCGTATGGCAGCGTTAAAGCCTTAGATGCCGTGAATCTGGCGGTGTCTCAAAAGGGTGTATTGCATGGTGTGATTGGCCCCAATGGTGCGGGTAAGTCCACATTGATGGACGCTATCACGGGTCGATGTAAACCGACGCAAGGACGGGTGTTCATGAATGGCATTGACATCACGTCACGCCCTATTGAATGGCGACGTCGAATGGGAATGTCGCGCTCTTTTCAGCGCACCAGTATTTTTCCTGGAATCACGGTGGGTCAACAACTTGAGATGGTTGCAACTCAGTTGGGAGAAAAGGATTTGCACAGCATTTTGGACACGCTTGAACTCAATGACATGTATGACTTGATGGCAGACAGCATTGCATACGGTGATCAGCGACGGGTTGACATTGCGCTCGCCTTGGTTGGACAACCCAGCCTCATGCTACTGGACGAACCTGCAGCAGGATTGTCGACAGCTGAGACTGTCAAGCTATTTGAACATTTGTTGGCGGTTGTTCGTCAACGCAATGTCACGGCATTGGTTGTAGAGCATGACGTCGAAGCAGTTTTTAAATTTTGCGATGCCATCACTGCATTGGACTTGGGTAGATTGCTAACCACTGGAACTCCCGCAGAAGTTCGGGGTCATCCAGAAGTCATTTCTGCCTATCTTGGATCGAGCGCATGAGGAATTTTCCAAATAACTTGTTGATGCAGATGACAAAGACTTCATTAGATACAGCCCTTTGGAGGGCACTTTCATGAGCTTTATTCGAGTTCAAGGTTTGAGTGCCGGGTATGGAAAGTCTGTTGTATTGCGCAATATTGATCTCGAAGTTCACGAGGGTGAATCTGTTGCGGTGGTTGGGAAAAATGGTGCTGGAAAGTCAACCCTCATCATGTCTTTCTTTGGCGGAACCACCATCAGCAAGGGCATCCTTGAGGTTGACGGGAAAATTTTGAACAGCAAGCCTGCTTTTATGGCAGCTAAGTACGGGGTGACGATTTCCCCACAAGGTCGAATGATATTGCCCCACCTGACTGTCGGTGATAACTTGCGGCTGGGTGCTGCAACGGGCCGTCAAGGTCGCTGGGACATGCGTTCTGTTTTCAAACTTTTTCCCGTATTGGAAGAACGTCAGGAAAAGATGGGGAACGCTTTGAGTGGTGGTCAGCAACAAATGTTAGCGGTTGGCCGTGCTTTGCTGGGGAACCCTCGCGTTTTGCTTTTGGATGAACCTTCTGAAGGTTTGTCCCCCGTTTTGGTGGATGAATTAGCCCGAATTTTCAATGAGATTCGTGCCGAGGGCACGGGACTTTTGATGGTGGAGCAGCACTTGAATTTGGTGCGCAGGGTCAGTCAGCGATTTGTCGTCATGGCCAAAGGCGAAATCATCGACCGCGGCCTGACAGAGAACATAGATAAAGAGCAGCATCAAGCTGCCTTGGCTTTTTAATTTAACTAAGGAGACTTTCATGATTCGTAAATTTCTCACAGCAGCCATAGCCTCAGTGGTTATGCAGGGTAGTGCCATTGCGCAAGAAACTGTCAAGATAGGCCTGATCAATTTTGATTCAGGTCCGTTTGCCGTGTTCGCGCCTTTCATCAGAGATGGTGCAACTTTGGCCATTGAAAATCTGAATGCCAGAGGTGGCGTCTTAGGTCGTAAATATGAGCTTGTATCGCAATCACATGCAGGTACACCAGCAGCTGCATTGGCTGCAGCCAATAGATTGGTGGAGCAACAAGGCGCTAACATCTTTACTGGTTTGAGCAGCTCTAGTACGTCGCTCGCGCTTTCACCCAGGCTAGCCGCCATGAACGCCATTTTCGTCGATACCACTTCTGCCGCAGATGATTTGACGGGCAAAAGCTGTCAGGCAAATTATTTCCGAGTCGGTCACAACGACTCGGCATTTGTGAACAGCCTGCGCTCTTTGCTGAAAGAGAATCCTGCAAAGACTTGGGATCTTTACATGGCCGACTATGCGTTGGGACACGACTATGCAAAGAAATTCACACAACTGGTTGAAGAGAATGGTGGCAAAGTCCAGAAGGTTGTGTTTTCTCCGCCAGGCGCGCCAGACGTTGGCAGCTTTATTTCTCAATTGCTGGTCAAACCAGCAGATGGTTTGATGGTTCTCTATCCAGGTTCAGCAGGCGTGACTTTGGCCAAACAACAGCAACCCTTTGGCTTATTTTCCAAATACAAAACGGTTTTTTCCGTATTCTCAACCAACGAAATGTTGATTGACGCTCAAGGTGACACAACCGCCGGTATCGTATCTGCTCAAAGCTATTATTGGTCCATGCCTGGTGAGCGTAACGCCGCTTTTGTGAAAGCATTTGAAGCTCGCTTCAAGCGCAAGCCAACGTTTGTAGATGCAGATACCTATATTTCATTTGAACTGATTCACCAAGCCATCGCCAACGCCAAATCAACAGACACTGCAGCAGTCCGTGCGGCATTGTCTGGTTTGAAAACAGCCACCATTGTGGGTGACGTCGAAATGCGAGCAGCGGATCACCAAATCCTTCGCTCCATGGTCATCACGCGTGCCATCAAAGTGGCTGAAGGCAAGGGTGATTTTGCTGTCAGAGAAATTCAAGCCATGAGCAAAGTTGCGCCACCTGTGGGCTCAGATTGCAAGAAGTAATATTGCAACTTTGAGAGTGGATGCTGCATTGCCATGCGTGCAAGCAGCATTCATTTTCATTTGAATGATGGAGTTACCCAATGCCTTTGCATCCTTTCTTAGAAAAAATGTTGGCTCAGCCAGGCCGGCCAGAAATATCTTCGGGTAGTCCATCAGACGCACGTGCCATCGTTGCCGCCAGCCGAGCTGCATTGGGTAAAGGCCCAGAATTGACCGCTGTCACTGAACTCCAGATTCCTACCCGATCTGGCTCAGTCAGTGGACGCTTGTTTCTGCCCTCAGAAAATCCTTTGGGCGTTGTCGTTTACTTGCACGGTGGCGGATGGGTTGCGGGCGCCTTAGACGATTTTGATACCTTAGCCCGTAATATTGCAAAACGAAGCGAATGTGTTGTTGTCTTGGTTGATTATCGACTAGCGCCAGAGTTTCCTTTTCCAGCAGGTCTAGAAGATGCCGAAGACAGTATGCGATGGGCTGATGGCTTGTGGTCCCGATATTCAAAGTCACGCTTACCATTGATCGTAGGTGGAGACAGTGCCGGTGCCAATCTGGCCATTGTTGCAGTCAATGCCTTGCGATTAGAAATCGACGTGACCCTGCTTGCATTGGTCTATCCAGTCACAGATGGCCCGATGCGAACCCAGAGTTATAAAACCTACGGAAGCAATTTGCCCTTGTCCAGCAAAGACATGACTTGGTTTTTCAATCATTATGCAAAAGAGTCTTTATGGTTAGATCCGCGCATTTCACCTTTACAAGAAAAGTCATGGTCTAGATTCCCTCCTGTTTGGATAGCAACAGCTGAATACGATGTCTTGCGCGACGAAGGCGAGATGTTTGCAGACTTGCTGAAGTCAGAAGGCGTGAAGGTTGAGCTTTGCCGTTACGAAGGTGTGACACATGGCTTTATTCGAATGATGAACTTGCTTGATACGGCCGACACCGCTGTCAGCGATTTGGCATTGGCTGTTAAATCTGCATGTCAGAGCGCTCGCAATATTTAAGTATTTTCGGAGATAAAAATGTCAGGTCAAACCCATGGCTCAAGCGAAGAATTAACTGCATTGAAATCCAATGTGGACGTGGTTGTTGTGGGCGCTGGCTTTGCTGGCCTTTACATGCTGTATCGCTTGCGTGGCTTGGGTCTTCAGGTTCAAGTGATTGAGGCGGGGAGTGATGTCGGAGGAACTTGGTTTTGGAACCGTTATCCAGGCGCTCGTTGCGATGTTGAAAGCATGGAGTATTCGTATTCTTTTTCTGAAGAGTTGCAGCAGGAGTGGGATTGGACAGAGCGCTATGCAACCCAACCAGAAATTCTGAGATACATCAACCACGTGGCTGATCGATTCGACCTAAGGCGAGATGTTCAGTTCAACACCCGTGTCCGCTCGGCTATTTTTAACGAGGCAACCGGTCGATGGACCGTCACTACGGATAAAGGTCAAATAGTTAATACGCAGTTTTGTGTCATGGCCACGGGTTGTTTGTCAGCAGCAAAACCACCTGAAATTAAAGGACGTGATCTATTCAAGGGGAGCACATATCACACCGGCTTATGGCCCCATGAGCCGGTGGACTTTACGGGGAAAACCGTGGGTGTTATCGGAACGGGCTCTTCAGGCGTTCAGACTATTCCAGAAGTCGCTAAGCAAGCGCATCAATTATTTGTTTTTCAACGAACCCCTACTTTCAGTTTGCCTGCGGGCAACAGACCTTTGAAAGAAGCTGAAGTTCAAGAAATTAAGCAAAACTATATCGACCTTAGAAAACGTGCAAAAGTCAGCCCAACAGGTGTGGCGAGTTATCCCTTGCCAACCCTGTCAGCACTCGAGGCGACGCCCCAAGAACGAGATCTTGCCTATGAATTTCGTTGGCAAGCGGGTGGAACTGCTTACACGCGGACATATAAAGACATCATGCTTTTGGCTGCAGCCAATGAAACAGCAGCAGACTTTGCGCGCAGAAAAATTCAGTCGCGCGTGAAAAACCCTGAATTGGCTGAAAAACTGACACCTAGAGATATTTACATTGGTACCAAACGCTTGTGCTTAGATACCCAATACTTTGAAACCTTCAATAAAGACAATGTTTCCCTGGTAGACATTCGAAGCACGCCCATTCAAGAAATTACAGAAGCAGGTGTGAAGACCAGCGTTGCTGAATACAAATTGGATGCGCTTATTTATGCAACCGGATTTGATGCCATTACTGGTGCCATCTTGAATATTGACATTCGAACCTCTAGCGGACTCACCTTGGCAGAAAAGTGGCGTGCAGGGCCGCTTACTTATTTAGGTCTGATGACCGCTGGCTTTCCTAATCTATTCATGGTCACAGGACCTGGCAGCCCTTCTGTCTTAAGCAATGTGATTGTTTCAATTGAACAGCATGTGGAGTGGATCAGTGATTGCATTCAGCATTTGACTGCAAACTCATGCGCTCAGATTGAAGCGACACAGGCAGCTGAAAATAACTGGGTAGCGCATGTCAACCAACTTGCCAGTGCCACTTTATTTCTGAATGCCAATTCATGGTACATGGGTGCCAATGTGCCAGGGAAACCCCGCGTGTTCATGCCCTATGTGGGGGGTGTTGGACGCTACAGGGAGGAGTGCACGGCGATTGCGAACAACGGTTACACGGGCTTTGACATTAAAAAGTAATTCTGTCTTGCAGAACGCTGATTCAGCATTTTGATGTCGGATCTGCTAAGCTATTTTAATGTCCAATCTTCATAGCGACACAGCTCAAAATCGTCGAATCGGCATTGCCCTTGTTACCGTCACAACGCTGTTGTTTGCAATATTAGATGCAAGTGCCAAGTGGTTGGTGCAAAGTTTGCCTGTGCTTCAGGTGGTGTGGTTACGGTTCTTGTTGCACACATTGCTAACCGCGGCCATCTTCATGCCCAGCATGAACAAAGAGTCGTTTCACATTCAAAATCCCAAGCTGCAATTGCTGCGTGGCGTCATTTTGGCGACGATGACATGCTTGAATTTTTTTGCTTTGCAATATTTGCAACTGGCAGAGTCGGCCGCTATTTTGTTTTCAACGCCCCTGATCATTGCCCTGATCTCCGCTTGGTTTCTCCATGAGAAATTAGACAGACAACGTTGGATGGCCATTGGTTCTGGATTTGTCGGGGTGTTGGTCATCATCCGACCTGGGGGTCATGGTTTTCATCCCGCCATTTTTCTAATCATCTTGAATGCCATGCTTTACGCTGCATTCAATTTAATGACGCGCCGCTTGGCCAGTAGCGACCACCCCATCACCACGCAATTGGCATCTGCAGCTGTGCCTTCTTTGTTGTTGGCACCGTTTGCCTTGTGGCAGTGGCAGATGCCAGAAGGCTGGCTGACTTGGGGCGTGATTGTCCTCGCAGGCCTGACGGGCGGATTGGGCCATTCGGCTTCTGCATTGGCGCATCGGTATGCAACGGCAGCCGTATTAGGACCTTTTTTATACCAACAAATTATTTACATGACCTTGGCGGGGTGGTTGGTGTTTGGTCAAATGCCCGACAGTGCAGTCGTCATAGGCGCATGCATCGTGGTGATGAGTGGCTTATTTTTGCTGTGGCGAGAATTTCGAATGCAGCAGCCCGTTGAGTGAGGCTGTTGTTAAAGCCAAGCAGACCACAATGGCGACTTTGTCAAACGACAATCTGAGCATCGATGCAAAATTCAACGATCTTTTAAAAGTAGTCTTTGTGATTTGAATCAGTTGTTAGCTTTCACTGCCTCAATTTCAATCATGATTTCATTGCGGCGAAGCATGGGCAAAGTCCAGGGCGGGTCATAGCGAGAAAGTTGAGGGCTGCTCAGAGTGTTCATTTTTTGAGTTGCGACCCAGGCAGACAATTCATCTGTTTTGGCCTGCACGCGGGCTTGCGTGTTGAAGCCTGTATAGCTGTTGACGGCAAAAAATTTACCCGGAATTTCGCGCAACTTCACTTCAGAATTTTTGGGTTGAGGAATGTTGGCAAGGGTGTATTGCGACGGCATCACAAAATGTACACGCCACTTGTTGCTGGCTGTCATCACAGAGTCTGCGCTTGCAGCGCTCATCGTGACGGGTGCGGTCATCGCAATTTTTTCAGACTGTGGTTCTACGGTGACGGGTGCTGTCATGGCAATTTTGGCCGCGCTGCCGCCTTGAGCCAATTGGTTGTTGCCAAAAATGTAGTCAGCAATTCTTCGAAAGCCGCGGTTGGAAGCCTCGTCCATATCGCCTTCCACCATCGTCTCGGCGACCAACATGGGGGCGTATTGGCGAACCTCAAAGGGGCCAATTTTTGAAATGACTTTGAAGTGGGGCTCTTCAATGGCCATGGCAGATTGGCTCCACATCAGTAAAACTAAAACAAGGAATTTTTCAATTTTCATGGCGCAACAGTAGCATTGATGTGAAAACAATGTTGATCTGACCCCAATTGATTGCCCCAATGGATTGAGGGTAAATCCTTGTATGGATTGTGAGGGGGATGTCTTTAGAATCTATTGCGGTGCAGCATATTGTTGACTGTCACCCTTAAATTTTAAGAAATTGACACCATGGTCCGAAAAACTGCCGCTTCATCGAATCCAGCGGATGCTGCTCAGACCGCTCACGCGGGTGCAGCTTCAGCCGAGTCCAAGCGGCAGCGCGTCATTAAAAAGTACCCCAATCGAAGGCTTTATGACACCCAGACTTCCAGTTATGTCACGCTCACTGAAATCAAGCAGTTGGTGATGGAAGGGCAGTCATTTGTGGTGCGCGATGCCAAATCTGGCGAAGACCTCACCCGAAGCCTGTTGCTGCAGATTATCTTGGAAGAGGAATCTGCGGGTTCGCCCATGTTCACCGAGGCGGTTTTGGCCAACATCATTCGCTTTTACGGGCACTCGATGCAGGGACACATGGGTGCTTACCTCGAAAGCAACCTTCAGTCCCTCATGATGATGCAGTCCAAAATGGGGCACCAGTCTCAAAATATCATGTCGCAAATGCAAGAGCAAATGCAGAAGCAAACTGCTCAATTCCTCAGCGCTTTTGGCTTGAAGCCCTAATTTCCTGCGATCTGGGGGGCTTCTGGTGACTGAATTACTGGGACAATAGACCCATGAATGAAATTGCATCCGCTGGCGCAGCCACTCAAGCCGCCCCCAAAGTTGGCTTTGTCAGCTTGGGCTGCCCCAAAGCACTCACCGACTCCGAGCTTATCCTGACGCAACTCAGTGCTGAAGGCTATGAAACTTCCAAAACATTCGAAGGTGCCGATCTGGTGATCGTCAACACCTGCGGCTTCATTGACGATGCCGTGAAGGAAAGTCTAGACACGATTGCAGAAGCCTTGAGTGTCAACGGCAAAGTCATAGTCACAGGATGTTTGGGTGCCAGGGAGGCCGAAAGTGGGGGCAACATGGTGCGCGAAATGCATCCCAGTGTTTTGGCGGTCACTGGCCCGCACGCCACACAAGAGGTGATGGACGCAGTGCATGCACATTTGCCCAAGCCACACGACCCGTTTTTAGATTTGGTACCCAATTCGTTTGGCGATGCGGGCCTCAAGCTCACGCCACGCCACTACGCCTATTTAAAAATCAGCGAAGGTTGTAATCACCGCTGTACTTTTTGCATCATTCCTTCCATGCGTGGCGATCTGGTTTCGCGCCCCATTGGCGATGTTCTGAAAGAAGCGCAGGCCTTGTTTGAGGGGGGTGTGAAGGAGTTGCTGGTCATTAGCCAAGACACCTCAGCCTATGGTGTCGATGTGAAATATCGCATGGGCTTTTGGGAAGGCCGTCCTGTCAAAACGCGCATGTTTGAACTGGTTCAAGCCTTGGGCGAAATGGCGCAAAAACATGGCGCATGGGTTCGCTTGCACTATGTCTACCCATACCCCAGTGTGGACGAAATCTTGCCGCTGATGGCCACGGGTTTGATCTTGCCTTATTTGGATGTGCCCTTGCAGCACAGCCACCCCGATGTGCTCAAGCGCATGAAGCGCCCCGCCAGTGGCGAGAAGAATTTAGAACGCATTCAAAAATGGCGTGAGATTTGCCCTGAATTGGTCATACGCAGTACCTTCATCGCAGGCTTCCCTGGTGAAACAGAGGCCGAGTTTCAGCATCTGCTTGACTTCGTGCGCGAAGCCCAAATTGACAGAGCGGGTTGCTTTGCCTACAGCCCCGTCAAAGGTGCACTGGCCAATGAGCTGCCTGGCATGTTGCCGCAAGAAATCAGGGAAGAACGGAAATCACGTTTCATGTCGGTGGTCGAAGAGGTCTCGGTGCAGCGCTTGCAACAAAGAATCGGTGCCACCATGCAAGTCTTGGTTGACAAAGCCATCGCCTTGGGCAAAAAAGGGGGCGTGGGCCGTACTTATGCCGATGCACCAGAAATTGATGGTGTGGTGAAGTTGTTGCCACCTGAGAAGATCAGCAAAACTTACAAGGCAGGTGAATTGATTCGCGTCAAAATTGTCGGCGTTCAAGGACACGATTTGATTGGCTTGCCAATCTGATGAAAGCTGCTTGCCAATCTAATGAACTCTGCTTGGCAAATTCAATGAAACGTCAAATCACTAATGCAAGTGCATGACAATTTGTAAAGAATCACAATGAGAAATTTGCAAAATAAGCACGAAAAAAAAGCTGCCTTGGGTGCAGCTTTGATTAAACTTGGTGCCCAGGAAGGGACTCGAACCCCCACGAAGTTACTCGCTAGTACCTGAAACTAGTGCGTCTACCAATTCCGCCACCTGGGCTCTCAGGATCAAAAAGGATTGTATATCAAAAAAATTAGCCACCCCTCTGGACTGCTGGATGAAATCGAAGGCAGTGTTCAAGGCCATCGAGATGGCCATGGCTTCCTAATTCGTGACGATGGTGATGGCGATATTTTCTTGCCGCCCAACGAAATGCGCGCTGTGTTGCACAAGGATCGCGTCAAGGTTCGAATCGTTCGACAAGATCGCAAAGGCAGGCCCGAAGGTCGCGTGGTTGAAATCATTGAACGCCCGGCACAGCCCATCATTGGTCGATTGCTCAATGAAGGTGGCATATGGATTGTCGCGCCAGAAGACAAGCGTTACGGTCAAGACATTCTCATTCCAAAGCTTGGCATCGGCACGGGTAAGCCAGGTCAAGTGGTGGTGGTTGAACTCACTGAGCCTCCCGCATTGTTTGGGCAGCCCGTGGGTCGCGTGAAAGAAGTGCTCGGTGAAATAGACGATCCCGGCATGGAGATCGACATTGCCGTTCGCAAGTACAGCGTGCCGCACGAGTTTTCTGCGGCGTGTTTGAATTTGGCGCGCGAGTTGCCAGACAAAGTCCGCCCTCAAGATTCAAAAGACCGCATTGATTTAACCGACATCCCGCTGGTCACCATTGATGGTGAAGATGCGCGCGACTTTGACGATGCAGTTTATTGTGAGCCCGCCAAAATTGGCAAAGCCAAAGGCTGGCGCTTGTTGGTGGCCATTGCCGATGTGAGCAACTATGTTGAAACTGGCAGTGCCATCGACATTGACGCCTACGACCGTGCCACCAGTGTCTATTTCCCACGCCGTGTGATTCCCATGCTGCCGGAAAAACTCTCCAATGGCTTGTGTTCATTGAACCCTGATGTTGAGCGTTTGTGCATGGTCTGCGACATGCTGATCACGGCCAAGGGTGATGTTCACGCTTACCAGTTTTATCCGGCAGTCATGTTCAGCCATGCGCGCTTTACTTACACAGAAGTTGCGGCAATTTTGGCGAACACGAAAGGCCCTGAAGCCAATAAGCGCAAAGCACGTGTCAATGACTTGCTTAACTTGCACGATGTCTATCGTGCGTTGTTGGGCTCGCGTGCCGTGCGTGGCGCAGTGGACTTTGAAACCACCGAAACACAGATCATTTGTGACGACAACGGCCGCATTGAAAAAATTGTGCCGCGCGTTCGGACCGAAGCGCACCGTCTTATTGAAGAAGCCATGTTGGCGGCCAACGTTTGCAGTGCTGACTTTATTCAAAACAGCAAGCACCCCGGACTGTTCCGTGTCCACGAAGGTCCCACGCCCGAGAAGAAAGATCTGCTGCGCAACTATTTGAAGTCGCTTGGTTTGCCCTACACCGTCAGTGATGAGCCCAAGCCCAGCGAATTTCAACACATTGCACAGGCCACCAAAGATCGGCCAGATGCGCAACAAATCCACACCATGTTGCTTCGCTCCATGCAACAGGCCATTTACACGCCCATCAACAGTGGTCACTTTGGCTTGGCTTACGAGGCTTATACGCACTTCACCAGCCCCATCCGTCGATACCCGGACTTGTTGGTGCACCGTGTCATCAAAGCCATCTTGGCACACAAAAAATACCAATTGCCTGCCTTGCCCTTGCCAGGCGAGGCGCATGCTAAATTGGCCAAGCGTTTGCAAAAAAATAAAGCAGGCGCACAAATGGACGATGCGCCCCGCATCAAGATGTCGCCGGTCGAGCAGCAAGCTTGGGAGGCTGCGGGTTTGCATTGCAGTGCCAATGAACGCCGCGCCGATGAAGCCAGTCGCGATGTGGAAGCCTGGCTCAAATGCAAATTCATGCGCGAGCATTTGGGTGAGGAATATTCAGGCGTGGTCACCTCGGCCACTGGCTTTGGAATATTTGTCACCCTAGATTCTTTGTATGTAGAGGGCCTGGTTCACATCACTGAATTGGGAGGTGAATATTTCCGTTTTGATGAAGCGCGGCAAGAGCTTCGCGGCGAAAGAACGGGTATTCGTTATGCCATTGGCACGCGCGTTCAAATTCAGGTGAGTCGGGTTGATTTGGATGGCCGAAAAATTGATTTCCGTTTGGTCAACCCTGCAGAAGAATTTAGCCCTCGTCAATTGCGCGACAAGGCCATGGCCAAGCCGGGCGCGAAGGGTCATGCCAGGAAAATGGACCCCTTAAGTTCACCCAATCGCCACGGTAAGTCGGGCCCTAAGGGCGTACCTTCAAAAGCGGCAGGCAAGAAAAAAACAAGTCAAGCGCGCAAGTCGCGTCGCTGATTGATGACAAGCATTATTTTCAATTCACGGATCTAACAATAAACTTTTCTGGGAGACAAAACGCATGACACAAACTTCAAAAATTGCCATCGTGACTGGCGCAGGTTCTGGCATTGGCAGGGCCACAGCACTGGCGCTCATTCAAGATGGTTGGACGGTGGTGTTGGCGGGTCGACGCCTGACCAATTTAGAGGAAGTTGCTGCAGAAGCTAAGGCCATGAGCCCGAGCTGTTCGGTGCTGGCGGTGGCCACTGATGTGACACAAGAAGACTCTGTTGCCAATTTGTTTGCGCAGTGCGTCAAATCATTTGGCCGTGTCGATTTGCTGTTCAATAACGCGGGGGTGAGCACGCCTGCAATTCCCTTGCCCGAACTCAGTTTGGAAATGTGGAAGGGCGTGGTTGACACCAACTTAACGGGCATGTTCTTGTGCATTCGTGAAGCCTTCCGTGTCATGAAAGACCAAAAGCCGATGGGCGGCCGAATCATCAACAATGGCTCAATTTCAGCCACCACCCCCCGTCCATTTTCTATCGCTTACACATCCACCAAGCATGCGGTCTCTGGCTTGACCAAAACCGCATCCTTGGATGGCCGTCAGTACGACATTGCCGTGGGTCAAATTGACGTGGGCAATGCTGGGACACCCATGGCCATGAGGATGGCCAAAGGCGTGCCGCAAGCCAACCTAGAAATCAAGGCCGAGCCCTTGATGGACGTCGCGTTTGTGGGCAAGTCGGTGGTTTACATGGCCAGCTTGCCTTTGGAAGCCAATGTGATGTTTCACACCGTCATGGCCACGAAGATGCCGTTTGCGGGTCGCGGATAAGTTGCGGCTGGGGTCTCAAGCGCCTTCGATGGCCAGCGAAATATTCAACACTGCATCGTCTTTCATGGGGCCTTGCCAAACCATCATGCTGCTGGGCAGCTCGCCGTCCTGATGGATGGGCAATGACAAGGCGCAGCCATCGAGCATATTGATCACGCTGGTGTTGCGGAGCAATAAACCATTGGCCGCAAAAAATGCCTCGTCTCTTTCTTTGCCGGGCGCCACGCTTTCCAGAGTGGGGCCATAGATCGGCACGGTGGGAGAGAGGGCGGCGTCAAATGAATTCAAAGCAGATTGCATGCGCGCAATCCATGCCGCACGGCCTGTCTGTAAATCCAAATACTCGTGCGCTTTCATGGTGGCGCCGCGCAAAATTCGCGCTGCCACGCGAGGGTCGTAGCTGGCTTCAGACTTCTCTAAAAGGTGCCGGTGCCATGTGTAACTTTCAGCAGCGCTGAAGCCGCCCGTGGCCAGCAGGCCAGCGAGTTCATTGATCTTAGGCAGCTTGATTTCTATAATCTGAGCGCCGGCCTTGGACAGGTGCGACAGGCTTCGCTCCCAGGCCTTCTGCACGCCGGCCTCCATGCCGTCCAACATCAGGCTGGTGGGCACGGCCAATCGATAGCTCGCAAGAGGTCGAGTTGAACGCGCCACCGAGCGAGCGGCCAATACTTCATGCGCCAACACCGCGTCTCGCACGCTGCGAGTCATGGCGCACACGGTGTCCATGGTGGTGGACAAAGGCACGGCACCGAGCGTGGGCACTCGGCGAGCGGTATTTTTAAATCCCACCAAACCATTCAAGGCTGCTGGAATGCGAATGGAGCCTCCGGTGTCAGAGCCCAGGCCAATGAAGGCAGCGCCCGTGGCCACCGAGACACCCGCGCCCGAAGACGAGCCGCCCGGTGCATGGCCTTTGCCATGGCTGAGAACGGGCTTGTTGGTTCTCGCATCCCAAGCGGACGGCGTGCCGAAATGGGGATTGTTACCCACCCCAGAAAACGCAAATTCAACCATGTTGGTTCTGCCCAGATTGGCGCCACCAGCTGCATGGAGTCGGGCCACAGCGGGGCAGTCCGCTAGTGCGCTGGGTGCGCCTTGCAGTACCGTGCTGCCAGCCAATGAGGCTTGGCCTGCCACGTCAAACAAGTCCTTGACCGTGAAAGCCAGGCCTTTGAGAGGGGAATTGACAAGGCTTTTTTCCTGCAGCGCAGAGGGGCCGGCAGCTGGGCTTAGGTTTAAAAATACGTTGTCGCAAGCTGCGCTTCGGGCAATTTCATGGCTCTTTTCCCATTCAGCCTGAGGACTGGTTTCTTTTTGGGCAATGGCTTGAAGGGTGGCAATCAGGTCTGGGCGCATGGTGATGGCTTCCAATTTGGGAGGGCAGGTGAAGGGGGATGGGCTGTAAAAGGGCTGGGAAAATGACAATTTGGGATGCTATACTCGACAGGCTTAGCAGGAATTTCCCTGCAAGTAAATCGCAAACCGGCTCCTTCAAGGTGTTGGCTGTTTGAACCAAGCCCTCACAGGCCATCTCAAACATCCGATGTGTGAGCCGGATTTTAGACCCAACCTTCGGAGAAACAACATGTCAGTTACCATGCGCGAAATGCTGGAAGCCGGTGTCCACTTT
>CAIMUZ010000173.1 GCA_903844775.1 uncultured Burkholderiales bacterium | reverse complement strand
CCAAACCCAGCAAGGCGCGAGCATGGCCCATGTCAATGTCGCCTGCCATCAGCATGGTTTGCACGGGCTCGGCCAAATGCAACAGTCGAAGTAAATTGCTTGCAGCACTTCGCGAGCGTCCCACGGCTTGGGCCGCCGTTTCGTGGGTGAGACCAAACTCTTTGATCAGGCGCTGTAAACCATGCGCCTCTTCAAGCGGGTTGAGGTCTTCGCGTTGAATGTTCTCAATCAAGGCCATGGCCGCCGCCGCCTCATTGGGCACATCGCGAACCAAAACTGGCACATCGCTCAAACCCGCCAGTCGCGATGCGCGAAAACGCCGTTCCCCTGCAATGATTTCATACTTGCCGGCATTGGGGCCATCACTTAACTTGCGAACCAAGATGGGTTGCATGATGCCTTGAGCCTTGATGGACTCTGCCAACTCATAGAGTGCGCCCTCGTCCATTCGTGTTCGAGGTTGGTACATGCCTGGCACCAACTCGTTCAAAGACAAACTGTTGGGTGTTCGATTGGCTGCCGCCTCAACAGCCTGAGGCGAGCTGGGTTCGTCCTGCACCTTAGGGCCCAATAAAGCTTCAAGCCCTCGGCCTAAGCCCTTTGGTTTTTTAGTGACCATGTTTTTTTTCTTTCATCAATTCATTCAACAAGGCGTGGCCTTCAGGCCAGTCACCCAAATTTGATTCAGCGTTCACATGACCGCGTTTGCCCAAATTTAACCATTCAGAACCCCACGCGCTCGCAAAAAATTGGGCTCGCTCAGTTGTGCAATAGGGGTCGTTTTCGCTTCCTATCAACAAAGAGTTGAAAGGCAAGCGCTTCAACTCAATCGGCTGCCAGCTTGAAAAAACATCTTGCAAATGGGGCACCTCTACATCACCTGGCGCCACCAACAGCGCGCCTTGGACCTTGTGACACTGCACAGAAACTTGCGCCCAAGCAGCAACTTGAATGCAGCCTAAGCTGTGTGCAACCAAGTAAATCGGTCCGCTTAAATCAGACACGACATCGTCCAATCGGGCCAACCAGTCGCCACGAAGCGGCCGATGCCAGTCATGCTGTTCAACCACTTGAAAGCCATGCAAATAAACCCAGCGCATCTGCCAATGTAAGGGCCCACTTCCTTGCCATCCCGGCAATATAAGAACATTCAGCTTTTTCATACAGACTCAATGACGCACTCAGAGTGTTGGAATGCGTTGCACCAACTCCTTGGCAAATTCCACAAATGCCTGGCTTCCTTTGGCCGATGGGTCAAACACCACCCCAGGCAAGCCATAGCTGGGGGCTTCTGCCAAGCGCACATTGCGAGGAATGACGGTGTTAAAAACCTTGTCGCCAAAGTGCGCCTTCAACTGTTCGCTGACCTGTTGCTGCAATGTAATTCGAGGGTCAAACATGACGCGCAACAAACCTATGATTTTCAAATCGGGGTTCAAATTGGCATGAACCTGCTTGATGGTGTTCACCAAATCAGTGAGCCCTTCCAGCGCAAAATACTCGCATTGCATGGGTACGATCACGCCGTTTGCCGCACACAAGCCATTCAAAGTGAGCATTGAAAGAGACGGTGGGCAGTCGATTAAAACAAAATCAAAATCAGAGTCAGCAACATCCAGCGCCAACTTTAAACGCTGATCGCGTCTTTCAAGATCAACCAATTCAACCTCGGCACCAGCCAATTCGCGGTTCGCGCCCAGCACGTGATAACCACATTTCTCAGAAAAAGTGGCCGCCTCTTTGATGCTGGCCGACTCCAATAAAACGTCATAGACGCTGAGTACCAACTGCCTTTTGTCAACACCTGAGCCCATGGTTGCATTGCCCTGTGGATCGAGGTCAACCAACAAAACACGTTGCCCCACTTTGGCCAAGCCGGCGGCCAAGTTAACCGCTGATGTGGTCTTGCCAACGCCGCCTTTTTGATTTGCAACACAGAATATCTTTGCCATTTGTGACTCTTTATTTTCTCGCTGGTGCGATTATTTGCCCAAGGCCAATTTCAGACCAAATCCGATTAAGAACAAGCCGGCAATTTTTTGCAAGAGCCCAGACACTTTGGGGTTGGCTCTAAGGCGTGTTGCCATCCTGTGGGTGATGACCACAACGCCAAAACAGTACAGGAAACCCAAAACGGCAATGTTAGCCGCCATGAATACAAAAGTAATCATTCCTTGGTGCCGCTCAGGGTCAATGAATTGGGGGAAAAAAGCAAAGTAAAACATGATCGCCTTGGGATTGAGCAAGGTGATGAACATGGTTTCTTTGAAATATTGACCGGGGGTGATCTTGATCGATGGCCCCTCACCCGGCTTGGCAAAGACCATTCTAAAACCCAACCAGGACAGGTAAGCGGCGCCCAACCATTTCAGGGCCATAAACAAATGAGGAGAGGT
>CAIMUZ010000172.1 GCA_903844775.1 uncultured Burkholderiales bacterium | reverse complement strand
TGTATGCCGTGGCTCTGGCCCTTTACCGAGTGCGAAGCATTATTTTGATTCGCGAAAGACATACCCAATGGGTGGCCGACTTGCCGGAGGTCAAAGCCCAAATGATGAAGATCTCTGAGGGAGGTGCCAAAGCATGATTTGGAACAGTTGGAATGATTTTTGGGCCATGGGTGGCTATGGTCTTTATGTTTGGGGTAGCTTCGGTGTCACGGCGCTGTGCATGGGTGTGGAAATGGCATGGGTTAAAAATGCGCGTGCACAAGCCCTGACCCAAGTTGCAAATGAATTGGCGGCAGAAACAAACAGCAAGGATTGGTCCTCATGAAATCCAGACATCAACGATTTTTATTGATAGCGGCGGGCGTGACCGCTTTGGCCATCGCTGGCGCTTTTGTCTTGAATGCTTTTCAAAGCAATTTGGTTTTCTTTTTTACACCCACGCAAGTTTACAAAGGCGAAGCGCCCAAGGGCAAAGCGTTTCGTGTGGGTGGTATGGTCAAAGAGGGTAGCTTGATCAAAGATGGCGAGAACGTTCAATTTGTTGTCACCGATTTTGCCCACGAAGTACCAGTCACTTACAAAGGTATATTGCCTGATCTGTTCAAAGAAGGTAAGGGCGTTGTGGCCCAGGGCAAATTGTCGGAGGGTCAGTTGTTTTCAGCCGCCGAGGTTTTGGCCAAGCACGACGAAAACTACATGCCACCAGAGGCACAACATGCACTGAATGAGGCCGCTGCTGCGAAGGCAGCACAATCTGTGATGCCAGCTAAATAATTGAAAAGAGTTTTGAATGATTGTTGAAATTGGTCACTTTGCCCTGATTCTGGCTGCGTGTGTGGCGCTGGTTCAAGGCGTCTTGCCGCTTGCCGGAACCATCAATGACAACCAACGCTGGCAAGCATTGGCAAAACCTGCAGCTACGCTTCAATTTTTGTTGATCGCCTTCTCTTTTGCTGTGCTGGCGCATGGTGCACTGACCGATGACTTCTCGATCAAGTACATCGCGGGGCATTCCAATTCGCTGCTTCCTACGCAATACAAGTTTGCATCAGTGTGGGGTGGCCACGAAGGATCCTTGTTGCTGTGGATGCTGATGTTGTCCGGTTGGACTCTGGCCGTTGCCATTTTTTCTAGAACATTGCCCTTGGCCATGGTGGCCCGCGTGATTGGCATTTTGGGCTTGGTCTCAACCGGCTTCCTGATGTTCATCTTGATCACGTCCAGTCCGTTTGAGCGTTTGTTACCGGCGCCTTTAGACGGTAAAGATTTGAACCCCTTGCTGCAAGATCCTGGCCTGGTCATTCACCCGCCCATGTTGTACATGGGCTATGTGGGTTTTTCTGTGGCCTTTGCTTTTGCAGTGTCTGCTTTGTTGTCCGGCCGAATGGATGCAGCATGGGCGCGTTGGTCTCGGCCCTGGACCATTGTGGCTTGGATTTTCATGACGGCAGGCATTGCCTTGGGTTCATGGTGGGCCTATTACGAATTGGGCTGGGGCGGTTGGTGGTTTTGGGATCCGGTCGAAAACGCATCGCTCATGCCTTGGTTGTTTGGCACAGCCCTCATTCACGCACTGATGGTGACAGACAAGCGAGGTGGCTTCAAAGCGTGGTCGGTGCTGTTGGCCATCGGCGCTTTCTCGCTCTCGTTATTGGGCACCTTCTTGGTTCGTTCAGGTGTTCTCACATCGGTTCATGCGTTTGCCTCCGACCCCAAGCGAGGCGTCTTCATTCTGATTTTCTTGGCGGTGGTGGTCGGCGTTTCTTTGACACTTTTTGCCTGGCGTGCGCCCAAAGCCACACTGGGCGGCAAGATGGGTTTGGTGTCGCGTGAGTCCATG
>CAIMUZ010000171.1 GCA_903844775.1 uncultured Burkholderiales bacterium | reverse complement strand
CCGTACCAACCACTCTTGGCTTTGCGCAGCTCTAGCAGGAACTCATTTTGTCGCTCTGGCGCCATGGGCACCCTTGGCCGCAAGGTGCGAGGAATCTCTTTGAGTTGCACATGCGGCAGGTCTTTTGTGTTCTTCATGTCTGTGTATTAAAAGATATATTTAAATATTTCAGATATCTCAGTATTCATGATACTAATTATTCCTTCAATAATGTTTATTTGCAATAGCTATTAGCACGAAATACTTTCATTTATCGTGAATGCATTCAAATAAATCAATATTCTATTTAATACATTCCATCGCAACAACAAACACAAAACAAGTTGCTGCCTCACGCTGACGTCGGACACCTAACAGTATTGGCTGACGAACAAGCTGCACCTTATCTGCTGCATGGAATATTATCTTCAACACCCATTTTTTTCAAAAATGAGTTTGTTACTGGTATGGAATTTACAAGTTCTGACCTCAAGGAATTCACTCGGATTTGCTTGAAGCTTAAGGGCGTCATAGAGCGGCAGATGGATATCAATATCAGAGTAGATATCAGAACCAAACCTGCGATGCAGCTTGGTGTTTTTCTAGGACTTGTCGGAATTAAAACCATGAAACCAAGGTCTGAGAAGACCCCCAGTGGCGGCAAGAAATATTTTTACAAAATTGATCCTGAGTCAGTTCAACGGATGACTCACTTAGTTGCTTTGGAGGAACAGCGTAAGAACCCATGGGATGCCATCAACGCTCGGTACGGGTTTAAATCCACTCAAATTTGGGGATAACACAGGCGCTCTTTATAAGAATACTTAAAACTTCGACCTGTTATCCCCGCCCTTTTCCACCTCCCAGACCTCAAATTTACGTATTTCAAGCCCCCAGAGCCCATCCAAAATAGATTAAACCCCCACTAAATTCCGTCATTGCCTAGCTCGTTTAGGTAGGCAGTAGCCACTCGCTTTAAAAACCCATAGACCATATAAATCATTATTCTTTTAGGTAATCAATAACTAATTTAATATAATATTTAAGAATATCAATTTAACACTCAAAAAATGCCGTTTTAAACGGGAGCCGGCGTGACGAGACGGTGGCTGTCTAGTAAATATCTGAGTCAACAGACCAGAACCATAGAAAACCCATCTTTGGATTGATTACCAGAATCAATGATCGTCTATTTAAAAATACGGTTGGTTTGACCCGAAATCTCTACCCGCTCTGAATTGGGACCTCAATCAACCCCCTGTTTTCGGGGCTGTCAAGGCATGGGTTCTTGGCTTATAGAGCCTTAGACCTATGTTTTAGGGTGGGTTAATTTTATGGTGTACCGATGGACCCAAGTCCTTTGTGAGTAGTTCTATCCATAAGTGTTGCTTTCATGGTGTGAATCTTCTGGGCAATGTTAAATAAGAGGTTCATAATGAGTTTGTTTTATTATAATTTCTATAATAAATATTTAAACAATAAATATGAGACTGACCCTACTTGTGTTCATCCTCCTGGCTCTTCAGGGATGTTCCATCGTGGGAAGCTTGTCTTCGGACAGTGTCACAAGTTCTGGTAATTACAATCCTTTGACACTTCCATCTATTGATCCGGAGAAATACAAAGCTGACAAAGCGCAGTGTTACAAAGAAGCCCAAACGAGATCTGACGGCAATATGTCAGACCACTTCAACATCATCAAGTTCAGACAGTATTTGGTTCAAAAGGGATACGTGTTGTTGAGTTGATCACTGTGTTTTCTAAAACCCACCAAGACATCCCACAGTTCCCCCACAGAACCATTGGAAATCCAGACTGACTGTCTCCGAAACCCAATCGGAAGTCGGACCCTCCGAAGCCAAGGGTCGTGGGTTCGATCCCCGCCAGCCGCACCACATTTTGTTTTTAGTCGCAGTGATATTGATTTCATCTAAATTGCTGAATCTTCCTGAGCCTTGATCCGCACAGGCCGAACAAATTGTCATACAGTTGGGTGTTCAAAAAATTGATACGCATTAGCAATGTCCGGAAGTACAAGGAGCATTAGTGAACCCCTATCTCAATTTCGTCAACTTGGAAAAAGCCATTGTTGCTTCTGAGAAATATCCCAAGATAAGCCACCTCTCTAGGTTGATATTGGATGAAATTGCGTTGAATGAATTTCAATCGCAACCCTTAACTGTCAGAAACTTAATTACCCAAAAGTCATTGGCTTCGCCTGCCACGATCCACAAGCATTTAATGTTGTTGAGGCGATCGGGGTATGTCTGCACAACAACAGACACCGATGACCGACGTTCCAAATACCTCAAGCTGACGGCCGAAGGTCATCAGTACATCAACGCCCTTTCCAAAGCCCTCGTGAAGGCATCCCTGGTCTAAATTCCAGCGGGAGACCTTGGTCAACAAGGTCGCCATTCGATTTGCAATATTTAATATTAATAAGCTTTTAGAAAAAATAAGCGCCTGGCAAAACCTTTCCTCATGATTAAAAAAATACTGACAAGCAAGCTGGGAACATTTTTATTCGTTGTAGCCGCCTATGGCTTGATAGACCTCATCAACAGTGCTCTGACATCGTTTTTAAACTCAGTGCCCGGTTTAGATTGGGTCCATTTGCCGAGCGGGTTTCAATTTTTATTGGTACTCATTGCAGGTTGGGTAGGTGTAGGTGCTCTTGGCGTCGGCATTGCTTCCTTGATATCGGCTATTTGGTTCACATTCCCAAATCAATTCGCCCTCGGCTTTGAATTGGCATTCATCAATGGGCTGGCACCTCTTTTGGCAAGAGTTTTGTTTGTGAAGAATTTTGGTGTCAAAGATGATTTAAGCGATATCACCATGCGACAGATCGTGTTGATGGGCATCGTCTTTGCATGCCTCAACAGCAGCCTGAATCAATTGGTGCTTTATTGGAACCAGGAAGCAATTGACTTTGTCGACGGTGTTTTGGCCATGCTCATTGGCGACATGACGGGTACTCTTTTGATCATCTTGCTGTTGCGGCAAATGGCGCGAAGCTTGATTGACGCGGATGGGAAAAAAGCCTCCCTTTGAATGGGTTACCGATTGCCCATCAAGCCCGTAACACCTTCACTTGGAATCAATTGAATGTCTGCTTTACGGCGGCGGACACCCATCGGTGTGACGGCCATGCCCTTTTGAGACGCTTCAATGTCTTCCAGGCTGGGGTAGTCACCTTGTAACCAATAATCAAAGACCCGCCTGGCAATGGGCGCCGCCTGCGCTGCACCAAAGCCTGCATTTTCGACCACGATGGCCAACGCAATCTGTGGATTGTCCGCAGGTGCAAAAGCCATGTACAACGCATGATCGCGTTGGTGCTCGTCAAGTTTACTGGCGTTGTACTTTTCTTTTTGACCAATGGTCACAGCTTGAGCCGTGCCAGTTTTCCCAGCGCTTTGATAAGGGGCGCCTGCAAACACGCGTGCAGAGGTGCCTTCTTTGGCAACACCGATCAAGCCTTGCTTGATAACCGCCACATTCTCCGGTTTGTACCCTAAGCTAACGGGGGACTCGCTCATCACGCTGCGATCAACCCGTTGGATGGGATCTTGTGTGGCCATGACCAGTCTGGGTTTGTTGTGAATGCCGCCATTGGCCACGATGCCCGTAGCATTTGCCAGTTGCAACATGGTGAATGCGTTGTAGCCCTGACCAATGCCAAGCGAAATGGTTTCACCGCCATACCATCGCTGCTGCTCCGGTTTTTTATAGTTTTTCTTTTTCCATTCGGTGCTGGGCAAGGTGCCACGCAACTCGCCCGGCAAATCGATGCCTGTGATTTGACCAAAACCCATGGGCTTCATAAAGTCGTGAATAGTGTCTACGCCCATGACATTGGCCAGGGAGTAGTAGTACACATTGCTGGAAAGCACAATGGACTTCACCATGTCGACGGGCCCCAGGCCTGCATCGCCATGACTTCGAAAGGTGTGTCCGCCATAGGTCCAAGAGCCAGCATCATTGATGATGTCGCTGGCACTGCGTTTGCCCGTTTCAAGGGCAGCCAATGCCATGAAGGGTTTGTAAGTGGAACCGGGCGGGTAGGTACCACGCAGCGCGCGATTGAGAAGAGGCTTGTCAATGGATTCGCTCAGCATTTTCCAGCTTTCGCTATCGATACCGTCGACAAATAAATTGGGATCAAAAGTGGGCTTACTGACAAAGGCCAAGATTTCACCCGTGCGAGGGTCTAGTGCGACCAATGCGCCGCGTCGATTGCCATAAAGGTCCTCAATCATCTTTTGCAATTTGATGTCGATAGATAGCACGACATTTTGTCCAGGCGTGGCGGGCTTGGTGGCGAGCCTTCTAACAGCCCGGCCACCGGCGGATGTCTCTACTTCTTGCACGCCTGTGATGCCATGCAGTTCCCGCTCGTAAGCTTGTTCCACGCCAAGCTTGCCAATGTATTGCGTGCCGCGGTAATTGCCATCGTCATCACTCTCTTCAAGTTGTTCTTTTTCTTTTTGATTGATGCGTCCGATGTAGCCCACCACGTGGCTGGCCAAATGACCATAGGGGTAGTTTCGAAAAAGGCGTGCTTTAATTTCAACACCAGGAAATCGAAAGTGTTGCGCTGTGAATTTGGCAACCTCTTCGTCAGTCAGTCGAGAACGAATGGGCAGCGAGTCAAAGTTTTTTGACTCTTCGCGCATGCGTTTGAAACGCCGTCTGTCGCGCAAGGGGATGTCAATGATCTCTGAGAGGCTGTCGATGGTGGCCTCTAAATCCTTCACGCGTGAGGGCGTGATCTCTAACGTGTAAGCAGAGTAGTTATTGGCCAGCACCACACCATTGCGATCAAGGATGGTGCCGCGATTGGGCACGGTGGGAAGAATGGCGGTGCGATTGTTTTCAGCTTGCGCCAGTAAATCTTCATGGCGGATGACTTGAAGATAAACAAGGCGAATGCCAAGAAGTACAAAGCACACAAGAACCAGGGCCTGGAGCACCATCACACGGGTTTGAAATTTAAAGATCTCAAACTCTGTGTTGCGCAACTCGCTCAAAGAGGGGAGGTGCAAGGCCATGGCTTAGATGGGACGGTTGGCGTCTGGGTCATGCGCCCGACGTTGTGGGGCCAGCAAAATTAAGTTTGCCAGCGGCCACAAAAGAGCTTTCATGAAAGGCGATAGCAGCAATGACCACCCAGGAAATTCATCGCCTGTACTGAGTCGAATGATCAAACCAAGCGCATCCGACACAATAAAAAATGGCAAGATTTGAATCATCTGCTCTTTGATGGGAAACCACAGCAAGCGCCTGTGCATGCTGAACGCGAAATAGTTCAGCACCACATAGCACAGCGCATGTTGCCCCATCAATGAGGACTGCTGAACGTCCATCCACAAGCCAAAAATGAAGGCAATCAACATGCCCACTCTGCGAGGCTGGTGAATGCCCCAAAAGAAAATGGTCACGGCCAACACATCAGGCAACCACAAAGCATGCGTCAGACCCAATAACATGCTGAGCAACAAGGACGCAATCAAACTGATGGCGATGAACCATGGGCTAACAGGCAATAGTAAGGCCTGGCGACGCTCAATCATCATGGCGCTTTTCCTTTGGCCGGCGATGTGATGCCTGTGGGTTGCAAGACCAAGACATGCCGACCATTCAGCGCCGCCAAAGGACTTGCATGAATTCGCGCAAACGAAATATCGACACGCCGCTCGATGTGGCTGATGCGTCCCACTTGCAAACCCGCAGGATAGACACCATCAATGCCACTGGTGGTTAATAAGTCGCCTTCTTTGACATCGGCACTGGCGGGCACAAACTTCAGTTCGATGCGAGGCACCCCCGCCAAAATATCGCCGCTGGCGATGTTGCGTGCACCCGTTCGGCCATTGACCACCGGTATGCTTTGATCGCGATCAGTTAACAGGGTGACTTCTGCGGTGAGCGGATAAACGCGTGTGACCTGACCCACAACACCCCCTGCATCAATGACGGGCGAGCCCAGCGCGACATCTTTGATTTGACCTTTGTCGATCACGATGCGCTGGTTGAAGGGATCGGGAACATCAAATAAAACTTCAGCCACTTGAGAGGAAGTCGCCACGGTAGATTTCAAATCTAAAAGCTGCCGAAGACTTTGATTTTCAATCTCCAGTTGTTCAACTTGTTGTGAGCGCGCCGATTGTTGCAGCGCCTTGAGTTGAGCAGCCTGTAAATTTTTTTGTGCTTGATCTAAGTTTTGAAAATAGTCACCGACCAAGTCTGCAACCTGCCCTGGCTGCAAGACCAGCCATTGAACAGGCAGAATGAGAGTGGACAGCCCCGCTCGAATGGGCTGCGTGAATTGAAGTTGCTTGTCGCCAAACATCAACAGCACCGACAAGGCGCTGAAGAAAATGAGTTTGGTCAGGGGCGCAAAGCCCACCCTGAAAAAAGGTGGGGGTGAGCGGTCAAGAGACTCCAGCGCCATGAATTGCGCCAGTGTTATTCACTGGTGAAGATGCTACCCAGTCGGTCCATGCGTTCGAGCGCCATGCCGCAGCCGCGTGCAACGCAGGTGAGTGGATCTTCAGCCACCAAGACAGGCAAGCCCGTTTCTTCTGACAACAAACGATCAAGGTCGCGCAGCAGGGCGCCGCCACCTGTGAGCATCATGCCGCGATCGGAAATGTCGGCGCCCAATTCAGGGGGCGTGTGCTCCAGGGCTGTTTTGACCGCTGAAACGATGTTGTTCAGGGGGTCTGTGAGCGCTTCCAGAATTTCGTTGCTGCTGATGGTGAAGCTACGGGGCACACCTTCAGACAGATTGCGGACTTTG
>CAIMUZ010000170.1 GCA_903844775.1 uncultured Burkholderiales bacterium | reverse complement strand
GTGGCCTTGGAGAACACTGCTTCAATTTCCACATCTTCAATCGGATCGGTCGGCTGTTCAGGTTGAATCACACGGCTGACCAAAAAGTGCTTTTGTTTGGCGATGGGTGTGACCGCAGTCCACTTGGTCAGCAGCAGTTTTTTGGGGTTCAAAGGGTTCATGCGTGAAAGCCTTCAGGGCTTGCTTGGCATTTCTCGCGCTACAGCCTCACCAAGTTCAATCACCGCCATGGCGTAGTAGCTGCTCCAGTTGTAGCGCGTGATGGCATAGAAGTTTTCGGTGCCGGCCACATAGCTGGGGGGTGCATTGCCATTAAGCAACTCGATCAACGCCAAGGGCCCCGTGTGCAGCAATGCATCTCCCTCTATCACAGCCCCTTTTGCCTGAAAGTTGTTGACGTTGAAAGTTGGCAAGATATCGGGAGCCATCAGGGCATCCAAATCGAGCTGATCCCGGTTGAACGTGACGGGATAATGCGTGGCCATTCCCGGCTGCCATTGAAAAGCTTTAAAGTAATTGGCCACAGAGCCAATGACATCGGCGGGGTTGTTGAATAAATCAATGTGTTTGTCGCCATCAAAATCGACTGCAAACTTGGCCCAGCTTGAGGGCATGAATTGGGGCAGGCCCATGGCGCCTGCGTAGCTTCCATTCAGGGTGGCTGGTTTGATTTTTTCTTTGGAAGTCATGACCAAAAACTGCGCCAACTCTTTAGAGAAAAAAGCTTGACGTTCTGTGGCTCTGGGATGTTCTTTGGGGAAGTCAAATGTCAGAGTGCTCAACGCATCTAGGACTCTGAAATTACCCATGTGTTGGCCATAAAAAGTTTCAACGCCAATGACGCCCACAATGAGCCATTTCGGCACGCCATAAGCCAGCTCGGCTTGGTCAAGCAGTGTTTGGTGACGTTGCCAAAACTGAACGCCAGCATGAATCCGTTTTTCTTCGATGAATCTTGCTTGGTAGGCCGCCCAATTCTTTTTGCTGATTTGTGTGGGCGGCAAAATAAGCTTGGTAATACTGGGAATCAATTTGGCTTGAGCCACCTGAGCTTTGACCCATTTGGGGTCAAGTTGATTTTCCTGAGCCACCTGCTCAGCCCAGGCCATGGCATCGGGCCTTTTGGCATAGGAGGGGCCCGCCAATGGCGCAGAGGATTTTTTTGGGTACTTTGATTTTTTGCGACTCTCGGCAGCCTGTGAGTCTGCTGATGTACACAGCGCTAAACTGATCAAAATCAAGGACAAAATTCGCATGTCTTGAGTTTAGCCTTTGAATTCAGTCCAAGTGTCGTGATAAGCTGGAAACTCTTATTTTGACCCTTGATTGATTCATTGACCTATGGGCGCTACTGGCTATTTCACACACTCTGATTGTCGCCTTCACGAAATGGGCGAGGGTCATCCTGAATGTCCCCAGCGCTTAGATGCCATTGAAGATCGATTGCTCATCACCGGGCTGGATCAAGCCTTAGATCGGAGAGAGCCCGCGCCAGCTTCTTTGACCGACATCGAATTGGCCCACGGGCGCATGTATGTCGCCTCGCTCAGGGGCTTGAGTGAGGCCTTGATCGAAGACATGCAGGCGGGTGGCCCGGCGCATACCGCGCTGGATCCCGACACGGCCATGAACGCTCACACATGGAATGCGGCATTGCGCTCGGCTGGCGCTGCCTTAGATGCTACCGACGCCGTCATTGCAGGTGAGTTAGAAAATGCTTTTTGCGCCATCCGTCCGCCAGGTCATCATGCCTGCCATGACAAGGCCATGGGGTTTTGTTTCTTTAACAATGTTGCGATTGCGGCCAAATACGCTTTAGAGCGACATGGGCTTGAGCGTGTGGCCATTGTTGATTTTGATGTTCACCATGGCAATGGCACTGAAGACATTGTGGCGGGCGACGAACGAATTTTGATGGTCAGCTTTTATCAGCATCCTTTTTACCCGGAGGGTGGCGCGCTCAAGCACGACAGCAATCTGGTCAATCTGCCTGTGCCTGCATACACCAAAGGCATGGACATCCGAGAAATGATTGAGATGATGTGGATACCGCGCTTAGAAGCCCACCGTCCTGAACTCATTTTTATCAGTGCTGGTTTTGACGCCCATCGGGAAGACGATATGGGGCAGCTGGGCTTGGTCGAACAAGACTATGTCTGGATGACTCAGCGAATCAAAGACGTGGCACAGAAATATGCCAAAGGCCGTATCGTGAGTTGCTTAGAAGGTGGCTACAACTTGAATGCTTTGTCCCGAAGTGTTGAAGCGCATCTTCGAGTCTTGGCCGACGTTTGATGAATTGAGAGGATTTCAACTTTGACCACTGCGCCTAGCATGATGAACGACCCCGCTTTATGGTGGTCACTGATGAACACGAACCAAGCTTCTCAGGAAATCCTGCTTTTCTTGGCTTGCATCGCCATAACTTGGTTCCTCGTATGGAGCGTTCGCCGTTCTACGCCGCAATGGGATTTGTCTGTTCTGTTAGGTCGAAACCTTTTAGATGGCGTCCTGTTTCCTTCACTTTTATTAGGCTTGGTTTTTGTCACGCGGGCGGTTTGGGCAAAATCACATCCGCTCTGGATTTTCGACTTCCTGGTACCTGTCTGTTTGTCTTTGGCGGTCATTCGATTGGGTGTAAAGGTTCTCCAAGTGACCTTTAAATCGGCAGAATGGGTGAGGCCCATTGAAAGAAGTCTTTCATGGTTGGCATGGGCTGCCGTTGTCCTTTGGTTGACTGGCTTGTTACCATTGGTGCTAGAAGCCTTGGACCAAATTAAGTGGAAAATTGGCACTTCACATCTCTCCGTCAGAACACTCATTGAAGGCGGTTTGACAGCAAGCTTGGTCATGTTGCTCACCCTCTGGGTGTCATCGGCCATCGAAGCCCGGTTGCTCAAATCTTCCTCTGGCAGTGAACTGTCTCTTCGCAAAGCCATGAGCAATGCTGCAACATCTTTGCTGCTGTTTGTGGGCTTGATGTTGTCTTTGTCGGCGGTCGGCATTGACCTTACGGCACTTTCTGTTCTGGGGGGCGCCGTAGGTGTCGGTATCGGTTTTGGTTTGCAAAAATTGGCAGCCAATTATGTCAGCGGGTTTGTGATCTTGGCCGAACGCAGCATGCGAATTGGTGACAGTGTCAAAGTGGATGGCTTTGAAGGACGTATCTCCGATATCAAAGCCCGTTACACCGTGATTCGATCACCCACCGGACGCGAATCGATCGTGCCCAACGAGATGCTGATCAACAGTCGTGTGGAAAACTTGTCATTGGCAGACTCACGTGTACTTCAGGGCACGCAAGTGACTGTTGCCTACGGCACGGATGTTGATGTGGTGATGCAACTTCTCAAGCAGGCTTGCGAAGAGCAAGACATGGTCTTGAAAGAACCTTTGCCGTTTGTCACACTCACTAATTTTGGTTCAGATGGCTTGGAGTTTGGCGCCCATTACTGGGTCGACGAGCAACAGGCTGGTTTGCTGACCCTAAAATCAGAAATTAACATTCGAATATTGCAGTTGCTGCAGGCACAGGGCATTGAAATTCCATACCCGCAACGCGTCGTTCATACCCGCAACTTGTCTTGAACATGGCGTTGATCTCAACTGCGCATGACTTATCGGTGCAAGTTGGCTCTTAATACCGATGCGCACAATGTGACAGCTGTATTGGCTTCTTGCATGATGCGGCCCATGGTGATGAACCCATGAATCTGTCGCTCAAAACAAATGTATTGCGTTGGAACACCGGCATTTGACAAGGCATCGGCATACATCAAGCCTTCATCGCGCAAAGGATCGAAGCCCGCAGTCATTACCAAAGCGGGTGGAAGATCGGCATGACTTTCGGCGAGTTGAGGCGAAGCTCGCCAATCTTGGGCATCTTCTCGATTGCGCAAATAGTTTTCTGTGTAATACGCAATAGATTCTTTGGTGAGCATGTAGCCTGTGCCATTGGCGTGATAAGACGCGGTGTCTTGCCACATGATCGTTGCGGGATAAATGAGCAATTGAAAGGCAGGTTGAACGACTTGACCCCGCAAACCCAGGCAGGCTGCTGCCGCTAAATTACCGCCTGCGCTGTCACCGCCGATGGCAATTCGGCTTGCATCGATGCCCAATTCATTTGCGTTTTGAACCGTCCAATGAAAGGCCGCTAGGGTATCTTCATAGGCTGCAGGAAATGGCTGCTCAGGGCCCAATCGGTAGTCAACAGAGACGACGACGACTTCAGCTTGCAGGCACAAACTTCTGCACAGCACATCATGCGTGTCTAAGTCGCCAATGGTCCAGCCGCCGCCGTGAAGATAGACCAATGCGGGCAGTGCGAGATTCAATTTTGCAGACTGAGGGTGATAAACCCGAACAGGCAAATTCATCCCCATGTGCACAACCATTTTGTTTTCCACTTGATGCACTTCTGGTGCATCCGGCTGAGTGAAGGAACGCCTAGATCGATAAGACGCACGTGCTTCAAGGGGGGTCAAGGTGTTCACAGGTGGAACACCTTTCTCAATCATGAGTTGCATCAAAGCTTGTGCTTGTGGATCTAGCATGGCGCAGACTTTCTTCAAATGCTGTTCAAAAGAGGGTCTAGGATGACATCAGCGAGGGCAGGTACAAGCTGAGTGCAGGGAAGAAAAGCAAAATGCCCAACGTGATAATTTGCATGCCCACAAAAGGCCAGCATCCTCTGAAGATGGTGCCCAAACCAACTTTAGGCAGCAAGGTGTTGAGCACAAACAAATTCATGCCGACGGGTGGTGAAATCAAACCGATTTGAATGACCATCACAATCAAAACACCAAACCATACCGGGTCAAATCCCAGTTGGACCACGATAGGAAAGAAGAGCGGTATGGTGAGCAAGACCATGGTGAGTTCTTCCATCACGGTCCCTAAAATGATGTAGATGACCATCATGGCACCCACCACCATGACTGGCGAAAGTCCAAGGTGAGTAATCCATTGTTTCAGGTCGCCCGGCATCGTTGTGAAGTTCACAAAGTTGGCGAAAACTGTGGCCGCAATCAGCAGTGTGAACAACATGCCCGTGGTTCTTGCAGATTCCACCAAAATGTCGCTCAACGTTTCCCAAGTGAGTGCTTTGCGTGCCCATGCAAACAGAAATGCACCGGAAGCGCCCATGCCGGCACCTTCAGTGGCGGTGAAAAATCCACCATAAATGCCGCCTAAAACCACAAACACCAAAAGCAAAACACCCCAAATGCCGCGTAATGCCTGCATGCGCTGGCCCCAGGTAAATTTCTCACCTGCGGGGGCATGCTCAGGATCGCGTGAGGTCATGATGACCACGGCCACCATTAGCAGGATGGCAGTCAAAATGCCGGGAATGACGCCTGCCGCAAACAGTTTGCCAATGTGCGTTTCGGTCACGATGCCATAAATCACCATGATGGTGGAGGGCGGAATCATGATGCCCAAAGTGCCACCAGAGGCAATGACACCTGTGGACAGCGCATCGCTGTAGCCTAACTTTTTCATGGATGGGTAAGCCACCTTGCTCATGGTGGCAGCTGTCGCTATGGAAGAGCCGCAGATTGCGCCAAATCCTGCACAGGCTGCGATGGTTGCGTGCGCTAAGCCGCCACGTCGGTGACCAATGAAGGTGTAGGCCGCGTGAAAAAGTTCGTGCGCCAAACCAGCACGTGCCACAAAATTGCCCATCAAAATGAACAAAGGAATAACAGACAAGGTATAGGCAAAACCGGTTTCTTGAACCACCTGAGCGGTACTGGCCAATGCCGGCATCCAGCCCCTTGTGAGGCCAATACCAACGATGCCGACCAGGCCCATGGAAAAAGCCAAGGGCATGCGCAGAAGCGCCAATCCAAAGATAGCAACAAATCCAATGAGTGCTTCGGTCACAGAGCACCCCCTTCTGATTCTTCAGCTGCAGTCAGAGGCTGAAAGACCAAAATCAGATGGACGATACCGGCCAGTGCGCACATGAAGCCCATGCCCATGATGAAGGGGGCCTTGGAAATTTTGAGCTGCGCCGTGGTTTCGCCAAACGATGCAAAGTCAATCCCAGTCGAGATCATGAGCCAGCCAAGTGCAAGCAAGGCCATGCTGCATAAAAAATTAACCAAGCTTTTCTGAAACTTCACAAAACCAGCAGGCCAAAAGCTGTCTAGAGAATCAAACACAACATGTTCGCCCTTTCGCGAAACCAAGGGCAGGGCACCAAAGATAACCACGACCATGAACAGCTCGGTAAGCTCAAGTGAACCCGTGATGGAGTGGCTCAAAAACTTTCTGCCAGAGACATCAAAAAATGTCAGAACCATGATGGCGAATAGTGCAAGCCCAGAAATCAGACTGCAAAGTTTGTCAAGAAATTTGTTCACGAAAATAATTCCAATTGGACATAAAAAACGGTACCTGTCTATTTTGACAGGTACCGCTTTCAGTTGAATGACAAACGCGGTGCAGCGCTTGAACTCAATTACTTTTCGAGCTTTGCAATTTCAGCGCGGAACTCGGCCAAAACCTTGGCGGGATCTTTGAGGCCCTTTGCCTTAGAAGCAACAATCCAGTTTTGCTCTAGAGGTTGAGTTTTGGCTTTGACTTCAGCGATGAACTTGGCATCGGCCTTGGTCACAAGCACGTTGTTTGCTTGCATCAAACCATAAGCGCGTCGGTCAACCTTGTCCCAGCCACGACCAAAGATACGCGCAGCCGTTTCACCGGAGATTTCATCAACGGCTTTTTTGTCTTCTGCAGACAGCTTTTCATATTTGGCTTGGTTCATCATGAACACGAAGCTGGTGTTGTAAAGGCCACCAGGGAAGGTGGTGGCATGCTTAATGATTTTGTCAATCCTGAAAGACTCGGTGGACTCTGCCGGGAACAAAGTGCCATCCATCACGCCAGATGAAAGCAGCTCATAAGAATCGGGTGCTGGTTTCAAGGTCACGTTCATGTTCAAAGCCTTTGACATGTCGTTCACCATGCCGCCGCCGACGCGAAATTTAAGGCCGGCCAAATCTTCCACTTTGGTGATGGGTCTTTTTACATTGAACACAATGCCAGGGCCATGAGAGAACAGCGATATGACTTTCACACCTTGATGCTCTGCGGCAAACTCAGGGTGCTTGGCTGATACACGACTCAGCGCCACTGAAATTGTTTCGGAACTGTTACCCAAGAACGGCAATTCTGTCATTTGCGTGTGAACAAAACGACCGGGTGTGTAGCCGTGAACGGTGTAGGACAAATCTGCCAATCCATTTTTAACAGCGTCATAAGTTCCTGGCGCAGGTGTCACACCACGGGGCAAAATGTTGCACTTGATGCGACCCTTGGTGTTATTTTCTAAGAGATCACACCATTCTTTTTGTGCCATGGAGGCCGTGTGTGTGGGGGGCAGCCAGCTTGATACTGTGAGGACGGTCTCAGCCTGGGCTTGGGAAGTCCAAGCAACCATGGCAAAGACAGAGGCAGATAAGAGTGACTTTTTCATGAAGATGCTCCGGTCAAAAAGAGAGTTGCAGACACGCTGCGAAATTGAAGGATCACCATTGGGAAACCCTATGGCCCATATGGTAATGGTAATTCGCCAACCGACTGGTCGGTGAATTCCCGAGGTTTCTCCAAATTTACGGCTTCTACAAGACTCGTATAAAATTCGCACGATCGTGCTTTTTTTGAGCGATAGCTTGAGAAAATGGCAAGTTAAGGCACAATTGACGTTTACGTTAACGTCAATCAGACAGAAGCGGTTGGCCAGCAGTTTTATTTCTTGGAGATTAGGCAATGAAAATTCTTGTTCCCGTGAAGCGGGTAGTGGATTACAACGTGAAAGTGCGAGTCAAATCCGATGGCACAGGCGTGGACATCGCCAACGTCAAAATGAGCATGAACCCCTTTGATGAAATAGCCGTTGAAGAGGCTGTTCGATTAAAAGAGAAGGGCTTTGCAACCGAAGTGATCGCAGTTTCCTGTGGTGTGACGCAATGTCAAGAAACACTTCGCACAGCCATGGCCATTGGTGCCGATCGCGGTATCTTGGTTGAAACCACAGAAGAGTTGCAACCTTTGGCCGTCGCCAAATTGCTCAAAGCGCTGGTCGACAAAGAGCAGCCTGGTTTGATCATCCTGGGCAAGCAAGCCATTGATGACGATTGCAACCAAACGGGCCAGATGCTGGCCGCCTTGGCCGACCTGCCACAAGCCACCTTTGCTTCCAAAGTAGAAGTGGTCGATGGCAAAGCCCAAGTGACCCGCGAAATTGATGGTGGCTTGGAAGTACTTTCGGTTTCTATGCCAGCTGTGATTACCACTGACTTGCGTTTGAATGAGCCACGCTATGTCACCTTGCCCAACATCATGAAGGCCAAGAAAAAACAACTCGACATCTTCAAGCCTGAAGACTTGGGTGTTGATGTTGCACCTCGCATCACCACCTTGAAAGTATCAGAGCCACCGAAGCGCTCTGCGGGAATCAAGGTCCCCGATGTGGCGACATTGGTTGATAAATTGAAGAATGTTTCAAAGGTAATTTTATGAGCTCATTGGTTATTGCAGAACACGACAACGCATCCATCAAGGGTGCAACCCTCAATACAGTCACCGCTGCTGTGGCTTGCGGCGGCGATGTTCACGTTTTGGTGGCGGGACACAACGCCGGCGCTGCGGCGCAAGCGGCTGCAAAAATTGCAGGTGTGTCCAAAGTGATCCACGCTGATTCAGAAGCTTTCGCGCATGCTTTGGCCGAAAATGTGGCGGCCCAAGTATTGGCCATCGCTGGTAACTACACGCACATTTTGTTTCCGGCTACCGCTGGCGGTAAAAATGTATCGCCTCGCGTTGCCGCCAAATTGGATGTGGCGCAATTGAGCGACGTCACCGTGGTGGTGTCTGCTGACACATTCGAGCGTCCTATTTACGCGGGCAATGCGATTGCCACTGTGCAAAGCAAAGACGCTGTGAAAGTGTTGACTGTTCGCACCACAGGTTTTGATGCCGCACCGTCCACCGGTGGCTCAGCCAGCGTTGAAACGGTGGCTGCAACTGCCGACAGCGGCAAGAGCAGTTTCAACCGCAGCGAGATTGCTAAAAATGATCGCCCTGAACTCACAGCGGCCAAGATCATTGTGTCGGGTGGGCGTGCTTTGGGCAGCGCTGAAAAATTTGCAGAAGTGATCACACCCTTGGCAGACAAATTGGGTGCTGCCATGGGTGCCAGCCGCGCTGCGGTGGATGCTGGCTACGCACCCAACGATTGGCAAGTCGGTCAAACCGGCAAAATTGTGGCCCCCCAGTTGTATGTGGCCTGCGGTATCTCTGGTGCCATTCAGCACTTGGCCGGCATGAAGGACAGCAAGGTCATTGTGGCCATTAACAAAGATCCGGAAGCACCAATATTCAGCGTGGCAGATTATGGTTTGGAAGCCGATCTGTTTGTGGCTGTGCCTGAGTTGGTCAAATCGCTCTAAGCCGATTGGTTTAATTTGGATGTGAGTTTGAAAGGCATCCTGTGAGGTGCCTTTCTTTTGTTTGGAGATTGAAATGAGTTACGTTGCCCCCTTAAAAGACATGCTTTTCAACATTGAACACTTGGCCCGCATTGACCAAGTGGCCAAGTTGCCTGGATTTGAAGATGCTGGTATAGAGACTGCGCAAGCCGTGTTGGAAGAATGTGCGAAGTTGAACCAAGATGTCATCGCACCCTTGAATTGGGAAGGTGACAAAAACCCATCCGTATTTTCAAATGGCCACGTCAAGACCACGCCCGGCTTCAAAGAAGCCTTTCAGCAATATGGTGAGGGTGGCTGGCAAGGTTTACAACACCCTATTTCGTTTGGTGGTCAAGGCTTGCCAAAAACAATCGGCGCGGCATGTGGTGAGATGCTCAATTCGGCCAACATGAGTTTTGCTTTATGTCCTTTGTTGACAGACGGTGCCATTGAAGCCTTATTGACGGCAGGCTCTGACGATTTGAAAAATATTTACCTTGAGAAATTAATTTCTGGAAAGTGGACAGGCACCATGAACTTGACAGAACCTCAAGCAGGTTCTGATTTAGCCTTGGTTCGCACACGCGCAGAGCCTTTGCCTGACGGTACTTTCAAAGTTTTTGGCACCAAAATTTACATCACCTATGGTGAGCACGACATGGCAGAAAATATCGTGCACTTGGTGTTGGCCCGTGTGCAAGGTGCGCCTGAGGGCGTGAAGGGCATCAGCTTGTTTGTGGTGCCCAAGTTCATGGTGAATACGGACGGCAGCTTAGGCGCTCGCAACGATGTTCACTGCGTGAGCATTGAGCACAAGATGGGCATCAAGGCCAGCCCCACCGCTGTGTTGCAGTATGGTGACCATGGCGGTGCCATTGGCTATTTGGTGGGCGAGGAAAATCGTGGCCTTGAATACATGTTCATCATGATGAACGCTGCGCGTTATGCCGTTGGCGTTCAGGGCATCGCCATTGCAGAGCGAGCCTATCAAAAAGCGGTTCAGTACGCCAAAGATCGCATTCAAAGCCGTCCTGTCGATGGCAGTATGAACACATCTGCGCCCATCATTCATCACCCCGATGTCAAGCGGATGCTCATGACCATGCGCGCGAACACAGAAGGATGCCGCGCATTGGCCACGGTGGCTGCTGCTGCATTCGATGCAGCGCATCACCACCCCGACGCAGAAGTGCGCAAGCAAAACGCGCTTTTCTATGAGTTCATGGTGCCACTCGTGAAGGGATACAGCACAGAGATGAGCTTGGAAGTTACATCCCTTGGCATCCAAGTGCACGGTGGCATGGGTTTCATTGAAGAAACTGGCGCTGCTCAGTACTATCGTGACGCCAAAATCTTGACCATCTACGAAGGCACCACCGCCATTCAGGCCAATGACCTGGTAGGCCGAAAAACAGCGCGTGATGGCGGTCAAACTGCCAAAGCGCTGGCGGTTCAGGTTGAGCAAACTGAGAACGAATTGTTGGCCAATCCCCATGCCGATGCGCAAGCCGTGGGGCGCCGTTTGAAGGCCGCTCGCTTGGCATTCCTTGACGTGGTTAATTTTGTGGCGGGTCACTCCAAAGCACAACCCAATGACGTTTATGCAGGCAGCGTGCCTTACCTCATGCTGGCAGGCAATTTGATGGCGGGTTGGCAGATGGGCCGGGCTTTGTTGGTGGCTTTGACGCAAAGCGCGCAAGGCAAGGACAAAGCGTTCATGGATGCCAAAGTCACCACGGCGCGTTTTTATGCAGATCATTTGTTAAGCCGTGCGCCAGGTGTTCGCGACAGCATTGTGGACGGTGCAAAGTGTGTGACAGAGCTTTCCATAGAAGCTTTTTAAAATACCTTGCGTTGATCGCAAACAACGACATTTCAAAATAATTGGAGACTTCATGTCAAAACTTCCCGCTGCTTTGGCCCATTTAAGCTTTCCGGTCATTGCCTCACCTTTATTCATTATCAGCAATCCCAAGTTGGTGATTGAGCAATGCAAGGCGGGTGTTGTGGGCTCAATGCCTGCTCTCAATGCGCGGCCTGCAGCGCAATTGGAAGAGTGGCTGATTGAAATTACGGAAACCTTGGCCGCTTACAACAAAGCCAATCCTGACAAGCCTGCAGCACCCTTTGCCATCAATCAAATTGTGCACAAAAGCAATGATCGACTTGAGCACGACATGGCCATGTGTGTGAAATACAAAGTGCCGATCATCATTACCTCATTGGGCGCGCGGGAGGACATTAACCAAGCCGCCCACAGTTATGGTGGTGTGGTGTTGCACGACATCATCAACAATAAGTTTGCACACAAGGCCATCGAAAAAGGTGCTGACGGTTTGATTGCAGTGGCAGCGGGCGCTGGCGGACACGCTGGTGAAAAAAGTCCTTTTGCATTGATCCAAGAAATTCGCCAATGGTTTGATGGTCCTGTGGCATTGTCTGGCTCGAGTGCCCGCGGCGCTGCAATTTTGGCTGCCCAAGCCATGGGTGCAGACTTTGCCTACATAGGCTCGGCATTCATTGCAACCCATGAGGCCCGTGCTGCCGATGACTACAAGCAGGCTATTGTTGACTGCAACTCAGACGACATTGTTTACAGCAACTTGTTCACAGGGGTGCATGGCAACTACCTGGCGCCCTCCATCAAATCGGCTGGATTGGATCCTGCCAATTTGCCAGTTTCTGATCCCTCTGCCATGAACTTCGGTGGCAATGCCCAAAAAGCTTGGAAAGATATTTGGGGCTGTGGTCAGGGAATCGGTGCTGTTGATGCTGTGGTCAGTACGGCAGATTTCGTTGCTAAACTGAAGCATCAGTATGCGGCAGCACGTGCTCGCTTGGCACTCTACCTTCAAGAGCGATCAGGTTGAAGCCTGATCGCTCAGAGGTCATCGACCTCTTTAAGGCTTGCGCCTGTGTCCTCATTGTTTGGCACCACCTGGCGCTTTATAGTCCCATGGCTCATGTGGTGGCGGAGTGGCTGCCCATGCTTGAGGAGTTTCTTCTTGACTATGCATTGATGGCAGTGCAAATTTTCTTGGTGGTAGGGGGCTACCTGAATGCCAAGTCTTGGGCAAGTAGCGTCACAAAATCTGCGTTTGATTTTTTTCCAAGATTATGGTTGCGCTACCGAAGATTGACCATCCCTTTGCTGGCAGCCTTGAGTGTGAGTGTTGCCGCTACAGCGCTTGTTCGCCCTTACTTTGATCATTCATCGCTTTCAAATGCGCCCGCATTGATTCAAGTTGTCGCGCATATCTTCTTGCTACAAGATGTTCTTCATTTGGAAGCTTTTTCGGCAGGTGTTTGGTATGTTGCAATAGATTTTCAACTTTTTGCAATGGCGATGGTGTGTGCTTCGCTTGCACAGGCATGGCAAGGTATTTCGGGCAAGGGGTCTGTCATACGCAAGGCATTTGGTTTTTGGGTGATTCTCATCTTGTGCTCATTGTTCGTTTGGAATTTGAACCCCTTGGGTGAAATCTGGGGTACGTATTTCTTCGGCGCTTATGGCTTGGGATTGTGCGTTGGAGCGTGGCGCTACTCAGGTATCAAAATCAGTGCTCGAACTTTAGGCATACTTATTTTCAGTGTGGGCGCTGTTGCTTCAGCATACAGCCCGAGAGCCAGACTGATGCTGGCCATTGCAACTGCTTTGTTGTTGTGCTGGTATGAAGCAAACGACTGCAAGGCCATTCAGAGCCTCAAATGGAAGTGGATTCGCGAAGTGTCAAACGCTTCGTATGCCATTTTCCTCATTCACTTTAGCATTAGTGTGTTGGTGAGTACAGTGGTCTTTAATTTCTGGTCTGAAAATAAAGCAGCCAATGCCTTGGGCTTATGGGTTTCATTTGGACTATCGGTTTGGATAGGCCGATTGATTCACCAGTCCATTGAAATGCCGAAACCGACTTGGTCGCGATGGCTGCAGTGGGCGGCCACTTTGTTGGCTACCTGCACTTGCGTCATGTTACTTGGCTAAAGCCATTTGACTTTCGTGAACCTTGCCTTGAATATAGGCCAGTGCAGCTTCAACCTGATCAATCAAGATCAGGCATAAGTCGCCTTCAGAGAGGCGAGCCAGTGCCGTATCAATGGCATTGAACTCACCCTGAATATCTTGAACATATTGGGTTCTGACGGCACCCTTGAGGCCATCACGCAGCAATTGAATCACTTCGCCGTCGCTGCGGCCGCGTTGGCAAGCATCTTGGTACAAAATGACTTCGTCAAAGGCAGTGCCCAAAATTTGAGTTTGATCGCGTATGTCTTGATCTCGGCGGTCACCCGCGCCACTGATGACCACCACCCTTTTTTGAGCAGGCATATTGTCAACGGCATGAACCAAGGCCTGAATGGCATCGGGGTTGTGACCATAGTCTGCAATCAAAGTGGCGCCCTTGTAATCAAACACATTGAATCGACCTGGCACGCCTTGAATGTCACTGATGAAGGTAGACAAGCCTTGTGCAATGATGTCCCAGGCCACATTGAGGGCCCATGCTGCGCCCACTGAGGCCATGACATTTTCAGTTTGAAAGCCAATTTGTCCTTGGCGTGTCAGTGGCACATCACTCAGTGGGATGCGAAAGTACTTTTTGCCTTGTTGTGCAACGATGTTGCCATTTTCTGTGTAAACCACCCGCTTGCCTTGTGCGCGGTGAGTGGCCAAAACAGGGTGGTGTGCATCGAGCGCAAAAAATGTGACATCGCCAGGACACATCCTGGCCATCATGGCCACCTGCGGGTCGGTTGCATTCAAAACCGCCATGCCATCTGTTGCGACATTCAACACAACAACTCGTTTTAAAACCGACAAATCTTCGACTGTGGTGATGTAATTCAAGCCTAAGTGATCACCAGAGCCTATGTTGGTCACGATAGCAACTTGGCAACGGTCGAAAGCCAATCCCTCTCGCAGCAAACCACCCCGAGCTGTTTCAAATACAGCCGCATCAACATCGGGATGCATCAATACATTGCGTGCACTGCGCGGGCCACTGCAATCGCCATCGTCAATTTGGCGGCCATTGACATACACGCCGTCGGTGTTGGTCATGCCCACGCGCAGTTGATTGGCTTTCAGGAGGTGTGCCGTCAGGCGGACGGTGGTTGTCTTTCCATTGGTGCCCGTGACAGCAATGACAGGAATACGACCGTTGTCCCCATTGGGGTACATGTAATCAATGATGGCTTTGCCGACATTTCGGCCTTTGCCAAACGAAGGACTGATGTGCATGCGCAAGCCAGGCGCCGCATTGACTTCGACAATGCCGCCATTTTGTTCTTCAAGGGGCTTGAGAACAGATTCGCAAACCACGTCGACACCGCAAATGTCAACGCCCACCATTTGCGCTGCTACCACTACGCGGGCAGCCACTTCTGCATGGACATCGTCAGTGACATCTGTGGCCGTGCCGCCAGTCGATAAGTTGGCGTTGTTGCGCAAAACAATCCGGCGACCTTTTTCAGGAACTGAATTGGGTTCCAGGTCTTGTAATTTCAAATGGCCAATGGCGATGACATCGAACTTGATCTTGGTCAGTGAAGTGGAGTGGCCATCACCACGGCGCGGGTCAGCGTTGACTTTGTCGACCAGTTCTTTGACGGTATGGATGCCATCACCAACGACCAGGGGGGGCTCACGTCTGGCAGCCGCAACCAATTTATTGCCCACGACCAGCAAGCGGTAGTCACTGCCGGGCAAGAATTTTTCTACCAATACTTCGCCATAGCGAGCGGCTGTTTCGTAGGCTTGGTTGAACAGTTCGCGTTCAACGATGTTGACCGTCACGCCCTTACCTTGGTTGCCGTCTTGAGGCTTGACCACAACAGGGAGACCAATGCTTTGTGCAATCTCCCAAGCATCTTCTAAATTTTTGGCGGGCCGTCCGATCGGGACTGGCACGCCTGCAGCCAATAAGAGGGATTTGGTGAGATCCTTGTCCTGCGCAATCGATTCGGCAATGGCACTGGTCGTGTCTGTTTCTGCAGCTTGGATGCGGCGCTGTTTGCTGCCCCAGCCAAATTGCACCATGCTGCCTTCAGTGAGGCGACGGTAGGGTATGCCTTTCAGAACTGCGGCATCCACAATGGAGCCAGTGGAAGGTCCGAGGCGGACATCTTCGTCCAAATCGCGCAATTCAGTGAGGGCTTGGTTTAAGTCGAAGGCCGTCTGCGTTTTCACGGCAAGACAAAGTTTTTCAGCCCATGTGAGGGCCAGCCTGCCCACATCTTCTTCGGTGTATTGAACAACGACTTGGTAGACACCTTCTTCTTCGGTGGCCGTTGTACGGCTGAATGTGATGGGGCAGCCCGCTTGGTTTTGCAGACTCAGCGTGATTTTTTCCAGTGCATGCGCCATGCTAGCGGGTTGGCCAGGGCGTGAACCTTCTAGGGGTCCTACAGCGGGGAAAATTCTTCTCAGTTGCTTTTCAAACTCATTGCCGGGCATCATTTCCCGCTCATGAGGCTCGCAACTCACAATGGCTTCGATGCTGGTTTGCCGGCTCCATAAATTGGGGCCTCGCAAAGCTCGAATTCTTGAAACTTCCATGAAACTATGTCCCGGTTAAGGCGCGTTTTGCAGTCTTGCGTTGAATGAATGGGTGGTGAGCGTTGGCTTAGTGAGCGCCAGGACTTTGACCAATACTTTTATTGCCTGCACGGATGAGGTCGGTCTGAATACCAAGAGCCCATGCGGCTGCAGAGGCTGCCAAGACTTCGATGCATTGGAGGTGCTTGTTTTTGAATACTTTATCAATTGCCGGCAATTGACGATTCAAGGCTTCGATTTCATGTTCGCCTTGGGCCAAGACCAAATGATTTTTGCGCCAGAACACCACGCGTCCGTTTTCACTGCGGTGCTGAACGATGCGGGGATGCTCCCCAGAGCTTGCAAAATAAGTGACTTCGCCATCGCAATACTGAGCAAGATTGGCAACTTCGTCATCTTCAGCATTCAGTACGGCCATGCCTTGCGATAAGACAACGTCCATTTGTGTTCTGACCACATTGGGCATTTGTTCGTCACTTTGAATGTACAAGTCTTCAAGGCCAGCTGCTTTGGGCATGGAGGTGATGACGCCGACTTGGCATCGGTCATAGGGCAGGCCCTCCGCCAACAAGTGCCTTGCCGTGGTTTCAAAGACAGCAGCCTGAACAGATCGATTGATCAACAGGCGTTGAGCTGATTCCCATTCCATGCCGCTTTGGGCGTGCAGGCAACGTTGGCCCAAAAATAAGCCTTTGGCTGACGAAAGGCCGGTTTGCAAACCTTGCAGGTGCAGCAGCCATGCGATAAGGTGGCTGGTACCCGTAGTGTTTTCTTGACCAATGATGCCGACTACAGGGATGCGAGGTTCTGAGTCTTCAGCAAACAAATGCGCGGCAATGGCTTTGCCCACAGGTCTGGCATCGCCAGTAGCAGGCTTTAAGTGCATCAAGAGGCCCGGGCCAGCATTGACTTCAACGATGGCCGCGCCTTGCGCTTTCATGGGTTTGGAAATATCTTGCGCGACCAGATCAACACCAGCAATGTCCAAGCCCACAATGCGGGCGGCAAGCGCAGCCAATTCGGCCACATCGGGGTGGACCAAATCGGTCACGTCGATGGCCATGTTGCCGGTGCGCATGACCACCACATGGCGATCTTTTTCAGGAATACATTGCCCTGTCAGTCCCTGACGTTTGAGTTCAAGCACGGCAGTGGTGTGATCTTTCAAACGAATGGTATCGAGCGGGAAATCTTCTTCTTCACCGCGGCGAGGGTCTGAGTTGATTTGGCTTTCAATCAGCGCTTCAACGCTGTGAATGCCATCCCCCACGATGCTTGCCACTTCACCTTTGTTAGCCGCCACCACTTTGCCGCCTACTACCAGCAAGCGATGTTCATCGCCCAATATATGTCGCTCTACCAACACATCACTGCCTTCGGCCTCGGCCAAATGGTAAGCCGCTTCCACTTCGGCTTGGGTTCTGAGCTCAAGTGATACACCGCGAGCATGGTTGCCATCAACTGGTTTGACGCAAACAGGCAGGCCAATATTTTGTGCGGCTTCCCAAGCTTCTTCGGGAGAGCCAACATTGCGACCCTCGGGAACAGGAACACCGCAGTTGGCGAGCAAACTCTTGGTCAAGTCTTTGTCTTTTGAAACACCCTCGGCAATGGCACTGGTTTGGTCGGTTTCGGCGGTCCAAATGCGGCGCTGATTGGCGCCATAACCAAGTTGAACCAAGTTGCCATCGTTGAGGCGAATTGACGGAATGTTTCGATCGGTTGCAGCGTCCACAATGCAAGCGGTACTGGGTCCGATGCAAAGGCGATCGACCATTTGGGTGAGGTCGGCGATGACTTGTTTGACCGGGTAAGAGCGGTCTTCGATGGCCGCCATGACCAGATCGCGGGCGGCTTGAAGGGCTGCACGGCTGACAGTTTCATTGCGAGTGCGAATGACGACTTTGTAGATACCTCGTGGGCCTGCTTCTCTGGCTTTGCCGAAACCGGTTTGCATACCGGCTAAGTTTTGTAACTCAAGGGCCACGTGCTCCATGATGTGACCAGGCCAAGTGCCCTCTGTCATTCTCTTCAAAAAGCCACCTCTTTCGCCGACGCTGCAGCGGTGCTCAATGAGGCCGGGTAACAAATCTTGGAGTCGCTCGTTAAAGCCGGGCAGGGTGTTGGAGGGAAAGTCTTCCAAATCGCCAATGTCGATCCAAGCTTCTAGGACGGGACGGTATGTCCAAATGCTAGGACCCTTCAAGTGGGTCATTCGAATGAATTTGATATCTTTAGGGCTCATTTTCGTGCTTTTCACAATTCTGAGCGAAGGCACGGAGCGTTTCGTGTCCGGGGATACAATGGCCGGCCAGTTGCAGCACTGGCAAGGATCGTCTGATAAAAAAGGTGCATGGGCTGTGTCCTGGCCGCTTCTTTTGCTGTTTTTATTTGCCGCCAACACGAGCTGACTTTTGCTGTTTGAATGTTTATGAACTCCAATATCCATCCTCCCATCGATTTGCTGGGATTGCCGTTTTTTTGGCAGGAGGGCGTTTTGTCTCGAGTTCACCATGGTGAAAACGTTCTAGCATGGCTAGAGGTTGACCTGAATGATGAACTAAGTTTTAAAAAAACACTGGTTATTTTGACCGATCAAAGGGTCATCTCCTCGGACGAGGCTCAAAAAAGTTGGAATTTCTGGGCATTGGCCCCTGATTTGACCCTGCGGGTGCTCGATCATGCCGGTGTGGGCACCTTGTCCCTGAATCAGGGGGGGCAGAGGTTGGCGGCCTGGCGTTTCACGCTGGGGCTTGAGGCTGCCGTTCTCAGGTGGAAATTGCGTGTCGAAAATCATCTGCTGGGTCAGGTTCAAGCCGCCACATTTTTGGGCCAGTCCTTGGCTTCTCAGCCTTCAAGTGACTTAGATTGGTCGGAACCTGGCATTGGCCAGATGCTGCACAGCCTGTGTCCTGTTTGCCAGAATGTGGTGGACGCGTCTGATGAGGAGTGTGCCGTTTGCTTAGAAAAAGACCAGGTGCCCCCATCAACATGGACCTTGTTCAAACTTTGGCGTTTTGCCAGGCCCTACCGGGGGCAACTACTGCTGGGTTTTGTTTTGACCTTGGCATCCACTGCGGCCACCTTGGTACCGCCTTACCTCACGATGCCCTTGATGGACGATGTCCTCATTCCGTATCAAAATGGAGAGAGAATTGATCCTGAAACGGTATCTTGGTACCTCTTGGCTTTGCTGGCGTCTGCCATTGTGGCGTGGGGTTTGGGATGGGTCAAAACTTACATTTTGGCGCTTGTTTCGGAGCGCATCGGTGCGGATTTAAGAACGACCACTTACCAACATTTACTGAAGTTGTCGTTGGAGTACTTTGGTGGCCGACGAACCGGTGATTTGATTGCCCGGATCGGCAGCGAAACTGACCGCATCAACGTCTTTCTCTCACTTCATTTATTGGACTTTGCAACCGATATTTTGATGATCATGATGACGGCTGTTATTTTGTTTTCCATCAATCCCACCCTGGCCGTGGTCACACTTTTGCCATTGCCCTTCATTGGCTGGTTGATTCATGTGGTTCGTGAAAGACTCCGCACAGGGTTCGAGAAAATTGACCGCGTTTGGTCGGAGGTTACCAACGTGCTGACTGACACCATTCCAGGCATTCGTGTCGTCAAAGCTTTTGCGCAAGAAGATCGTGAGGCGCAGCGTTTCATGGATGCCAACAAGCACAATTTGTTCGTGAATGATCGACTTAATCGCGTTTGGTCTTTATTTTCTCCCACGGTCACCCTGATGACCGAAGTGGGTCTGCTGGTGGTGTGGGGTTTTGGAATTTGGCTGGTTTCTAAAGACCAAATTACGGTGGGCGTGTTGACGGCCTTTTTGGCTTACATCGGTCGCTTTTATACACGCCTCGACGGCATGAGTCGCATTGTTTCCAGCACGCAAAAAGCAGCTTCCGGCGCCAAGCGAATTTTCGAAATCTTGGATCATGTTTCCAGTGTGCCTGAACCTGTCAACCCTGTTGCCTTGCCCAAAGTAGAAGGGCGCATTACCTTGACCGATGCCAGTTTTCGCTATGGCAATCGAGCAGTCATCAAAAAGTTGAATTTAGACATCAAGCCCGGCGAGATGATTGGCTTGGTGGGCCACAGTGGATCGGGCAAAAGCACCTTGGTCAACTTGATGTGCCGTTTTTATGATTTGTCTGAAGGCAGTATTGCCTTGGATGGCGTCGACATCAAGCAACTCAAGGTGGCCGATTACCGCAGGAACATAGGCCTGGTATTGCAAGAGCCATTTTTGTTTTTTGGCACCATTGCTGACAACATTGCCTACGGCGTGCCAGAAGCCACGCGTGAACAGGTTGTGGCAGCCGCCAGAGCTGCACATGCGCATGAATTTATTTTGCGCATGCCACAGGGGTATGACTCTTTGGTGGGCGAGCGTGGACAAGGACTGTCAGGTGGTGAACGTCAGCGAATTTCCATTGCCCGCGCATTGCTCATCAATCCCCGAATTCTGATTTTGGACGAGGCCACTTCTTCGGTAGACACGGAAACAGAAAAAGAAATTCAAAACGCGCTGGACAATTTGGTTCGGGGCCGAACCACCATTGCCATTGCGCACCGCTTGTCCACCTTACGCAAAGCAGATCGCTTGGTGGTCATGGACAAAGGATTGATCGTGGAAGAGGGTACGCACGACGCGTTGATTGAAAGCCAAGGGGCCTATTGGCGCTTGTACGAAGCGCAGCAAAGACAAGCTGAATCTGACGGCGCGGTGTTAAGAGAGTCGGTGGCTGTATGAGCGCTGAATTGATGAACATTCAGTTTGATCAAGCGCCTTCGGGACGTTGGTACTTTGTTGCTGCTGATGGCACGCAACACGACCATGTGATGGCCGTTCGATCGTTTCCTGTTGCGGCGCCTGATGAAGGCATCGCCTTGGTGAATGCGGATGGTAAAGAGTTGCTTTGGATCCCTCATTTGAATTTACTGGCTGAGCCTGCACGCTCCAAAATTTTGGCAGCCATCACGCAACGCGAATTCATGCCGGTAATTTTGAAGTTATACGGCGTGAGTACTTTTTTGACGCCCAGTATTTGGGACATCGAAACTGACCGGGGGCGAACCACCTTGCTGCTGAAAGGTGAGGAAGACGTTCGACCCTTGTCTGGCAGCGTTTTGCTCGTGACCGACGGCCACGGCGTTCAGTTTCTCATTCGCGACATCACCCAGATGGACCGCAACTCTAGAAAACTACTCGATCGTTTTTTATAATTTTGCGCGGCAGTCTGCATGCACATCAAGTTTTGCCTGGTAGACCTCGCTGCTGACATTCATCAGTCCAAGGACTGAATGGAAATAGTTGTCGTGGGTGAGAGCGGTCTCAGTTTTGTTTTTCAAACAATTCCGTAACAAACCAGATTGCTTTTCGAATGTGGAAGACCACCAAGTGATCCAGGGCACCCGCTTTTGCACATCAGGTGCGATACGGTAGGGCAAGCCGTGCAAATATAAATTGTTTTCACCCAAAGATTCACCGTGGTCCGAAACGTAAAGTAATGCAGTCGCTGAAGAGGCTTCTGATTTTTTCAGCCATTGAATGGCTTGGCCCAAGAAATGGTCGGTGTAGAGAATGGTGTTGTCAAATGAATTGACAACTTCCTCGCGAGAGCACTCCTGCAGGGCATTGCTGGTGCATTCTGGTTTGAATTTCTTGAAGTTATCAGGGACTCTTTTGTAATAGGAGGGGCCATGACTGCCCATTTGGTGCATGACCACCACCACGCCCTTGGCACGGCGTTCTGCGGGAAGCGCTTGAATTTTTGCATCAATCTGTTGAAGCATGATTTCATCGAAGCATTCTCCGTCGTGGCACAAGGTCGGGTGCTCCAAATCTTTGGTCTGGACGTGAGGGGTGCGTTCGCAAACACCTTTGCAGCCTGATTGATTGTCAATCCACACCACTGCCAAGCCGGCATGATTTAAGACATCGATCAGGCTTTCGTAGTTGTTTTTACGAGCTTCAAAATTTACTTTGCCCAAATGGGAAAACATGCATGGCACAGAAGTGGCTGTGCTGGTGCCGCAGGACATCACGCCTTTCAGGCTGATGATGTCTTCCTTGGCCAGTTCTGGCGTGGTGGGGCGCTCATAACCATTCACGCCGAAGTTACCCATGCGAGCTGTTTCACCAAGAACCAATAACAACAGGGTTGGTTTCTCATTAGGTTTGAGGCCGGTGACTTTGGCATCTTGACCGACAGGTAACACAATTTTGTTGTCACGCTGAAAGGGCTTGGCGACGACCATGCCAATGGCGTAAAAACTGTTGAGAGGGTTCACCAAATACCGCAAATCGGTGTGATTTCGCATGATGGACGAAAAGTCTTGAAAGATGGCCAGCAATGCCCCCACGATGACGATCATTGCAGCTGCGCCGCATAAGGTGTTGCTGAGGGCTTGTTGGCCAAGTCGTAAAGCTTTGACAGGCGTTTTCCAAAGAATCCAGCAAGGCAGAAAACCAAGTAGGACCAGACTGATCAGCATGCGCCAGTTCATCAAATCCAAGGCTTCATGGGTATCGGTTTGAAGCACGTTGGTGATCATGGTACTGTCGATCACGATGTGATAGCTCATCATGAAATAGGCGCCACTGGCGGCACTCAAAAAGAAAACGGTGAGTGTTGGTTTGAGGAGCCATCGCCAGTTGAGAAAACTCAAGAGGAGTGTCAGAGTCGCTGTGATGGTGACGCCAAAACCCATGGCAAAAGCAAAGCCTCTCAGGCCATTGACTTCGGGTAATTGGTGAACTTGAAGCCAAAGTGCAATGTTGCACATGCTGGCCAACCACAGACTGCTCAAGATGACAATGCAGTTCGGATGCCAGTTACTTTGTTTTGAGACTGAAGTAGTAGGGCTTAAGGATGTCATAGACGATTATAGTGACTGCTGTGTGGTCTCAGAGTTCCTGCTAACCTGGCCGTAGTCCAATCCCGCCCTTAAATGGGATCAACTTAAGCCCCAAACAAACCTTTGAGTTTGTCGGTCCAACTGTTGCCAGTCGGCATGTGCTTGGCGCCACCTTTTTGTAAAGACTCGTCAAATTCTTTGAGCAACTTGCGTTGGTGCTCTGTGAGTTTGACGGGCGTCTCAACCGAGATGTGGCAATACAAGTCGCCAGGGTAGCTGGCGCGAACGCCTTTGATGCCTTTGCCGCGCAAACGGAATTGCTTGCCCGTTTGCGTGCCTTCAGGAATGTCAATTGCAGCTTTACCGCTGAGGGTGGGTACATCGATTTCACCGCCCAGGGCAGCTTTGCTGAAGCCAATCGGGACCGAGCAATGCAAGTCATCACCATCCCGCTCAAATATGTCATGCTTTTTGAGGCGAATTTCGATGTACAAATCACCCGGGGGCCCGCCGTTGGTGCCCGGTTCGCCGTTACCGGTGCTGCGAATGCGCATACCATCGTCGATGCCAGAAGGAATTTTGACTTCAAGCGTTTTTTGTTTTTTGAGCTTGCCTTGACCGCTGCAAGAAGGGCAGGGGTCGGCGATTATTTTTCCAGAGCCGCGGCAGTGTGGGCAGGTTTGCTGCACGCTGAAAAAGCCTTGCCGCATTTGCACAGTTCCTGATCCTTGGCAAGTGCCGCAGGTTTTGGCACTGCTGCCTTTCTTGGCACCCGAACCACCACATGGGTCGCATTCATCCCAGCCTGGAATGCGAATTTGTGCGTCTTTGCCAGCAGCCGCTTCTTCCAAAGTGACTTCCATGGCATAGCTCAAATCGCCACCGCGGAATACCTGGCGCCCAGCTCGGCCGCCGCCCCCTCTTTGCTGACCAAAGATGTCGCCAAAAATGTCGCCGAAGGCTTCACCAAAACCACCAAAGCCTTCAGCGCCCCCGCCAGCGCCGCGCATGTTGGGATCAACACCCGCGTGACCGTATTGGTCGTAGGCGGCACGTTTCTGTGCGTCCGACAACATCTCGTAGGCCTCTTTGACCTCTTTGAATTTGGCCTCAGCTTCTTTGGCATCGTCGCCCTGATGACGGTCAGGGTGGAACTTCATCGCCAATTTGCGATACGCCTTTTTAATCTCTTCTTCAGAGGCGTTCTTGGCTAAACCCAATACTTCGTAAAAGTCTCTTTTGGCCATCGTGTTTTGCTACTGTTTGAACAAGAACGCCGCGCAAGCGATTTTCCAGATGGAATACGCTAACGCGGCGGCTTGGGCTATTGCCCGTTATAGGAAGGTTTAACCCTTTTTAACTTCTTTCACTTCTGCGTCGACCACATTGTCGTCTGCAGGTTTTGCTTCTGCGCCAGAACCACCGGGGCCACCCGCTGCGCCACCGCCAGCGGCTTCTTTGGCTTGCATGTCGGCATACATTTTTTCACCCAATTTCTGGCTGACCGTCATGAGCGTTTCTGTTTTGGCAGTGATGGCGTCTTTGTCTTCGCCCTTCAAAGCTTCTTCCAATTCTTTAACGGCCGCTTCGATTTTTGTTTTTTCGTCTGCTTCAATTTTGTCGCCATATTCAGTCAGGCTTTTCTTCACGCTGTGAACGGTGGCTTCGCCTGAGTTTTTGGCTTGAACGATTTCGAGTTTCTTCTTGTCGTCTTCTGCATTCAACTCGGCGTCTTTCACCATCTGCTGAATTTCTGCCTCTGACAAACCAGAGTTAGCCTTGATGGTGATTTTGTTTTCTTTGCCTGTGCCTTTATCTTTCGCGCCCACATGCAATATGCCGTTGGCGTCAATGTCAAAGGACACTTCAATTTGCGGTGTGCCGCGTGCTGCGGGTGGAATGCCTTCGAGGTTGAACTCACCCAAGAGCTTGTTGCCACTGGCCATTTCGCGTTCGCCTTGGTAAACCTTGATGGTCACAGCAGGCTGGTTGTCGTCGGCTGTGGAGTAGGTTTGCGCAAACTTGGTTGGAATGGTGGTGTTCTTGGTGATCATTTTGGTCATCACACCGCCCAGGGTTTCAATGCCCAAGGACAAAGGTGTGACGTCTAGCAACAAAACGTCTTTGCGATCGCCCGACAAAACCTGGCCTTGAATGGCCGCGCCTACGGCCACTGCTTCATCAGGGTTGACGTCTTTGCGGGGCTCTTTGCCAAAGAACTCTTTGACCTTGTCTTGCACTTTGGGCATGCGAGACATACCGCCCACCAAAATGATGTCGTCAATGTCTGACACGCTGACGCCAGCGTCTTTGATGGCCATGCGGCAAGGGGCCATGGTACGCTCGATCAACTCGTCCACCAAGCTTTCCAACTTGGCGCGGCTGAGTTTGATGCTCAGGTGTTTTGGGCCTGTGGCATCGGCGGTGATGTAGGGCAGGTTGATGTCGGTGCCAGCGGAGCTGGACAATTCGATCTTGGCTTTTTCAGCGGCTTCTTTCAAGCGCTGCAAGGCCAGCACGTCTTTGGACAAATCAACGCCGCTTTCTTTCTTGAACTCGCTGATGATGAAGTCAATGATGCGTTGGTCGAAGTCTTCGCCGCCCAAGAAGGTGTCGCCATTGGTGGACAAGACTTCG
>CAIMUZ010000169.1 GCA_903844775.1 uncultured Burkholderiales bacterium | reverse complement strand
GCCGCGCGCACACCATTGCGCATGGCAATCGACAAACCGATGGTGGCCACCACGATGGGCATCATGCCGTACTTAAACAGAGGGTCAACCAAGCCGCGCTTGAAAAGCCATCCCAAGACCAACACAGAGACCACCTAGTAATGGCACAACCACTGTGTTGTGCCAGTACGCAGATGAATTGTCTGTGCAACTAAAAAGCAATGCTTATCGGCGTCTACGACCTGGCAAATGACGGAGCTCACCATCACCCTCTTGAACAATGAGGCGCTCCAAAAAATCAGCACTGCCTGAGGCACAAATGGCGCTCACTTTTGAAGAGTTTTACCCCGATACGTCGATAACTGAGTTCAACTAATTAAGCCTCTGCTGGTCGCGAACCTTTAATTTGCAAAAACTAGGGTAAGTCCTCTGTCCAGTTAAATGGTCTGACAATATTATTTATCAATAATTTGGTGAAAGCACTGACCAATTTGTTGACTAGATTGACCATTTACGGACAGGAGGCCTGTATTGTTTGAGTGAAGAGATACCAGCGCAGTGCGTAGGTCTTGTTAACTTTGACAGAGGTTTTTCATGCTGAATATTCCATCGATTCACGTCCCCAAAGCTGCCGATGTCCTGGCTGAATTGCTTCGCGAGAAGATCTTGAGTGGCAAGATCAGTGAGGGCATGGACCTTCCAAACGAGCGCGAATTGGGAGAGAAGTCGGGTTTGTCTCGTTCTTCTGTGCGTGAAGCATTGCGTGTTTTGGAAGGCGAAGGCTTGATCGCCAAGCGGGTGGGCAGAAATGGTGGCTCTGCAGTTATCCGTCCCACCAGCGAAACCATTGAACGTTCAGTGCGCATGTTCATTCGAGGTCAGGGTATTCGCCTTGAAGCAGTTCTTGAAGCGCGCTCCGCCATTGAACCTGCTTCAGCTCAATTTGCCGCCATGCACCGAACCGAAGAGGACATGCTGGCGCTAGAAGCTTGTCACGTCAAATTGCAGTTGGCTTCTGAAGCGGGTGACTTGTCGGCCTACACCAAGGCCAATTTGGAATGGCATGTGCAAGTGGTGAGTGCTTCACACAACGAGTTGTTAATGGCTTTTATCTCTGCCATCTCTCAGTCGGTATTTGTTGCCACCGAGTTAGAAGGATTCAACTCATTGGAGGTTCGAAACGCTGTGATTTCTGCGCATCGCAAGGTGATGGACGCAATCAGGGCACAAGACGGCGAGGCCGCCGCCCGCCGCATGGGACGTCATATGGGTGCTTATGTGGTCAACGTGAAGCACTTTGATAAAAAAACTTAGAAATAATTGAAGGAGATGTGATGGCAGGCATTGTGGGCATTGATGTGGGTGGCACGTTCACCGACTTGTTTTACTCGGGGGACACCAACAAGCCCCACAAAATCTTGAAGGTGCCTTCAACACCACAAGACCCATCCATCGGTTTGTTGAATGCCTTAAAAGCTGCGGGTTTAGAGCCTCATGAGCTAGAAGCTATTTTGCACGGCACCACCATTGCGACCAATGCTGTCATTGAAAAGAAAGGCGCTCGCTGTGCCTTGGTGACCACCACAGGCTTCCGTGATTTGTTAGAACTAGGCCGCCGGGATCGTCCCAATATGTATGGCCTTGAGGGCACGCACGAACCTTTGGTACCACGCGATTTACGTTTCGAAGTAGACGAGCGTTTAGACCATGAAGGCCATGTGGTGCAGCCCTTGGATGAAAAAGGATTGCGTGCTGTAGGACAAGAATTGCTGGCGCGTGAAGTTGAGTCTGTGGTGATCTCTTTCATGCACGCCTATGCCAATACCGCACACGAAGACCGTGCCCGTGACATCTTGGCAGAAATCAATCCCAAGTGGGAATTGGTCACTGCAACTTCTGTGGTGCGCGAATATTATGAATTTGAACGCACCAGCACCGGTGTGGTTCAAGGTTATTTGCAGCCTTTGGTAGCGCGTTATGCGCGTAACTTGGCTGAAAAACTCAAGAATTGGGGGTTTCAGCGCGAAGTGGCGATCATGCAGTCCAACGGCGGTGTAGCGCCACTAAGGCAACTGGGCGCGCGCGCTGCTTACATTGTTCGCTCTGGCCCCGCAGCGGGCGTTACAGCGGCTGCGCGCATTGCAGCAGAAGCCGGCTTTAGCCATGTGATTACAGGTGACATGGGTGGCACCAGTTTTGACGTGGCGGTCATCATTGATGGCAAGCCTGAAGTGGCTGAGCTGACCAATTTAGACTTTCGTATTCCGCTTCGTTTGCCCATGATCGATGTGCACACCATTGGCGCTGGCGGCGGCAGCATTGCGCACCTGGACCGCGGTGGCATGTTGCAAGTGGGTCCTCGCAGTGCGGGCGCAATGCCGGGTCCAGTGGCTTATCGCCGCGGCGGGACAGAGCCCACCGTAACCGATGCCAATGTGGTGTTGGGTCGCATCAATCCTGAAAGTCGAATGAACGGCGATGGCACCATGCTCGACATAGATGGAGCGCGCCATGCTGTCAAAACTTTGGGCGACCGAATGGGCTTGGGCTTGGAGCAAACTGCCGAAGCAATTTTGGCGGTGGTGAATCAGCGTATGGCGGGCCGTATGCGTTTGATGTCCATCGAGCGAGGTTTGGATCCTCGAGATTTTGCATTGGTGGCATTTGGTGGGGCCGGTCCATTGCATGGTGGTGCGCTTATTCGCGAAGTGGGTGTGAGCACCATGTTGGTTCCGCTCTACCCTGGCGTCCTCTGCGCATTGGGCTGTGTCTATGCTGACTTGCGCTACGACTTGTCTCAAACCGTTGAAAAACGCCTTGACCGTTTGGCCGCCAATGAATTGCAAGAAATCATTGTGCGTCAGCGCCGGGGGGGTCAAAAGCAGCTGGAGGAGAGCATGGTGCCCATCGACAGTTCGAGCCTCACACATGCTGCAGACATGGCTTACGCCGGTCAGATTCATGCATTGCGGGTGACCATCGAACCGGAATGGGATGCAAAGCGATTGAACCAAGCCTTCCAAGATGCCTACAAGGAAAAATTTGGCAACACGCTGGAGGGCATGCCTGTCGTGATTGTCAATTTGCGAACCATTGTGGTCGGCACGCGCACAAGTTCTGCTTTGCCGCATGTGGCCGCTGCTGTGTCGGGGCATCCTGTGGCGAAAGGACACCGCCCTGTCTACTTCGGCGGCTGGCACGACACGCCGGTGTATCAGCGTGATGACTTAGGCCCGGGCATGACCTTTAGTGGCCCCGCCATTGTGGAACAAAGCGACACCACCACTGTGATTGAACCTGACATGACCGTCACTGTTGATGCGCATGGCAACCTTCTTGCGAAAGTGAAATGACGATGGATCCCGTAACACTCGCCGTTGTGCGCGGCAGCCTTGAACAAATTGCCGATGAGATGGATTTGCAACTGATTCATGCTGCCATCTCTCCCATCATTTCAGAAACCAATGACTGTGCCAACGGTATTTTTCATCCGGTCACGGGTGAGACCATTGCCCAAGGCCGCTATGGACTTCCAGTATTCTTGGCCTACATGCAATTCACTGTACAAAAGGTGATTGAGCTGGCCCATGAAGACGGCGGATTTAAGCCGGGCGACGTTTGGATCATGAATGACACCTACCTAGGCGGTAGCCACTTGCAAGATGTGCAAATCATTGCCCCCGTTTTTGTGGAAGGTGAATTGTTCGCAGTCATGGCCACCACGGGCCATTGGATGGACATGGGTGGCAATGTGCCAGGAGGATGGGCTCCACGCGCTACTGAAATTCACCAAGAAGGCATCGTGATTCCGCCTGTCAAGTTGTACGAAGAAGGCAAGCTCAACAAAGCCTTGGTGGCCATGTTCAAAGCCAACGTTCGTTTGCCCAATGAAATTGCGGGTGACATGGCCGCCATGGTCAATGTGTTTACGGTGGGCAACCGCGGCATTGAAGCGTTGGTTAAGAAATATGGTCGCCCTGTGTTAACCGATTGCTTGAACGAAATGATTGCTTACTCAGAGCGACAAATGCGTTCTTACATTGCTGAATTGCCTGATGGAACTTACACATGGGAGGACTTCATTGACAACGATGGCATTGTGGACGAACCCATTCCCGTGAAGATTGCCATCACCGTCAAAGGCGATCACATGCACTTTGACTTCACAGGCACGGGTCCTCGGGCCAGAGGCCCTCTTAACATGTCCCGCAACACCACGCTGTCATCATGTTTTGTGGCCATCAAACATATCTTTCCTGATGTCCCTGTGAATGGCGGTACCTTCAGGCCCATCAGCATCCATGTGCCAGATGGCACTTTGTTGTCGGCTGAATATCCGGCGGCATGCGGTGGCTATTTGGATCCCATGGGCCGTGTGATTGATGTGGTGTTTGGCGCACTCTCCAAAATATTGCCCGATAAAACACCCGCGGCATTCTTTGGAACCATTGGTGTGGTGGCCATCAGCGGCACACACCCTCGCAGTAAAAACTATTTCGTGGGGGTGTTTCCTTACCCTGGTGGTTATGGTGCTACCCGCGCAAGCGACGGTTTGATCAATGGCACACCGCCCCAGTCGATGGCCAATTTCATGTCGCTTGAAATGTCGGAGCACCGCTTCCCACTGCGCTTTGATTATTTCCGCATTCGTGAAAACTCAGGCGGTGCAGGTTGGCACCGTGGTGGCTGTGGCACCGAATACGGTTTCACTACTTTGTCAGACACGACGGTCTCTGTACTGGGTGACCGAGTTGACTATGCACCCTTCGGGATATGTGGTGGCGCATCGGCTGATTCCAACAGTGTGACCTTTCACACCAAAGGCCGCGATTGGCAGCCCGAGTTGCGAAGTAAGCAAGAAAAAGAAGAGTTGGTTGCAGGTGATTCAATTCGCGTGGGCTCACCCGGTGGCGGAGGCTATGGTAACCCGTTAGAGCGTGAATTGGACGCAGTTCTGTTGGACTTGAACCGTGGCTATATCAGCCCTGAAAAAGCTGCAGAACTCTATGGCGTGGTGATTGCTCAGGTGCTACCCGCTCATGCCGGTACACCTCGTTATCAACTAGATGCTGCCGCCAGTCAAAAACAACGTGCGCAGCGTACGGGTAAAGCTTGATACAAATTGAACTATTTTTAAAATAAGCAGGTAAAAAAATGCATGATACCACAGGTAGTTGGGAACTCCCAGAAGAACATCGGATGTTGCGTGACACGATTCGTCGTTTCATGCAGGATGAGGTCAAACCGCTTGAGGACACCCTTCCTTACGATTGCTACACGCCAGAGCCGGAACAGCTTGCCACCATTCAGAAAAAAGCGCGTGATTTAGGTCTCTGGTTGTTTGAAACACCTGGTGAGCACGGAGGTCCGGGCCTGAATCTTTTGGGGCAATGTGTGGCTGCAGAAGAAACAGCCAAATGTCGCATGGGTGCTTACATTGCTGGCTGTGGCGCTTTTGGATTTGATCCTCCCAACGTCATTTGGAAGGGCACTGAGCATCAACAACGCTTTGCACGTGATGATGTGGCCAACGGCACCAAAGCCTTTGTCGCCATCAGCGAACCCAGTGGTGGCTCGGATCCTGGCCGCGCCATCAAAACGCGCGCCGAACGCAAGAGCGATCGCTATGTCATCAATGGCACCAAGATTTGGATCTCAGGTGCAGGCATGGCCAAGTGGGGCATCGTCTTTGCACGTGTGGGCGACAGCAAAGGACGCGACGGCATCACCAGTTTTGTGGTGGACAAAAGCAAGCCAGGTATTTCTTTGTCAAAAATCCCGGTCATACGCTCTTATGCGCCATACGAAGTTCATTTCACTGACTATGAAGTACCGATTGAAGATCGATTGGGCGAAGAGGGTAAGGGATTCTCTTTTGCTGAGGAATGGTTAATTCATGCACGTCCGCCGTATGCCGCTGCCACCATTGGTATTGCGCAAGCTGCTTTGGAAATTGCCAAGGATTGGGCATTGCAACGCAAAACATTTGGCAGCCACTTGGCGGACAAACAAGCCATTCAATGGATGCTCGCTGATTCTGAAATTGAACTGCGCGCTGCGCGCTTATTGGTATACCAGGCTGCATGGAATGCCGACATGGGACGAGACATCAAAGTGGATGCTTCGATCGCAAAAGTTTATGGTACCGAAGCAGCGGGTCGTGTGGTGGACCGTTGCATTCAAATTTTAGGGGGTATGGGTGTGGCGCAGGAATTGCCATTAGAGCGTTGGTACCGCGAGCTGCGGATCAAACGCATTGGCGAAGGTCCTTCAGAAGTTCACCGCATGGTTGTAGCCCGGGATATGTTGGGTACCTTCCGTTCGCCCACTTAAGGAGTTGCAAGATGTCCATTGACTTCAAGGTTTCAGACGAGGGCGTTGCCCTGATAACCATCAATCGGCCAGAGCGGCTGAACGCGATGGATGCAGAGCATTACGAATCGTTGTCAAAAGCATGGTGCACTGTTCGCGATGACTCGGCCATTCGCGTGGCCATTGTGACGGGCGCTGGCGAACGTTCCTTCACCACGGGTGCAGACATCAAATCATTTCTTACAGCCCCGCCCGATTTGTCTGACATGTGGCTCACACAGCGAGATCAATTGCTCAATCGTGGTTTGGAAGTCTGGAAGCCTGTGATTGGCGCTGTCAATGGTTACTGCTTGGGGGGCGGCATGACGCTCTTGATGGCAACAGACATCCGCATCGCTGCAACGCACGCTACTTTCAGTTTGGCTGAGGTGAAGCGAGGCATCATTCCTGGTAATGGCGGTACCCAGCGCGTGCTCGATCAACTGCCCTATGCCATCGGCATGGAAATGTTGCTCACTGGTGATGGCATTGATGCCACAACAGCAGAGCGTTGGGGCTTGGTCAACAAAGTGGTGGCGCCGGAAGCACTGCTAGAGATCGCATACACCTACGCTAAAAAGATTGCTGCCAACGCCCCTCTGGCGGTTCAGGCTGCCAAAGAATTGGCTTTGCGCAGTCGCGATACCGATCTCACGACGGGTCTTCGGATTGAAGCTGTTATCAACCGCATGCTGATGCAAACTGAAGATGCCAAAGAAGGGCCTGCAGCATTTTCAGCCAAACGTACACCAGACTTCAAGGGCCGTTGATCATGACACCGCAATATCCACTGAAGGGCGTCACGGTTGTCGATTTAGGACAAATCTACAACGGGCCCTATTGCACATTTTTGATGGCCATGGCGGGCGCGAATGTCATCAAGATTGAGGCCAAGGGCGGTGAACATTTGCGCCGTCGAGGTGTGGTGGGTGGCGCCGCATTGCCGTTTGCCATGCTCAACTCAAACAAGACTTTTGCCACCTTGAATTTGAAGACGCCGCGTGGTCGTGAGCTCTTACACGAGATGGTGCGCAGAGGTGATGTGCTGGTGGAAAACTTTGCACCCAACGCCATGGAGCGTTTGGGTTTGGGCTACGAAGAATTACGAAAAATCAATCCACAACTTATTTATGGTGCAGGCTCAGGTTATGGCCGCACAGGCCCTAACAAAGACTATCCGGCCATGGACCTGACGGTGCAAGCCATGGCGGGCATCATGAATGTCACGGGTTTTCCAGATCGTCCGCCTGTCAAAGCCGGTCCTGCCTTGTGCGATTTCTTTGGTGGTGTGCATTTGTATGGTGCCATCATGACGGCACTGTACGAGCGTGAAAAAACCGGCGTGGGTCGTTTGGTAGAGGTCTCGATGCAAGAGGCTGTGTATGCCTCTTTAAGTTCTAACCTTGGACTGCATTACAGCGCAGGCACCAGCGTGCCTGCTCGTACGGGAAATCGCCACGGCGGCATGGCCGAAGCGCCTTACAACGTTTATCCCACCAAGGACGGCTACATTGCCATCATTTGTGTCGGTGAGAAACATTGGAAATATTTGCTAGATGCCATGGCGCGTCCTGAGTTGGCCCAAGACCCCCGATTTACCGACCTTAAAAGTCGAGTGGCTCACATGGACGACATTGATGCGCTCGTGAGTGATTTCACCCAGCGTTATGCTAAAAAAGAACTCTTCGATTTGCTTATGAAACACCGTGTGGCTTGCGCCCCTGTGCGAGACCTTGACGAAGTGGTGAACGACGAACACATGCATTCTCGCCGAGCCCTTGAGTGGATTCATCACCCCATGTATGGCCGGGTGTGTTTGCCCAATTCGCCGATGCGCTACGACGGCGTAGAGCCCCTGGAAATCAAACCCAGTGGTGAACTTGGTTGCGACAATCATGCCGTCTTTGGTGACTGGCTGGGTTTGAGCGATCCTGAAATTCAACAACTCATTGAAGACGAGGTGATCTGATGCGAGGCCATACCGTCATAGCTGGAATCGGCAACACCGCTTTTGGCAAGCTGCCAGGACGCAGCACGCTGTCGATGAATGTGGAAGCTGTTCGCAAAGCCTTGGCCGATGCGGGCGTTGAGAAAGACATGGTGGATGGCTTGTTCGTCAAGTTTCCAACCTCCAAGTTCGAGATGATGTACGGCCAAAAACTTGCCGAGTCTTTGGGCATCGTGCCGCGCATTGGCGGTGTGTGGGATCAGGGCGGGGCCAGTAATATCAGCATGATTGGGTATGCGGCGATGGCCATTGAAGCAGGGCAGTGCGAAGTGGCCGTGGTCTGCTTGGCCGATAACCCTGCTACGGGAACACGTCAGGCGTATGAAAAAGCCTGGGGCGACGACAGTATTTATGGCTGGTTCGGAACGCCTGCAGGTTACGGCATGATTGCGCGCCGTCACATGGGTGAATTTGGCACCACGAGTGATCAACTGGGCGCCATTGCCGTAGCCTGCCGTAAGCATGGCGCTGCCAATCCGAATGCGCAATTGCGCAAGCCGCTCACCTTAGAGCAGTACCGAGAATCGCGCCTCATTGTGGCTCCCCTGCGTCGAGACGATTGCTGTTTGGTGTCAGATGGGGCAGCCGCTGTGGTTCTCATGAGCGCCAAGCGTGCCAAAACATTGGGTGTGGCCAAACCTGTTCCCGTGTTGGGCTATGGCCAGGGTCAGACTTCTTGGGAAGTGGCGCTGCGCCATGACCTCACCACCTCCGCTGCAGAAAAGTCTGCACACACTGCATTCAAGATGGCAGGGCTCACACCCAAAGACATCGATGTCGCGCAAATTTACGATTGCTTCACCATTGCGGCGCTCATGACATTGGAGGCCTATGGTTTTTGCGCCAAAGGTCAGGGCGGAAAATTTGTCGAAGGGGGTCGGATTGAGTTGGGCGGCGAGCTGCCTATCAACACCGCCGGTGGCTTGTTGTCCGAAACGGGCATGCCAGGCTTGCAATTGGTGCTGGAGGGCGTTCGCCAAATGCGCGGCGAATCAGTCAATCAAGTGAAAAATGCGCGAACTTGCGCAATCAGCAATCAGGGCGGCATCATGCACACGCATGCCACGTTGTTGCTTGGACAAGACTGAGGAGTACCGTTTTGGAAAACACCGATCTCAACATTCCAATGCCCGAGTTCAATCAGCTCAATCAGCCCTATTGGGACAGTCTGGCCCAAGGTCATCTGAGCTTTCAACATTGCACTTGCTGCGCTCACAACTGGCTCCCGCCTCGAAGTGAATGCCCTCATTGCCTGGAAGATAAGTGGACATGGCAAGCAGCTTCAGGCAAAGCCAAGCTGATCAGTTGGGTGGTTTATCACATGGCGTATCACCCCGCCTTCGCTCAACGATTACCCTATGCCGTGGCTGTCGTGGAGTTGGCAGAAGGGGCCCGACTGATTAGCAACGTCGTTGGCGTTGAAGACTTTGAATCTTTGAAAATTGATCAAGCTTTGCAGTTGGTTATTGAAAAAGAACAAGGCTTGGCCATTCCTCGCTTTCGACCCCTCAAATGCATTTGAGACAAGATAATTTCAACAATGAAATGGAGCGCATGATGACTTTGAGACGCATTCTGAATTTGGCTTTGTGTTTGTGTTTGTCTGCATGGACGAGTGCGCAAGCTCAAACTGCGCAGTATCCCAACAAGCCCCTCAAAATTGTGGTGCCCACTTCCCCTGGCAGTGGCTCTGACACCACCGCCCGTTTCTTTGGCGAGCAACTGTCTACTTTGTTTGGGCAACCCGTTTTGATTGAAAATAAACCCGGTGCAAATGGCGTGATTGCGGCCATGGCCGTCAAGCAAGCGCCTGCAGATGGCTATGCATTGTTCTTGGCCACCAACACCCACATGGCCGTGAACCCCTCTGTGGTGAAAGATTTGCCATACGACCCTGTGAAAGACTTTAAGCCTGTATCGGGTTTGGCGCGAGGCATGATGATTTTCATTGCGTCACCCAATTCCAAAATCAATAATGTGAGCGATTTGGTCAGTGCTGCTAAAAGCAGCAAACAAAAATTGAATGTGGGCACTTATACAGCCGGTTTCCATTTGTCGGCTGAATGGTTTTCTAGTGTGTCTGGCACTCAAAGTATCAATGTGCCTTACAAAGGTGCGCCAGAAGTGTTTACAGCATTGATGGGCGATCAACTCGATTGGGGCGTCAGCGATTTGATTGCTGCGATTCCTCAAGTGAAGGCTTCCAAGCTCAAAGCCATTGCAGTTTCTGGCGACAAGCGTCATCCCGATTACCCGGAAATTCCAACCATCAAGGAAAGTGGTTATCCCGAATATGTGAACTACACATGGACGTCTATTTATATCCGTTCAGAAACGCCCGAAGCAGTCACTGCCAAACTTGTCGATAGCGTTAAAAAAATCATTGCATCGCCGGCAGGCAAAGCCTTCATAGCGAAGATTGGCTCAGACCCCTTGCCACTATCGGGTGATGACATGCGGAAATTTCAGTTTGATGAGACTGAGCGATTTAAACGGGTTGCGCTAGGCGCGGGTATCAAACCTGAGTGAGACACAACAACATGGAAACTCAAAATTATTGGATCGGCAAAGCGGCGGCTGTCACAGGGGGTGCCCGCGGACAAGGTGCGGCCATCAGCTTACAGCTTATGCAAGCAGGGGCACATGTGCATGTCTTGGACCGACTGCCCAGTTCCGATGAGGCTTGGAAAGATTTGAAACACAAGGCTCAGGGCTTGGCTGGCAAGTTAACGGTTCACGCCATGGACGTTGCAGATCCACATGCTTGGCATGACCTTGAGGTAAAACTTAAAGCCGGAGAAGAGCCCCTGTTTGCTTTGGTCAACAACGCAGGTATCACAGGTGTGCGCAACACTGTCACCAAGACTGATTTGAGTGAGTGGGAGCGCGTGCTCCAAGTGAATCTAACAGGCGCGTTTTTAGGCATCAAGCACCTGGCACCGCTCATGCCCAAAGGAGGCGCCATTGTGAGTATTTCCTCCACGGTAGGACTTACGGGGTATTTTTCTGCAGCCTACACCACCAGCAAGTGGGCGTTGCGAGGGCTCACCAAAAGTGCTGCCATGGAGCTGGCTTCTGCCGGTGTGCGAGTCAATTGCATTTGCCCTGGCGTGGTCGACACCGAGATGATTCGAAACAACCAAAAACTGTTTGATGCCTTGCAGCACATCACGCCCATGGGGCACATGGCCAGCGCCGATCAACTGGCCGATGCCATGTTCTTTTTGCTAGGACCACAGTCAGCTTACATCACCGGTGTGGACTTGGCGGTCGATGGCGGACTGACCAGTGGCGGTATTTTTTGGCCAGTGGGTAAAGCGGTGGGCGTTTTGTAGATTGAATTTGAAGTGTGTGAAAAAAAAACAGCCAGAACCTGACGTTCTTCTGCTGCTTAACCGAGTTGGTAACGTCGTTGATTGAAAACTTTAAAAGGAGACAGGTATGAAGACTTTGAAAACCATGGCGGGGTTGGCACTGGCGCTGGGCTTGGGCTTTGCCTCCCAAGTGAGCGCGCAGCAGACCCTCAAAATTGGTGCCATCAACCCCTACAGTGGTCCTCTGGCACTTTATGGCACCGAGGTCACTCGGGGCTATGAGTTGGCAGTGGATCAAATCAATGCAGCGGGTGGTGTATTGGGTAAGAAAGTGGAACTGATACGTGGCGATGCATCTAATCCACAACAAGGCATTGCCACGGTGGAGCAATTGGCCACCAAAGACAAAGTAGACATGTTCATGGGAACCTACATCAGCGGTATTTCACTGACGGCCAGTGACGCAGCCATGCGCTACAACAAGCTGTATTGGGAAACCAATGCGGTGTCTACCGCGCTCACCGAACGCGGCTTGCCCAACTTCATTCGCAGTGGTCCAGACGGTGCGGCTTTTGCCACAACCTCAGCCAATGTTTTGCGCAATTTGATTGCGGCCAACCTGAAAAAAGACATCAAGGATTTGAAAATCTGGTTGGAAAGCGAAGATTCCATTTATGGCACGGGCATTGTGGAAGCACAAAAGAAATTGCTGACTGAAATGGGGGCAAAGATTGTTGGCATTGGCGCTCACTCTGCACGCAGCATTGACTTGAACGACACCGTGTTGCGCGCCAAGCAAGCGGCTCCCGATGTGTTTGTTCAGACTGGCTATGTGCCAGATGGCAACTTGCTTCTCCGCACATTCCGTGATCAAGGTTTCAAACCCGGTGCCATTTTGTTTGTGGGTACGGGTGACACGCCCGAAACTTTGGAAGCTATTGGTCCAGCCTACCTTGAAGGTGTTTTGGTCATTGGCTATCCACGCAGCAACGATGTTACCGAAGCTTTTGGACCTGGTAACAGAGCGTTCTTGGCGGCTTATCGCGCCAAATACAAATCAGAACCTGTTGCGCCTCAGGGTATGGCCGCTTATTCTGGCACCTTGATCATGTTTGAAGCCATCAAGTTGGCGGGCAGTGTTGATCCAGAAAAGGTTCGCGCCGCAGCAGCCAAAATGGACAAGCCAGAAAGCACTTACCCATCTGGCTTTGGTATCAAGTTTGACAAGAACATGCAAAACGTTCGTGCATGGTTTACAGCCTCACAGTGGCAGTCTGGTAAAATGGTCACGGTGTTTCCACAGAACGCTGCTTTGCCAGGGGTGACAGTCAAACCATTGGGTCGTCCCTAATTAGAGTCGACTTCGTTTCAGTTCACCCTTGCTTGCTTTGCAGCTGGGGTGGCTGATCCAATAATTGAAAGTGGATCATGGATCAATTCCTGAATGTATTGGTATTTGGCTTGCTCCTAGGGGGTATTTATGGCCTGGTCAGCATTGGCCTGAACTTGATCTTTGGCGTTGTGCGAATTGTTAACTTTGCCCAGGGTGAGTTGGTCATGTTTGGAATGTATGGCTGCTACTGGGCCTATGTTCAGCTGGGGCTGAACCCCTATTTGTCTGTGCTGGTGGTTGCCCCCTTGGTGGGCTTGCTAGGCGTGGCCATACAGCGCTTGGTGATTCAGCCTTTGCACAATGAATCCAACATGCAAATTTTTGCCACCTTTGGCTTGCTCATGCTGTTTCAAAACATCATGCTGGCGATGTCCCGCGGCGAGGCTTTTAGCATTGGCGGCACGATGGGTGCCGAAGTCTTATCGGTGGGAGAACTCAAAATCAGTGTGGTGCGACTTGTCACATTGGTCGCTACCACGCTCATCACCATTGGTCTTCATGTCTTTTTACGTCAAACCATGATGGGCAAAGCCATTCGAGCTGTTACACAAGATAAACGTGCTGCCCGGGTGATGGGGATCAATGTTGAGAAAACATTTTTAATCACATTTGGCATTGGCGCTGCTTTGGCTGGAATGGCTGGCGCATTGCTCACCCCCATCTATTCAATTACACCTTCGGTAGGTGGTAACTTCATCATGGCTGCATTTGCGGTGGTGGTGTTGGGTGGCTTGGGCAGTGTGTGGGGTGCCTACTTTGGCGGATTGATTGTGGGCGTGGTGGAAGCCTTTGCTGGTTATTACATCGACCCCGCGCTTAAAAGCGCCGTTTGGTTCTTAATTTTCCTGGTCGTATTGATCGTGCGTCCTGCAGGCCTGATGGGCCAGGTGGGTGCCGAAGAAGTGGGATTCCGTGAACAAAATTGATACAAATCATGACCCGGTCATTGAGTCGGGCAAATCTGTTTGGCTGAAGTATTTTGGCGGAATGGCCTTGGCCTTTTTACCCTTCGTGCTTCTGATTGAGGATCCGCATTGGTTGAACATCATTGCGTTTACCTATCTGATGGCAGGCTTGGCCTCGTCTTGGAACATCATTGGTGGCTTTGGTGGTCAGTTCTCCCTAGGTCACGGCGTGTTTTTTGGCATTGGCGCCTACATGACTGCCAAGCTCTACATCACCTTGGGGTGGTCTCCTTGGGGCATTATGCTAATTGCCGCTGCTGTAGCCGCACTGGTTTCAGTCTTGATCTCTTGGCCTACTTTTAGATTGCGTGGACCCTTCTTTGCCATTGCCACCTTGGCTTTCAATGAAGTAGCCTTTGTGATTGCCAATCACTTTGATTCCATCACGGGCGGCCCCAGGGGCCTCATGATTCCTTTCAAAGCAGGTTTCCAAAATATGATTTTCAAAGAGCGTTGGCAGTATGCGCTGTTGATGTTTGCTTTTGTAGCCCTGGTCATTGCCATTTCAGTATGGGTTCGACGCAGTCGCTTGGGTTATTACCTGCTGGCTGTCCGTGAAGATGAAGACTCAGCGCGCGCCTCCGGCATTCATGTGTTGCAAGTGAAGTTGCAAGGCATGGCTTTGAGTGCGGCATTAACAGCCATTGGTGGTACCTTGTTCACCATGTATTTGAGATTTATCGATCCACCAACCTTGTTCAATTTGCAAGAAGTGGGTGTGAAGTTTGCGCTCCTGGCACTCATCGGCGGTGTTGGCACGATTGCGGGCCCCTTGTTAGGTGCTGCATTGATTGTGCCGTTTGAAAACTTCTTGCGTGCAGAGTTGGCCAATGCATTGCCAGGTGTCAATTTGGCCGTATTGGGCCTGCTCATGGTCTTGGCCGCTTTGTTTATGAAGCGCGGGATTGTGGGTGCCGTTGAAGATCTGGTGAAGTATTGGCGCAGTAAAAAGGGGAAATCATGAGCACTCCACTGTTAGAAGTGAACAACGTCAGCAAACACTTCTTGGGTTTGAAGGCCGTCGATGGCGTGTCCCTGACGGTTCAAAAAGGTGAAATTGTCAGCATCATTGGTCCCAACGGTGCAGGTAAAACAACTTTCTTTAATTTGCTCACAGGCCAATTGGAACCGACGGCAGGGGAAGTCAAACTGCGCGGTCAAGTCATCAACCAATTGGCACCGCATGACAGAGCTCGACAAGGCATGGGCCGAACGTTTCAAATTGCCAAGCCCTTGATTGCACTCAATGCACTTGAGAATGTGATGATTGGTGCTTTCATGCGCCACAGTTCGATGGCGGTTGCAACCGAAAAAGCCATGGTCGTTTTAGAGCGCGTGGGCTTGGCGCATCTTGCGCGTCGGCGAGCGGGAGACCTGACATTGAGCGAGCGGCGGCGTTTGGAAGTGGCGCGCGCCATGGCACTTGAGCCCGAAATTGTGTTGCTCGACGAGGTGATGGCAGGCCTGAATCAAAGTGAAGTGGGCAAGGCCATTGAATTACTTAAAGGATTGCATGCCGATGGTCTGACCTTCTTGATCATTGAACACAACCTGAAAGTAGTTCGTGCATTTTCTGAGCGCGTCGTAGTTCTTGATCGAGGCCGCTGGATTGGTGAAGGCACAGCAGAGGAAATTTTGACCTCACCCGCAGTGATCAAGGCCTACCTGGGTGAAGGCCACATGGGCGGTCAGACCAAACAAACAACAGAGGTGAATGCATGAGCGCGATATTGCAAGTTGACAAGCTCAGCTCGGGCTATGGTGAATTGCCTGTGCTTGATGACTTGAGCCTGGAGGTGGGTCATGGCGAAATAGTGTCGGTGGTGGGCGCTAATGGTGCGGGTAAAACCACCTTGTTACTGTCCATCTGTGGCCACCTCAAAGTGCGATTAGGTAGTCTTAAGTTTGATGGCCAAGACATCACCAAGTTGCCTGCGCATGAAGCCACAGAACATGGCTTAGTGATGGTGCCTGAAGGGGGTCGATTATTTCCCTTCATGACTGTTTTGGAAAATCTTGAACTTGGGGCTTATCACCCCAAAGCTCGAGGTCGCATGAACGAGTCCCTGGAAGAGGTCATGGGCTTGTTTCCCATTTTGGCCGACAGGCGCGAACAACTTGCAGGGCGATTGTCGGGTGGCGAGAGGCAAATGTGTGCAATCGCTCGCGCCATGATGTCCATGCCTAAACTCCTGATGTTGGATGAGCCATCTTTAGGGCTGGCGCCCATCATTGTGGATAAAGTGTTTGAGATGGTGACAAGCTTGGTGAAGACCAAAGGCTTGTCAGTGTTGCTGGTGGAGCAAAACGTGGGCAATGCGCTCAGGGTGTGCGAACGCGGCTACATCATCGAACATGGCGGGATTTTGAAGACAGGTCGTGGTAAAGATTTATTGAACGACCCTGTCGTGCAACGCTCTTACATGGGTCTTTAATGAACCACTAAGCTGATAGCTCAATTTCAAGGCCATCGAGTTGAATCCTCATAAACCTGTGTATCGCATTGGCTCGGGTGCCGGATTTGCGGGTGACCGAGTCGATCCGGCCGTGGCTTTGGCCGCATCGGGAAAAGTTGATGCGGTGGCCTTGGAATGTTTGGCTGAACGGACTTTGGTCCCCGCCATCAAAGCCCGGGCCGACAATCCAGAAGCCGGTGCCGATCCGCGCTTGCGTCGACGCTTAACCCCACTTCTGCCTGCTGCCGCCAGCACTGGGTGCAAGATCATCTCTAACTTGGGGGCTGCCAATCCGCGTGCTGCGGGCATGGCCATTGCACAATTGGCCAAAGGTTTGGGAGTCTCGGGTTTGAAAGTCGCAGCCGTAGAAGGTGACGATGTGATTGCTATGGCCGACAAGGTGAAGTGGGTTAAACCTGTGACGGGCAAATTGATTGGTGCGCATGCCTATTTGGGTTGTGTGCCCATGGCGGAAGCACTCGAGGCTGGCGCTGATGTGGTGGTCACTGGGCGCGTCGCCGACTCCGCCTTGTTTGCGGCACCTGTGCGTCAGTTCTTAAATTCAGACCCCAATGCGTTGGCTGGCGCTTTGACCGTGGGTCATTTATTGGAATGCGGCGGTCAACTCACAGGTGGCAACTACGACACCTTGGGCGGTCCTCACCCTGGCAATCCATTGTCCGCTGCAGACTTTGCGACTTTGGGATATCCACTGGCGCTTGTTTATGCGGACGGCAGCGCAGACATTACTGTCTTAGATGGCGCGCCGGCGATTATCGATGCGCTCACATGCACCTTGCAATTGCTTTATGAGGTGCATGACCCTTCACGCTATGCAACCCCTGACCTGGTGCTAGATTTCAGTGGTATTCGCTTTGAACAAATAGGTCACAACATAATTCGTATGTCTGGCGCGCGAACTTCAGGGCCGCCCCCCACTTTGAAAGTGGCTGGCTTCATTGAGTTGCCAGGTTTTATCGTGGATTGCGAAATTGGATTTGCTGGAACCGGCGCATGGGAACGCGCCAAACGTGCTGCCGATGCACTGCGCATGAGGCTGTCAGATTGGGCCGATGAGGATATCGCCATCGATTTGGTGGGCGTCAATGCCATTTTGCGTGCCGGTTCTTTGTCAGCACCACCGCCAGCTGAACTTCGCGTGCATGTGTCCGCACGCTGCCAAGATGCTGAAATATCGCAGCAGATTGAAGATGAAGTTTATGCACTGACGCTGTCCGGTCCGGCAGGGGGTTGCAGTGTGCGAAGTGAAAAACGCAATCGCATCGAGGTGCTCGATGGTTTCATTGACCCTGCACTGGTTAAAACTCAATTACTTTGGAGCCAGTCATGAGAGTGGGTGACATTGCTGTAGGACGCGCTGGCGACAAAGGCGACATGTTGGATCTGACATTGGTGGCCGCAGACGATGCGTCTTTCAGTTTGATGAGCCAAGCTTTAAGTGTCCACGCTGTTCAACACATGCTGAACAAGGTCGTGCCTGGCCCTGTCTTGCGCTATGACTTGCCAGGATTGAAAGCGCTCAAGTTTGTGATGCCAGAGGCGTTGGGCGGAGGGGTCTATGCCACGCTGCGCCCAGGCCTGCATTGGCAAAAGGCAGCCATCTGGTTGCTTCTAGATTTAGACATTGATCCCCAAACATTGGTCCTTCGCTTACACAATAGCGAGGCATCATCATGAGTTGGCACACAACATGGCGCGACATTGAGTGCCAATTGGTCGAAGGCATCTTGACAGTCAAGCTCAACCGAGCCGCTCGCATGAATGCCTTCACTGTCAACATGGCAGAGGAGTTAATCCAAACCTTTCAACAAGCCAGTGAAGACGATGCGGTGAAGGCCGTCGTCATAACAGGAGATGGCAAAGCATTTTGTGCGGGCATGGATTTGGAAGGAGAGGGGCAAGCCAATGTGTTTGGGTTGGACGAAAGCCTCCAGCCCACCTTGCAGGATATGAATGAACGGATAGACGATCCAATTTTTGTGAAGGGTGTCCGTGACACCGGTGGCCGTGTGGTGTTGGCCATGTTTGATTGCAAAAAGCCTTTGATTGCGGCCATCAATGGTGTGGCAGTTGGCGTTGGCGCTACGCTCACCTTGCCGTGCGATGTTCGATTGGCATCGACCCGATCGCGTTTTGGGTTTGTCTTTGGCAAGATTGGTATCGTGCCAGATGCTTGTGCCAGTTGGTTTTTACCTCGCGTGGTGGGACTGCCCAAGGCACTCGAATGGACACTCAGCGGTGAAATATTTGATGCGCAAGTGGCATTGCAAGCGGGCTTGGTAAGTCGCTTGTGCGAACCCGATCAATTGCTTGCCGAAGCTTCGAAAGTTGCTGCCAGTTTCACCACGGCCAGGTCGCCGGTTTCGGTGGCTCTGATTCGGCAGATGATGTATCGCAATGCCGCCGCCGACCATCCGATGCAAGCGCACAAGGTAGAGTCACTTGGCATTTTTTACACCAGCATGTCAGATGGCAAGGAGGGCGTGAAGGCCTTCCTGGAAAAACGCAACCCCAACTATCAAACGCTCGCCTCCGACATGCCCAACTTTTACCCATGGTGGGACTGATGGAATTTGATCCCCAACGACTTGAATTTTTTTTAAAAGACAAGCTGCCTGACCTGCAAGGCGCCATGCAGTTGGAGCGCATAGGCGGAGGGCAATCCAACCCCACGTTTTTTGTCAGCTTTGACAATCGGGAGCTGGTTTTGCGCAAGCAGCCCAATGCGACCCTACTGCCGTCTGCACATGCTGTAGACCGTGAATACCGTGTGATGCAAGCATTGTCCCAAACCGATGTGCCGGTGCCGCGCATGGTCTTGTTTCATGCAGAGCACGATATCGTGGGTACACCTTTTTACATGATGGCGCGATTGCCTGGCCGCGTGTTTTCTGAATGTGCTTTACCAGGCATGACGCCAGAAGAGCGACGTTCTATCTACATGGGCATGGCCGAGGCAATGGCTGCTTTGCATCAAGTGGATTGGGCCGCCATTGGTTTGAGCGATTACGGGCGTCAAGGAAGTTATTTTTCTCGCCAGTTGGCACGCTGGACGCGCCAATGGGAGATGTCCAAAACACGGCAAGACGCCAACATTGAAGTACTTATCCATTGGTTGGCTGAGCAGATGCCTGACGAAACAGAGACCACCATCAGCCACGGCGATTTTCGTTTGGGCAATTTGATGTTTCACCCGACCGAGCCACGCGTGGTGGGAATTTTGGATTGGGAGCTGTCTACTTTGGGTCATCCCTTGGCAGATGTCGCATTCAATTGCATGACATGGCGTACCTTGCCGCAAGAGTATGGTGGTATCCGGGGGCTTGATCTTGACGCTTTGGGTATTCCTTCAGAAGCCGAGTACTTGCAGCACTATTACCAGTGCAGTGGCCGAGACAATGGGGTCACTGCCTTTCACTTTGCATTTGCATTATTTCGAATGGCTGTTATCTTTGAGGGCATTGCTTCGCGCGCTGCCAGTGGCAACGCGACTTCTAGCGATGCCGCGCAGGTGGGCCGCCTGAGTGCGGCCTTTGCGGTTCGCGCCATGGAGTTTGTTGAAGGGCGTTCTGTGGTTTCAGTGATGAAGGAATTGTCATGAACGATTGGGAAAATCTCTGGCCAGTTATGCGCCTGGAATCGCATTACGGGGATCGTGTTGTTCCGTGTTTTCAAGATCGCCCAAGCAATTTGTATCAACTCCTGGAACATGCCGTCGCACAAAATGCCAAGGGCGATGCCTTGATTTGTGGTGCCGATCGACTCAGCTATGCACAGTTGCAGCAGCAGTCTTCGCGCCTGGCGACAGGTCTTTCCAAGCGCGGCGTCAAAGTCGGTGATCGAGTGGCCATGTTGTTGGGTAACCGCAATGAATTTGTCGTCACTCTCTTTGCGTTGGCGCATTTGGGTGCCATCGCCGTGCCCATTAGCATTCGCGAACAAGCGCCAGGCTTGGCCTATATGTTGTCGCACTGCGCGGCAGTGATGGTGATCCATGAAGCTGACTTGGCTAGCTTGTTGCCATCGGCGCAAGACGCACCGAACTTGCAGCACCGTGTGTCCATGGCGCCTTGCCAGGGCTCTAAGCTGTATGAGCAGTTGCTAGAAGACGGAGAATGCCCGCCCGTGGCAGCGGTGGCGCAGGAAGATACAGCGGTCATTCTCTACACCTCTGGTACCACGGGCCGGCCCAAGGGCGCCATGCTGACGCATTTGAGCATCGTGCATTCCTCACTGCATTATCAAATTGCCATGAGCCTGGGCAAGCACGACAACTCCATTGCCGCTGTGCCATTGAGTCATGTGACGGGCTTGATCGCAATGATCACCACCTTTACGCTGGCGGCGGGCAAGTTGGTCATCATGCCCAGCTTCAAGGCGGCCGAATTTCTTAAATTGGCGGAGAAGGAGGCCATGACCCACACTCTGATGGTGCCGGCCATGTACAACCTGTGCCTTTTGCAAAATGACTTTGACAGCTACAACTTATCCGGTTGGCGCATTGGTGCTTTTGGTGGTGCACCTATGCCAGTGGCCACCATTGAACGTTTGGCGAAAACTGTTCCCACCCTAATGCTCATGAACTGTTATGGTTCGACCGAAACCACATCACCTTCGACCTTGATGCCACCTGGTCAAACTACTGCACACAACGATACCGTGGGCATGCCCTTAGGCTGCGTTGAAATGCGCGTGATAGACGACAACGGATGTGAAGCGCCGGCCAATGTGTTGGGCGAAATTTGGATCAAAGGCCCGCAGGTGGTGCCAGGCTACTGGGAAAATCCTGAGGCTACCCAAGAAAACTTCACCGCAGGCTTTTGGCATTCGGGCGACATCGGCTCTATTGATGCCAATGGGTACGTCAAGGTGGTCGATCGAAAAAAAGACATGATCAACCGAGGCGGCTACAAAATCTACACCATCGAGGTCGAAAATGCGCTCTATGCACATTTTGCTGTGCAAGAGTGCGCGGTGGTCTCTAAGCCATGCCCTGTGTTGGGAGAGCGCGTTCATGCTTTTGTCATGCTTAAAACGCCGGGCGATTTTGAAATTGAATTGCGTGAGTTCTGTCGCATCCGGTTGTCGGATTACAAAGTGCCAGAGAGTTTCACCATCTCAACCACGCCGCTACCCCGCAATGCCAATGGCAAGCTTGTCAAGCGAGACATGCGTGATCAGTTGCTGAAATCACTTCCCGCATAAATACATGGAAGCCAAGCCACACCTTAGGAGTTTGATCATGCCCTTTTCAGCCGACCTCAGTACCTTAGACAAACTGCGAGCTCACGAAGGTAAAGAAATTTTGCTGACCGATTGGGTCCTCATGGACCAGAAACGCATTGATTTGTTTGCACAAGCGACCGATGATTTTCAGTGGATCCATGTTGATACCGAGCGGGCTACCAAGTCATCGCCTTATGGTGGCACCATTGCACATGGCTTTCTCACACTGTCTTTGTTGGGTAATTTTTACGAACAGTATTTGAACTTTCCATTCACCGATGTTGGCCTGAACTATGGTCTCAACAAGGTGAGATTTACCCATCCAGTGCGCTCGGGTAGCAAGGTGCGAGGCCGTTTTGTCTTGGCCAAACTTGAGGACATGCTGGGGGCCATTCAGTTGACGTTTCAAGTGGTCATTGAAATTGAAGGTCAAGATCGACCCGCGTGCGTTGCTGAGTCCGTGGTGAGGCGATATTTTCAAGGAGAAAAAAAATCATGAGTGCAGTTCATTTATCTCCTGTGGCCATCATCACGGGTGCTGCCAGTGGTGTGGGCGCCGCGACGGCACGCATGCTGGCCACCAAGGGTTACAACGTGCTGATCAACTACAACCGCAGTGCCGATCTGGCGCAAAGTGTGGTGCAAGATTGTTTGAACTTGGGCGCACAAGCCGTTGCAGTTCAAGGCGATGTGTCCGAGGATGCAGTGTGTAAAAACTTGGCTGACAAAGCCATGGTCCAATGGGGGCGCATTGATGCCCTGGTGAACAGTGCAGGCGCTACTTTGTTTGTGCCGATGTCTCAACTTGACGATGTTCAAGCCGCCGACTTTCAAAAAATATTTGGTATCAACGCCATTGGGCCGTTTCAAATGTCGCGCGCCGTGGCGCCGCACATGAGGGACAGCGGGGCCATTGTGAACGTCTCCTCTGTGGCGGGTCAATTGGGTATGGGCAGCTCTTTTCCTTATGTTCTGTCAAAGGCTGCACTCAATTCCCTGACAGTGGGTTTGGCCAGAACTATGGCGCCCAAGGTGCGTGTCAACGCTGTGTTGCCCGGCATGATTCAGGGACGCTGGATGCGGGAAGGTTTAGGGGATGAGGTCTATGAACGCGTCAAGCATCAGTTTACCGACAGTTCTTTGCTGGGCGAAGTGGCCACACCAGAGCACATTGCCAGTTCGGTGTGTTGGCTGCTCGATAAGACTTGTTTGATGACCGGCCAGCTCATGGTGGTCGATAGTGGCTTTACCTTGGGGCGCCCCCCGTCTGCTGCAGGGAAAAAATAATGACCGCTTCGCCGTCTCAAGATCAAGTGAATCAGCTCACAAGGCAAGGTGCCGTTTGCACACTCACCGTGAATCGCCCCTCATCGTTAAACAGCCTGAGCTTGGATGCCATCCGATCCAGCCGCGTTTTAAGATTTTTCATGAAAAAAGCCACTGACCAAAATCAGTGGCTTTTCCATTTTGGTGGGCCCACCAAGACTTGAACCTGCTACCACAGTAATATGTGAAGCTTGAACAAATAAAACTTCTACTTGTTAAAGTTGAAAGCGTGTAATTCGGCTTTAAGAAGCTTTCATCTGAATCCCCCGCCCCCGTTGACATAAACGGTATTGGCAGTCATATATTCGCACGCATCAGAGCACATGAAAAGAACCAATTCAGCGATTTCGTCTGCTTCAGCAGCTCGTTTCATAGGGACGTCAGCAATAGCGCGTTGCATAAATTCAGGTGGCGAATTAGAAGCGGCTTGAAACTGAGTATTGACAGGTCCAGGCGAAATTGAAAGACAACGAATGTTGCGATCAGCAAATTCACGCGCAACACCCATGGTCATTGAATCTACAGCACCTTTTGCTGCGGCATAGTGAACCGATGTTCCAGGGCCACCTCTTTTTGCAGTCATAGAGGAGACATTCACAATCACACCACCACCTCGCTCTAACATATGGGGTAAAACAGCCTGCATTGCATAGTAGGTCCCATACAGATTGATGGCCAATGTTTTTTCCAAGAGTTGATCGGTAATGTCCAGAAACTTACTCCGCGCTACTGCAGCACCTGCTGAGTTAAATAAAAAATTGACGCGGCCAAATCTGTTTGTGGCAAGCTTCATGCCATTGTCAATGCTTGCTCGAGATGCGACATCTACTGTAATTGCAAGGGCTTCTTTTCCTTTTTCTTTAACTAAATTAGCTGTTGCAATTGCTGCTGATTCATCAATGTCTGTCACAACAATATTGGCACCTTCACGGGCAAAAATAAGCGCTGCCGAACGTCCTATTCCCCCTCCTGCACCCGTAATAAAAATGGTTTTCCCTACAAAGAAATTAGGTGTTTTAGACATGTTTATTTCAGTTTTGTTTAAATATTAAATTGAATTTAAAAATTTTGAGGTTTTAAATTGTTCTTAACCAAGTTGTATTGGATTTGAATGCATGCCCCAAAAAATACTTTTCACTTGGCTGTAAAGCCGAAGTCCATGCAACCCCTTTTCCCTTGCTATGCCACTGTCTTTAAAGCCGCCAAAAGGTGTAGCAATATGCGATTGCTTGTAAGTATTGATCCAAACAGAGCCAGCCTCGAGTTCGCGAGCAATACGCCATGCACGAGAGTAATCGGAAGTCCATATGCCAGCGGCCAAGCCAAAGACTGAATCGTTGCCTTGCAAAATTACATCTTCCTCATTTTCAAATGGAAGTGCCACAAGTACGGGGCCAAAGATTTCTTCTTGACAGATACGTGCTGAATTGTTTAAGCCATCAATGATGGTTGGCATATAAAACCATCCATTTTTTAATGCTGGAATATCTGGAATTCGACCACCTGTTAATATCTGCCCACCTTCGGCACGACCAATATCAACATAGGATGCAATTTTTTGGCGGTGTGCTTCTGAAATGACGGGCCCCATCTGAGTTGTTAAATCACTGGGCAGACCAACACGAATTTTGGCTGTTCTTTCTACCAGTTCTTTGATAAATTTCTGATAAATTGATTTTTGTACAAACAAGCGAGAACCAGCGACACAACTTTGACCTGCAGATCCAAAAATTCCGGAAAGCACGCCAGCTACAGCTTTATCTAAGTCAGCATCTTCAAAAACAATGTGGGGGGACTTACCCCCAAGCTCCATGCCGACGGGTATCAAACGTCGACCCGCAGATGACGAAATGATACGTCCCGTATCTGTTCCTCCAGTAAATGAAATCATTCTTACGCCAGGATGATTGACCAAAGCAGCACCAACATCCTCTCCGTAACCTGGCAAAACAGTGAGCAATCCTTCAGGCAATCCGGATTCAGAACAAATACGTCCCAACTCAATTGCAAGTTGAGGCGTCTCTTCAGAGGGCTTCAGTAAAACAGCATTTCCAACGGCTAGTGCTGGTGCAATTTTTTGAGATTCGCTGATTAACGGAGAATTCCAAGGCGTAATAGCTGCAACTACACCAAATGGCTCTGCCATTGCCATGGAAAAATAATCACCGCGGGGGGATGTCACTTCATTTTGCCAAGTCTCACAAACTGCCGCGTAGTATCGGAAGTTGCCTGCTGCCATGTCGACCATGTTCAAGCATTCCTTCCAAGGTTTTCCGCTGTCGTTCATTTGAAGTTTAGCCAATGATTCACGTTCTGCCAATAATCGTGAACCTATCGTATACAAGGTCGTGGCTCGCTGATCTGGACGTAGTTTCCTCCAAGGTTTATTTTTGAAAGCCTGCGATGCAATTTCAACTGCTTCGTCAACGTCCGAAGGAAGGGCTCGACTCACAATACCAGCTACGCTACCATCAGCAGGATCAATTGAAGTGATAACCTCACGCCGAACGTCATCTCCAATCCACTTACCGCCGATTTGAAAAGCCTTGATATTCAGATTTGTCATTTTAAATTCTGATTTCTAATGTGAAACTTTTTTCTGCCATTCAATCAATCTTGTAATTCCAGATTGAATGTCTACCTTTGGCTCCCAATCAATATTGTTTTTAGCGGCTTCGCGACTAAATCCCAGTACTGAACCCGCAGCAGGCTTAACCGTTCTAGTGTCTGCTTGATATTTAGGCTTAAGGTCCGTGCGCCCGCATATCTTTAAAGCAATTTCTGCAACAGCAGTATGGGTTGTATCAATCCCGGTTGCAATATTCAGGATATGTCCATGCGAGTAACTGGTCATGGCAAGTGCACACGCTTGTGCAACATCAGTGACGTAAACATAGTCGTGAACCTCACTGCCATCACCACCAATGACTGGCGCCAGACCAGCTCTAACTTTGTCACAGACTTGAGCGACAAAAACAGCATTAAGTGCTCTCGCATGCTGACGTTCCCCATAAACTGAAGAAAAACGAAGTACATTGAATTCAAGTCCATAAGCTTTTGAATACTGGGCGCATAAAGCTTCCCCCATGAGCTTACTTGCACCATACAACAAGGATGGCGGTTGGAGAGCTTCATAACGATAAGGTGCAGCTTCCTCAACAGGTGTTGCAATAGGGTTACCGTAAGTTGCCACCGAAGATGAAAAAACAATGCGTCTCACACCATTGATTCGGCAAGCTTCTAATGTATTGACCATCCCCATTGTGTTGACTGAAACTCCTAGCACAGGATCTTTGGCCATTGGAATCGTTAGGAAGCCTGCCATCGCAAAAACGCCATCCACACCTTTTGCAGCGTCTATGAGTTCATTCATTCGAAGTACATCTCCTCGAATTAGCGGCGCCCGAGGATTATTAAGAAGGTGAGCAATAGCCGATGTAGTACCTAGGGAAAAATTATCAAACAGCCGTACCTCTTTTGCACCTTGTGCTAGTAATTCATCAGCGATATGAGAGCCCACAAGACTAGCCCCCCCGGTGATTAGAAAAGATTGATCTTTTATTAAATGATGTTGATTTCTCATGGTGGTTCTTTCTCTTTAAGTTTTCACCCTATTTCGACTTCGGCAAATTGACAAAAAAAATAGAGAATAAAAACTGATGACGAATCATCGTTATGCTGTTTAAATTTAAATGAATCAACTTAGTTCCAGATCAACGATTCGGATGTATTGCTGGCCACCATGTAGATCTCTCTCCACCACGCCCCCCTGCGGATCCTTGCGTGGATAAGAAATTTTTAAAACCGAAAGTTCAGGTACCAGATAGCAACTAACTTGATCAACGCGCACGCCAAACAATGGTCCCAACTGATCTGGCTGCAACTCTTTAACTTCAGAATAACGATCGAAAGTTGCCCGATCTTTAAAGAAAAGATCCACTGTTATCCAAAAAGGACCTGCATTTTTGGATCGAATTTGATGGCACAAGTCTTCTAATTTAGGCAAGTGCGTGCGCCTTCCAATCGACATATTTAAATCGTACCAGTTCAAATCCATCAGCAACTCGAACAATATGATTCAGTTTGAATTCAAAAACTTGACCACGCTCTAATTCAGCTGGTGAAAATGGAAAACCATAACTTGGAAGGCCCTGTGACTCTTCAAGCGGAAGATGGAAGAACCAAGGATTGCAAGTTTTAGCAATTTGAGTAGCAAGCTCTTGCGTTTGCGCTGTGGCAATAAAAAGTAAGCCAATTTCTTGAGGCGGTACAACCTGCTTACCAACAGGGAGTCCGCTGATCGCATTCCAACCATAAGGACGTAGTGAAATGTGAAAATTACCTGCAGATGATCCCATGGCCTTATTGACCAAGGCTGTCAAGACTTCGTGCATTCTATTGAGAAAAATATCGATATTCGCTAAAACTTTCCGGTCTTGAATACCTACCAGCATTATTGTTTGCCAACCGCCCCTAGCAGCACCTTCTAGCTTCATGGTGTATGGCATAACAGTAAAAGTAGACCCTGTCACCCTCACCGTTCGCTCATCAATGGCCAAGTAATTTGCTTTCGAGACATCCAACACGCCACCGGGCTCATACAACAGAAAGGGATTACTGTTCTCATAAAGCATATGTGCAGATACAGTATGTGGAGTGCAACTGTTGGTCGGTCTAAGTGGCTCAACATCAAAACTATTAAGGCCAACCCTAATAAGCACACCGCCTTCTCTTGGCCTTGTTGCACACAATGCGCCACATTCTGCAATTTTGGCAGCGTGCCAAGCTGGTCCAGCACCCGCTCCCAACATTAGGGGGACCGCTGCAAGCACAGCAGTATCCGTTGTGCGTCCGCCAAGAACAATATCTGCCCCCTCCTTCAAAGCAGCTATATAAGGCTCAGGACCCATCAAGGCAACAATGTGATCGCAGACGCTAAAGAGTTCAGGCTCAATCGTCTCATTAGGCGGCAGCACATCCATTCTGCCTTTTTTAGCAAAACTGGCCATAAGTTGAGGTTCTTGTTCGGAATAAATAACCGCAATTTTGGGTTGCTGACCAAGTTCAAGTGCAATTTCAATCGCAATATCACGCGTCCATTCAAGTGCCTTGTCACACCCTGAAGTTCCACAGGAACCAATCAATAATGGAATGGAAGCATCATGACGAGCACGCATTAAAATTAGCAAATCAGCTTTAATTGCGGCACGCGAATATTTTGAAACACCTGTAGCCAAATAAGCTGGTCCGCTGTCAGTTGATCCAGCGTCACATGCAATAGCATGCGCACCTAATTGAACACCACGCACAATATCACCCGCATCGACTCCAAGTCCCAAGGCCCCAATTGGCACTAATACATTGATGCTTAATTTATTTGAATTCATCTTTATTTCAGTGAATGGGGGAATCTTATTTCTGACTCATCAGAGTTAAGCAAAGAGCTCTGGAAAGTCCTCTTCCCAATATTCATTGATATCTCTAATGCCAGTTTTTATGTTTTGATTTTCTATCGTCCGTAACTGAGATCGTCTAATTTTTCCAGATATCGTTTTTGGCAATTCAGCGAATTCAATTCGACGCACACGTTTATAGGGTGCAAGATGCTCTCGCGCAAAACGCAAGATTGACAGGGCCGCATTCCGATCTGGTAGCACACCGGAACGAAGCACGATGAACGCTTTTGGAACATTGAGCCTTTGTGCATCGGGACTCGGTATGACTGCAGTTTCAGCAATATCAGGGTGTGTCATCAAAACAGATTCAAGTTCAAAGGGACTCAATCTGTAATCAGAGCTTTTAAACACATCATCAGATCTACCAACATAGGTGATGTATCCATCTTTATCCCTTGAAGCTACGTCGCAAGTATGGTAGTAACCGTCACGCATTGCATCAGCTGTTTTTTCTGCATCTCCAAAATAGCCATCCATGAGACCCAGTGGTCGATTCGAAAGATCGAAGCAAATTTCACCTTCATCTGAAACTTGGCCTTCTAAATCAAGAAGAACGACTGGATAACCTGGCATTGGCTTACCCATACTTCCAAATTTAATGGTTTCCCCTGGTGAGTTACCAATTGCACAAGTTGTTTCAGTTTGACCAAAACCATCTCGAATGGTAAGCCCCCATGCAGTCTTGACTTGCTCTATAACTTCTGGATTAAGAGGCTCTCCTGCACCCAGAACTTCTCTTAGCTTGACGGGCCAATTAGAGAGGGTTTCTTGTATCAACATTCTCCAAACAGTTGGAGGTGCACACAAACTTGTCACGCCATGCTCGACAAGTACGTTCAGAAGATCAACGCTTTTGAAGCGTGAATAGTTATAAATGAAAATGCAAGCGCCAGCGTTCCAAGGTGCAAAGAAACTACTCCACGCATGTTTACCCCAGCCCGGCGAAGATATATTCAAATGAATATCATCTGGTCTTAAACCTGTCCAGAACATGGTGGACAAGTGCCCAACTGGATAACTTTGATGGCTATGAAGGACTATCTTTGGTTTAGATGTAGTACCAGATGTGAAGTAAAGCAACAAGGGATCGGTTGCTTTAGTAGCTGTATCAGGATTGAAGACAGCCGGTTCATTATGCGATTCCGAAAATGAGTGCCAATTCTCTTCCCTTCCAATCAAAATTCGAGTGAAATCTCCCGTCACTTTGTTTAATCTAGCGATCGCATCCGGATTACAGATCACGTGCCGAACATGACCTCGATCTACTCTATCCTGCATGTCATTCTGATCTAGCAAAGTGGTTGTGGGAATCAATACTGCGCCCACTTTCATCAAAGCCAACATTGACTCCCAGAGCTCCTTCTGGTTTCCCAACATCAGCAGCACACGATCACCTCGTTTAATACCTAAACCTTTAAACCAATTTGCAACTTGGTTAGATCTAACTGAGAGTTGTGAAAAGGTAAAATTTTCTTGTGAGCCATCATCTTGAACGATCGAAAGTGCTCTAGAATTTGGGCTTGTAATTAAATCAAAATAATCTAGAGCCCAATTAAAATGCGAGAGTTCAGGCCACTTAAATTCGGCACATCCTGCTAGATAGTTAATTCGATGTTTTTGCAATAAGTCACGTGCTAAAAGAAAACTTTTGGTAGATTCGTTCATAAAAGAGTTCCGAAATATTTTAATCAGTGATAACCGGCGTTTCAAAAACCAATTCGCCTGTTTCACACGGGAACCCGCCTCGTACGTCACCTGGCTGTCGCTTGCGGTAAATGGCATACATAGATTCGTTTAGTACTCTGCTGTTAGGAACAGAGAGCCACATGCGCAACAAATGTCTTTTTTTATCTTGCTCTGGAAAATCTTCAAATTCAGTTCGCGAGTGATACATCACATGGTTATTCATGAACTGCATATCACCCGGCTGAAACATCATCTCCCCGTAAAATCTAGGATCATTTGCCAATAACTCTACGTACTCTATAGCTTCCTTTTGCAAAGCTGATAGCATTGGTAATTCAGGATGTTGTGAATGCTCAACACCATGTCCAATAATATGTTGAGGGATAAATCGAGAAGCAAATTTTTCTTGCTCTTTGGAAAATACAGGTTGCAGGTAATATGGCTTTTCTCCCTTAAGCTCCTGCCCCTTCCAACTCATATAAAAGGGGCTATAAAGCGCCTCCAACAGGTCAGGTCGCTTACTTTCAATTTCATTGTGTATAGCAATAGAACTACAGTAACGACTTAAACCACCAGCCTTTGCAACTCGTAACACCATGAGGCACACAACATCGCACGTGTCTGAATGGAATTGAAGGTGTTGTTTGGACATATAGCCACGTCCCTTCTTACTGAAGGTATCAACGCCAAAATCTCTCACATCACCCAGCATGTCACCTCTGTTACTTTGTGTAACAGCGGTGCCTAGGTGCTTGCCCATACCCCAATACATGAGGCGCAATTCATCTTTTGTATATTTTTCAGCAGGCAAACCTCTGACGACATAAAAGCCTAGTCCATTTTCCAATTCATTTAGAACACGGTCGAAAGTAGGCTTTAAACTTGATAAATGGAAATTTTCCCTTGTCAAAGTTTCAAATGTCTCACCTGCATCGCGAGCACGCGACAAAGCCTTTTCTATGTCTTTTAACTCTGACTCAGAGAGGGTGTGAATCCATTGAGTATTATTTTTGAGGTCATCTGCGACCCAACCCTTTTGTAAAGTCATTAAATATATCCTCAAGAAGGTTAAATCACTTCATCTAAATCAATGATTAGCTTTTTTGAAATTAGTTATTTAATCCAAAATGCAAATGACTCAAACTCAAAGCCAATAGAAGAAGGGAGCGCCTTCGTTGCCGCTCGCTTCTAATGACGACCTCACTTGGCGCGAGGAATGTTAATGATGGTGGTACCAGCAGACGCTGCATTATTTGGGTAAATGGTGACTGAGCGACCCTTTTGCCATTGCGTAATGTTAGGGTTGGCTCTCGTATTCTGCATCTTTGCGTCAAACTTTGCGCCAAATCCGTTGGGATATGTCGAGACAGGTTTATCCATAGCCAAAGTAGCAGCAATCATTTTTTTCATGTCTGTTCCACCGGCAACTGTAATGACATCAAAAAGAACATGGGCCATTGCATAAGCTTCTAAGCTTTGAGGTGCAATTGGCTCAGCACCAAACTTTTTACGGTACGCGTCCATAAAAGCTGCAGCACCTGGTGCAAAACTTGGGGCTAGATCTGCATTGGGATATCCAACCACAAAGATGCCATCCATGAATGGGCCCATTGCATCAAGAAATTCCTTACTGTCTCCTGTGCCTTGCATCAAAATAGCTGGGGGTACAAATCCCTGATCACGCATTGTCCTCAACAATAAAATGCTGTCTGGCACATAGCCAGTTGATACCCAAATATCTGGCGCAGCAGCACGAGCCCGCAAAATCGAATCAGTCAAATCAATCGATCGGAAGGCATGAGATCCAACACCAAGAACTTTGACGCCTGCTGTTTCAAATAACTTCTTTTGCGCTTGTGCTATTGAAGTTCCATACGCTGAATCCTCATGCTCAATCCAGACTTTCAATTGATCAGACTTTTTATTCAGCTTAGGGGCAATAATCTCAAGTGCGCCTTTAACTGATGTCTCTGCAAAATGAACAGCACTTGGGCCACTTCGTATGAAATTTGAAAGTCCTCGCTCTGTTAAATCAGCAGACAAGGCATGTGTTTCCCAATAGATCTTGTTATATCGGGCTGCAGAATCACTGGCAGTATTTGAAACAGCACTTGTATATGTACCCATGAAGAGGTCGACCTTATCTTGCTCGACAAGCTTAGAAACAATGCTAATACCCTGCTGAGGATTTCCTGCATCACCTTTAATTAGCTCTACCTTACGACCAAGAATGCCACCTTTGCCATTTACTGCTTCAACAGCAAGTTCATAACCTCTGGTGACCTCACTTCCAGATAGCGCCAACGGTCCTGAATAAGGGTTGATGGCACCAATTTTGATGGCCTGTTGTGCGTGGACTGCACTCAAGGAAATTACGCCCGCTATCAAAACGGTGGCAAATTTCAATAATTTTTTCATCTGACTACTCCTTGGTTTTAATGGATTTCCTAAATCTCAACGGAACTTCGATTTTGCATTCTGCCTACGATTTTTAATCTTGTCTACAAAATTTATTTATTGTGTTTTACTGATAAATTATTGATTCATAAATAAATTTTGTATACAATATGGCAATGATGAATGACACAATTTTCCAAACACGTGAAACTCGGGTACTCAGTGACCATGTCGTGGAAAAACTAGAACAACTGATATTTAGTGGTCGCTATCGGCCCGGAGAGAGATTGCGTGAGCAAATACTTGCAGATGAATTAGGCGTAAGCCGAGCGCCCCTTAGAGAGGCAATTCGGACTTTGGAGGAAAGGGGACTTCTTGAACGAACGCCTCATTCTGGCGTACAAGTAGTTGCCTTATCAAATGAGAAGCTCTCTCAAATATTAAGTACAAGAGAAGCTCTTGAAGGTATGGCAGCCCGACAAGCTGCTGAAAACATGACCGTCTCAGAGGTCAACGCACTCAAGAGAACAGTAGAAATGTTGAAATCAAACAATAGAAATATTGCCGAAACAGTTTTCAGTGGGGGGCCAGACAATGACTTTCACCGTCTTATAGCGGTTGGAAGTCGAAATCTATGGCTTGCAAATATTCTCATTAAGGATGTGTATTCACCCTTACGCTTATACAGGCTTCAAGTCGCTATGAGGCCCGATCTAGCAGATAGCGTAAAAGAACATACTTCGATTATTGAACATATTCACGCTCGCGATGGAGATGGCGCAGAAATAGCAATGCGAAAACATCTTCGACATGCCAGAGAACGAACTCTCCAACTGTTAAGGGCCTAATGGTGACTATCACCCAATGCTCCACCAAAAAGGATGATGGACTTACCACCCAATTGGCAGAAAAAATTTTGAGTTTTGACAAATCTCAACTAACGCCACTGTCTATTGAGCGAGCAAAGATGTGCCTTTTGGATGCAGTTGGCGTGATGCTTGCTGGCACTGTCGAACCGGCCTCATTACTCTTGAGAAACACGTCAGGTGTTGCAAGTGCAACGGGCTTATGTCGGATATTTGGTACTGACCGAAAAACAAGCGCTCTTGATGCAGCCCTCATCAATGGCACTGCTTCACATGCACTTGATTACGATGACTTCAGTAGCATCATGGGGGGGCACCATACCGTGCCATTGATGGCGCCTTTGTTGGCCGTTGCAGAAGAAAATTGTTTTTCTGGCGAACAAGTATTGATAGCCTACATAATTGGCGTTGAAGTAGAAATTAGATTTGCGCGTGCCCTAGGTTTTCATCACTATGACAAAGGATGGCATCCCACTTCAACAATTGGAACCTTTGGCGCAACAGCATCACTGTCACATCTTTTAAGTCTCAACTTAAAACAAACATCAACGGCCCTTTCAATTGCAGCCTCAATGGCAGCAGGTATCAAAGCAAATTTTGGGACCATGGTTAAACCCTTGCACGTTGGTCAATGTGCAAGAAATGGCTTGTTGGCAGTACTTCTGGCCAAACAAGGGTATGACGCCAACCCATATAGTCTTGAACATGTGCAAGGCTTCTTCAATGTTTTTAATGGAGAAGGCACATTTGATACTCAAAAGCTTTTCGAAGATTGGGCTTCGCCGTTAGAAATTGAAGGCAATACCATTGCGCTAAAACAGTTTCCATGTTGTGGCAGTACACATCCAGCCATCACCATGATGCTTCAACTGCGCCAAGAGGAAAATATTATTACAGGAAATATTGAAAAAATTGAAGTACTTCCGCATGGTCGGAGACTGATGCATACAAATAATCCTTTTCCGGAAACATCGCTCGAGGCTAAATTCAGCGTGCAATATGTCACCGTTAGAGCACTTTTGAGTGGATCAGTCAGATTACGTGATTTTGAAGATAACGCATTTCTATCCCCAGAAGTGAAAAATCTACTTATTCTCACTCAAGCCCGCCCCCATCCTCATATGTCCGATGACTCGGATGAACAATGGGGCGCTGAAGTTATTGTTTATTTAAGAAACGGACTCAAGCTATCTCGACGGATAGATCAACTGGTAGGTAGAGGTGGCACATCTCCCATGTCGCAAGAAGAAATGTGGCATAAATTCGAGGATTGTGCAGAACGTGCACTTCCGCCAGAGAACCTAAAAGCTATTTTCGACATGATTCTGAATTT
>CAIMUZ010000168.1 GCA_903844775.1 uncultured Burkholderiales bacterium | reverse complement strand
TTCAGGGCTTGCGCCACACGGTGCCACATGACATGTGTTTGCGGAAAACCGTGCAACAAGACCAATACGGGCTTGTCCATTTGATTCAACCAATTGGCAGATAGGCGCGAGCACACCACAACACCGTTCACATTGAACTGTCTTTTCTCAAAACCATCAAACCAAGAGCCAGATGATTCTGAAGGAGGTGCGTCGATTGTGCTCATGTTGGTATTTTGAAGCTTTGCATCCAAATTGACAATCTCTGGCTTAAGCCAAGGGTGCAACACCCACTACTTTGGCATGCAATACAAACGTGATGACAGCCCACAAAGCCATGCCACCAAACAAGGTGATGAGAGTTGCAAGCAAATTGGGCTTGGCAGGTGCGTCTTCAGGCAGCAAAGCCGAGCTCTCACCTGTGTTCAATTCTAAATTCGTATCAGGGCTTTGAACTTGCACCCGATCACGTGCACGTGCAGACTTGAAATTCAAAACTGCCCAAATTAAAAAACCACCGAACAGAAGCACATCGGCCAAATTACCGTTGGCCAACAAATGTGACAAGGCCCACACCTTAACGGACAACACCATCGGATGCCCCATTCGAATTTTGAGATGGTTGCGAGGAATGTAGGCCGCCACCATCAAAATGCTGGAAAACAACATCAAGAGCAAACTAATGTGCCGAGTGGCTGTGGGCGGATTCCACAGCACCACCGTTTGCAAACGAGCTTCGCCGTAGCCCACGACCAAAAGGTAGAGCCCAAGCAAGGAAATCAGTGCGTGAACACCTTTGAATGCTTTCTCACCCAAGGCTTCCATTTTTTGAGTTCGCCAGTCATCGGCCACGATGCGGACAGAGTGCGCACCCAAAAACAAAATCAAGCCAAAAATCAATTCAGTCATATAAAGTCCTTTGTGCGGTTTGACTTCGCATTGTCTAAGAATCTAAAGCCATCAGTTGCTGCTTGAGAATTGGCTTTTGTACCTTGCCCAAAGCACTTTTGGGCAATTCCTCTCTGAAAACAACTCGCCGTGGCAATTTAAAGCGTGCAATCTTGGCTTCTAAATGCGCCTTGACTGCCGTTTCTGATAGCTGGCTGCCCTCTGCGGTAAGCGCACGCACCAATGTCAAGACGGGCACTTCTCCCCAACGCTCGTCTGGCAATCCAACCACTGCGCATTCTAAAAGCCCCGGGAAAGTTGCCAAAGCATTTTCAATTTCTGCGGGGTAAATATTTTCGCCACCAGAGATGATCATGTCTTTGTTGCGACCCACAATTTGCAGACACCCATTGGCATCTAAACACCCCATGTCGCCAGTCTGAAACCACCCGTCTTTCAAACCCTCGCCAGCCGCCTGGCTTGCTGCCAGCCAATAACCGCGCATGACATTGGAGCCACGCACGCACACTTCACCTGTCACGCCTGACTTGACGACTTGTTCTTCAGAATCTCTTATTTGAAGTTCCAAGTTGGCATGCGGCCACCCTGCAAAACCAATTCTTTGAACTGCATCCTGAAACTTCAAGATCACACTCACTGGGCCTGTTTCGGTGGTGCCATAAATTTGCCCAACTGGCACACCGCGTTGATGGAATTTTTCTAAATACGCTTCAGGCAATGTCGACGAACCCGCCATGATGCCGCGCAAACTTTGCAGATCAACACTGGGCCATTCCGCATGATCCAATACTGCACGCATCGTGGCCGGCACCAAAAGGGACAGCGTAGGACGCTGTACAAGCTCACCTTGCGAAACACTTTTTAGCCACGCCGACGCATCAAACCGTGGCTGCAAATGAACGGACACGCCAGCTAGCAAGGCTGGAAGGGTTTGGATACAAAGTCCACCTACATGAAACATGGGCAAGGTCGACAACACGATGTCTATCGGTTTGAATGCGTGTGCCTCATCACTGGCTTTGGCATTGGCCAGCAAACCTGCTTGTGTGTGAACTGCGCCCTTTGGCAGACCCGTGGTACCAGACGTGTAAACCAACAACACATCAGCGCAATCATCTACGGCAGGCAATGCCAGGTTTTTTGCCGAGGCGGTAGCAATCAAGCTTTCCAAATGACAGCTTTGTGGGACGTCAATCGCCAAACTCACAACAGCATTGGCATGCAATTCATCGTGAATCAGGATACTTGGCTTGGCATCTTGAAGCACCATTTTCAGCTCCGCCACAGCCAGCCTAAAATTGAGCGGCATGAAGATCAAGCCCAAACGTGCACAAGCCACCAACGTGACCAACTGCAATTCGTGATTTAAACCGAGCCACGCCACACGTTGGCCCGTCTTCAAGCCATGTGTCACTTGAAGGTGTCCTGTCACGCGCTCTATGCGGCACCAAAATTTGGCAAAATCAAAGTCCTCCGTTTGACCTGGCATACCAAATCGAATGGCCAACTTTTTAGGCTGAATCTGAGCCAGCTCCCAAAAGCGTTGTGCTAATTTTGAGCTCTCGCTCATTCGTCTTTCTCACCTGCTTCATACAGCGTTTCACGACCTAAGCGGTCAAGACACAATTCGGCCGTCCAAGGCAACATGAGGGAACCACATCGGGCATCGCGGTACAAGCGCTCTAGCGGCAATGACTTGAGCATCGACTGCCCACCACAGGTTCGAATGGCCAAGCGTGCAATGTCTTGCGCGTTTTCCATGATGGTGTACTGCGCTGCATAAGCACGCAAACGAGACGATTTGGGAGGGTCAATTTTCGCGTCCTCTATGGCACGCAAAAACAAATTGCGAGTCTGCTCCAACTTGACAAACATCTCGGCCACGGCAATTTGTTTGGTGGCAAACTGGCGGCGCTTCACAGGACCCGTGCCAGGAATCTCGCCGCGCAAATAAGCCACTGTGAAGTCATAGGCCGCCTGTGCAATGCCCATGTAGGTGGGCGACAGCGTCATGAACATGTGCGGCCAACGGCTGGCTGCTTGAAAATAAATACCTTGTGGCATGAGCGCTGAATCATCAGATACAAACACATCTTTGAAGATCAAATTACGTGAAACGGTAGCACGCATGCCCAAAGGATCCCAATCGCCTTCAATCGTTAAACCTGACGCATTCCGAGGTACTGCCAAATACAGTGTGTCGCGTCGCGACAAATCAGCGTCTGGTTTTTTCTCTGTGCACAGCACACCAAAGAAGTCTGCAGCATCTGACAAAGATGCAAAAATTTTTTTCCCGTTGATGCACCAACCGCCCTCCACCTTGACAGCTTGCGTGCCAAAGGGTTGCGCGCCTGCTGCCGATGCACCGCCTTCAGAAAACGGCTGTGCATAAATAGCACCATTGTTAACCACACGCGCAAAGTGCGCATTTTGGTGTACTCGGTGCAAAGCACGTTGCTCGGGCGTCATGTCTAAATTGTCAGACAACAAACCACTCCACATCATGGTGCACACATGCATGTTAAAGGTGAGCGCTGTAGCACCACACCAACGGCCAATTTCTGCCGACACCATGGCATAGGTGGCGTAGTCTGCGCCTTGCCCGCCATGCGCCTCGGGCACGCAAAGCGAAAGCAAACCGGCTTCCTTCATGTCCTTGTAGTTCTCAAATGGAAACTGCGCGTCTCGATCTAACTGTGCAGCACGGGGGGCAAATTTGTTTCTCCCCAAATCATGTGCCAAGGACATGAGGCGTTTTTGTTTGTCGGTGAGCGGGTAGTCATCGCCGCAGATCGGCATATAAGGCTTTTCAGCCACATTGGTCGTCATAGAAACATCCTCAACT
>CAIMUZ010000167.1 GCA_903844775.1 uncultured Burkholderiales bacterium | reverse complement strand
TGGCTTTTATCGTCCAAGTCACGGCACTGTCCATTTTGAAGGAAAAGACATAGGCGCCTGGCCTGTTCATCGCGTGGCTCAAGCTGGGCTGGCGCGCACATTTCAAGGAACTCATTTACTTCCGCACATGAGCGTACTCGATAACATTTTAGTCGGTCGATACATGCACATGAAAAGTTCACTGACTTCAGCATTTTTTTATTACCCTTATGCGCACAAAGAAGAGTTGAAGCACAGAGCTGTAGCCGAGGAAATTCTAGAATTTCTTGAGCTTGAACACATTCGTCATCATCCAGTGGGAACCCTTGGCTATGGGATGCGAAAGCGAGTTGATTTAGGCCGTGCACTGGCCATGGAGCCTCGCATGCTTTTACTGGATGAACCTATGGCGGGTATGAATGTGGAGGAGAAGGAGGACCTCGCTCGTTTCATTCTGGATATTCGTGAATCACGTCAAATACCGGTTGTTTTGGTAGAGCACGACATGGGTGTAGTGATGGACATTGCAGACCGCGTTATCGTACTCAACTTCGGCAGCAAAATCGCAGATGCAAGCGCTTTGGTGGTGCAGCAAGATGCAAAAGTTATCTCAGCCTACCTGGGAGCTCACGAATGATGACCGAAGAAAATCTTCAACAACCCCAGACCTTGCCTCAATGGTTGCTTCATAACGCAAAAAATCGGTCACAAGAGGTTGCACAGAGATACAAGCGGGATGGTGTTTGGCAAGAATTCACCTGGCTTGATGTTCGCAACCAAGTTCTCCAATTAACCCTAGGTTTGCGCGCAAGAGGCGTCACGCGGGGCCAAACCATCGTGCTAATCAGCGAAAACCGGCCTGAACTTTATTGGGCAGAATGGGCCGCACTGGCAATAGGCGCAAAAGTAGTCGCTTTGTATCCTGATGCCATAGAGTCAGAAATTGAGTATGTAGTAGAAGACTCACAAGCAATCTGTGTGTTTGCAGAAGACCAAGAGCAAGTAGACAAAGTATTACCCTTGATGGCGCGGCACTCAGATCTTGGAACCGTCGTATGGTGGGAGTCTGGTGGTCTGTGGTCTTATCGGTATGAAGGACTGTTGGGTTGGGATGAATTCAAATCGCTTGTGCAACCCGTTCACGCCAAAGATGAAGAATGGTTTGAGCAAGTTGTTGCGCAAGGAAAAAGCCAGGATATAGCCTTGCTTATGTACACATCGGGCACTACGGGTTCTCCCAAAGGCGTCATCACAACACACGGATCTCTACTTCACAATGCATCGCTCATTGGCAAAACGCTCCAATTATCTGAAGCTTGTGATTATTTGTCATACATACCCCTCTCCTGGGCCACGGAGCAGTGGGTAGGAGTGACCTTGGGCCTCTTGCATCCTATGCGAGTTAATTTTGCAGAGAGGCCCGATCAAATACAAGTGGCCATACGCGAGCTTGCCTGTGAGGTGGTCTTTTTTGGACCCCGTCAATGGGAGAGCTTGGCAGCAGGTGTGCATGCCCGAATGCTAGATGCCGCACAGTGGCGCAAAAAAATTGTAAATTGGGGGCTACGCATCGGACGCCTGGCAAGAGCCGATCAAATGGACACCATCAAACGTCATTGGTGGGTCCGTTTTCAATTATTTTTTGCTGATGCCTTGGTTTTGCGGCCTTTGCGTGACCAGCTTGGACTCAAAGGTGCAAAGACTGCTTTCACGGGCGGCGCTGCTGTTTCCCCCGATATATTTCGTCTTTTTGCCTCCATGGGCGTCATGTTGCGTAACGTTTATGGCTGTAGCGAATTTGGACTAATTTCGGTTCACCAAGGTAAACAGGTCAATGCCGAGACTATCGGACAACTGGTCCTAATGCCAAGCGCATGGGCACCCTCACTCCAATGGAGAGTATCGCAGGAGGGTGGCCTAGAGGTCTCTGGTGGCGCAGGTTTTTCGGGCTATTGGGGTAAGCCCGAAAAAAGCGCCGAGAAATTAAACGGCGAATGGTTTCAGACTGGAGATGCTGTTGGCATGGGGCCTGGGCGTACTGAGCTAATCTACTACGACCGTGTTGAACACATGAGCAGTCTCAAAGGAGGCCATCAATTCTCTAAACAGTTCATAGAAGTACGCTTGCGCTTTTCTCCTTATATCAAAGAGGTGATGGTTGTAGGAGACGCATCACGAGAGCACATCACAGCGCTGATCAATATCGACGGTGAAGTTTTTGGTCACTGGGCTGAGCAAAATGGTGTTTCATTCACAACCTTCACAGACCTTTCGCAGCGACCCGAAGTTCTAGCTCAGGTTGCTTCTGAAATTGCCGTTGTCAATCGAACCCTACCAGAGTCTGCACGACTAAGACACTTTGTGAATTTACCTAAAGAGTTAGATGCCGACGAGGGTGAACTCACCCGAACACGAAAACTCAAACGAGATTTCATTGAAAACCGATACAGTGCTTTGATTGAAGCAATGTATGCAAACAAAGCCCATGAACTGATCGAAATTCCAGTTCGATATCAGGATGGTCGTGCAGGAACTTTGTGCGCAACGGTAACCGTTGGCCGCGCATCAACACAAAGCGACCTGGAGATCTGACAGCATGATCGACTTCTTGAACTACGTCATCAATGGATTCTTGCAAGGGCAGATTTACGCCCTTCTGGCATTAGGTTTCATGGTGATCTACAGGGCCAGCAAGGTATTTAACTTTGCCCAAGGCGAACTCATGATGCTTGGGGCTTACGCAGTATGGACCCTGACCATAGGCGCCAACATCCCAACATGGTTGGCCATTCCACTGGCATTTGTTTGTGCAATTGTTTATGGCTGGCTTATTGAGCGCCTGTTTTTCGAGCGTTTGGTCGGAGAATCCGTTTTTTCTATGGTGATGGTCACGATTGGACTTGTGATCCTGATTCGTGGCATCGTCATGGTGGTATGGGGCGCCGCGGATCGCTCATTTCCTGTTCTACTGCCCCCCGCTCCCTTCATTGTGGGCGACATGATTTTTCCTTCCTCCCTGGTCATTGGCGCCTTTATAACGCTGGTGACCACGATTGGCATGTCTTGGTTTTTTAACCGAACACGTGCTGGACTGACGTTAACCGCTGTCGCAGAGGAACCCAATACGGCTATTTCGCTAGGAATCTCCGTCAAGCGAGCAGTGACCCTGGCCTGGATGATGGGTTCGGTCATTGCAACCGCTGGCGCCATCGTTCTGTTAAGTGGCCGCTCAATTACCGTGCAGACTGCTGACATTGCGCTAGCATCTCTTCCTGTTGCACTACTCGCTGGTCTAGAGTCAATTGGTGGATTAATTTTAGCGGGCGCCATAGTTGGCATTGTTCAGGCTCTCGTCGCGGCATACATTGACCCTGCGATTGGTGGCTCGGCTTCGTCCATCGTACCTTTTGTTTTCATGCTATTGATTCTGTTGGTGCGACCCACCGGACTTTTCGGTTGGCAACATGTGGAGCGTGTGTAATGGATCCTTCCGGCGTATTCTTTACGAACTATGCGGGTGACCGCTCTCTTATTCGAACCCGAAAACAATGGGCGTTTCTCATTGCCTTCCTAGTTCTTTTCGTAACATTGCCATGGTGGGCATCTGATCGCTGGGTCAGTATCGGCTACACAACATTCATTACCGCTGTTGCGGTCATAGGACTACAAATTTGCACCGGTTATGCAGGTCAAATTAATTTAGGACAGTCAGCATTTATGGGGGTTGGTGCCTACGGCGCTGCTTTGGCCATGGGAACTGGATGGGATGCACTAGCAGCGCTGGTAATAGGAGGCATGGGTGCCGCCACATTTGGCGTTTTGTTTGGGCTAACTGCTTCACGCATTAAAGGCTTTTACCTCGCACTCACCACGATTGCCGCTCAGGCTTTGTTTCATTTTTTGGTTTTAAATTTACCCCAGTCATGGCTGGGAGGCGCTGGCGGCTTGCACCTTGAATCTACTTCAGTATTTGGTATTTCACTCAATAATGATCGTGCAATTTACTGGTTTTCGTTAGCCATTTTGATAGCCATGACAATGGGCGCATTTGGGATTGTGCGTTCCCGCCATGGTCGTAGTTTTGAAGCAGTACGGGATGATGACGTTGCTGCGGGAATGATGGGTATTCCTGTCGCTGCCACAAAGGCGCGAGCTTTTCTGGTGAGCTCATTTTATGCGGGTGTAGCGGGTGGTCTCTGGGTTGTCGCACTCAGGCACGTTTCAGTTGAGCAATTCACACTTTTCAATGCTATTTGGATGATTGCCATGATGATCGTAGGCGGCCTTGGATCTATTGTCGGCGCATTGATTGGTACGGCCATGATTCAACTCGCAAGAGAGGGTGTGACAAGCCTTGGCCCCAGCTTTGTTCAATGGGTCCCTGCTTTGGGTCAAGACTTCGTATTTGCAGCTATGAACGTTCTACTGGGAGCTGTCATTATTCTTTTTCTTCTGTTCGAACCTAAGGGTTTGATGTACCGCATCGAGATCACCAAAAAGGCCTTTCGAATATGGCCATTCCCGCATTGACCGTCATGGGGCGGCTTCTTTTAACAATCTAGGAGATATGTATGAGAAAACTTATGAATTGGGCAGTAAAAGCAATGACTTTTGCGGGGTTTGCTGCCGCATCGGCCACAACGGTTTCCGCGGAAACAGTCTACCAAGTGCCGGCAATGGCAGATTTTTCGGGCCCCTTTGCCGCCATCATGCCCATGGTAGGCCCAGGTCGTGAAGGTGTGGTGAACTGGTGGAATGCAGAAGTAGGCGCCAAGCTGGGTGTCAAGCTTGAAATGAAGTCATATGACACGAGATATGACACGGCGCAAACTGCCAGTCTTTGGCCTGGTGTACTTGCTACGAAACCATTGATTGGCCTTTCTTTGGGTGGGCCCGATGTTTCTGCCGTCCAGCAACGGCTTGCAACCGACAAAGTTCCCATGATTCTCGGCTCCGCAGCTACGGGCTTCAGTTGGCGCGCCAATCAGTGGGTTATGTCTACGCGTCCCACTTTTGCTCACGAAATTACAGGCTTTGTAGAGTGGTTCCAAAAAAACAAGGCAGGTGGTAATCGCCCCGTCAAAGTGGCTATGTTTACCACTGAAGCATCTCCCACCTTTGCAGATTTGGGCAAAGGCATCAATGCCTACGCAAAGGCCAATCCGGCAATGATCAATTTGATCGAAATGGTCTATGTAGAACCGCAACCTGCTGATGTCACTCTGCAATTACGGCGTGTGCTCAATGCTGGTGCAGAACTGATTCTGGTTCCAACAAACATTCAACAGGCCGTGGCAGTGAAACGTGCAATGCAGGCACTCGGAAAAAATGTACCCATCGCATACAGCATACATAACTCACCGGCCATGTTGCAGAAATTACTAGGCAGTGTTGCAGCCATGGAAGGTGACTATGAGGTTCATTCTGGTGTCATTGCAACGGATGAGCCTACCGAAGCCAAGAAGTTTTATGACATGTTAATTGCAAAGTACGGTATGAAAGCTCCTTGGCATTCACTCACTACGATTGGGATGAGCCAAGCGCTTGTCATGGTGCGGACTGTAGAAGCAGGCGCACGTAAACATGGCGGAGACAAACTGACCGGTGAATTGCTGTACAAAATCCTGATTGATACTAATTTTTCTGGAAAAGATTTCTACGGTTTGACAGGTGGCGACCTAGATTACTCCGTTGACGCGCCATTCCCCACACGCGATCCGCGAGTCAATATCGGACAGGTGGTTGGCGGGAAATTGACCACAGTGGCCAGCCAAGTTCCTGTGCCCAAATTGGTAAAGTGGTAACAGTGGGTTAGCCGTGTCTGAGCCACTTATTGCACTTAACAACGTCGAGGTCTTGTACGCCGACGTCATACTTTCACTCAGAGGCATCACGTTGGAGGTTGCGTCTGGTGGATGTACTGTTCTGCTAGGTCCTAACGGAGCTGGTAAAAGCACGACTCTTAAAACCATCTCTGGCATGCTGAGTGTTGAAGATGGTCGCGTGTCATCCGGAAAAGTTCATATGCTAGGTCGCGATGTCACTGAGGTCAATGCTGAGCAGATGGTTGCGAATGGAGTGGTTCACGTTGTAGAAGGCCGCAAGGTTTTGCGTCATATGACAGCTGAGCAAAATCTTGTGGTGGGAGGGCACCGACTGATTCGGATGGCAGATGTTCAAATCGAACTGGAGCGGGTCTACAGCTTGATTCCTCGATTAGCCGAATTGCGACTTCGTACCGCGGGTTATCTTTCTGGTGGTGAACAACAACTGCTGCTAATTGGCAGGGCAATGATGGCAAAGCCCAGACTGCTGATGATCGATGAACCCTCATTGGGCTTGGCGCCAATGATGGTCAGCGAAATTTTCAGCCTACTTGCAATGTTACGCCAAGAAGGTGTTTCTCTTCTGATTGTGGAGCAGCATGCTAAAGCTGCGCTGGACATCGCAGACCGTGGTTATATCCTTGAAAATGGCCGCGTAGTGCTTGAAGGTTCTGCTGCAGAATTAAAAGCAAACGAAGACATACAAGAGTTTTATCTAGGGACTCAAGCAAGTGGCGAAAGGAGAGACTACCGTGAAATCAAGCACTATCGGCGCCGTAAACGCTGGCTCGGATAATTCAATGCAATCGCTTCATGGTATTGATTGGGACTTGAACACGGAGATTGCCACAATTGTTCTGAATCGACCTGAACAACACAATGCACTTGGGCTGACCAATGCAATTGCACTCGCTCAGGCCATTAATGAGGTTATTGCCATAAAACCCCGCTCATTGATCATCAAGTCACGAGGATCGATTTTTTGCGCAGGTGGCGATATCAGTGAGTTTAAGTTAGCTGGCGAGAATCTTGAGGTGTTAGTCAGTGACATTCTTGATGTACTTCTCCCCGCATACCTGAAACTGGCTCAGGCCACCTTTCCTGTCATCTCTCTAATTAGTGGCTCTGTTGGCGGCGCGGGAATTGGTTTAGCCCTGTGTGCAGATTTCGTTTTGG
>CAIMUZ010000166.1 GCA_903844775.1 uncultured Burkholderiales bacterium | reverse complement strand
GTCACGTCTTTTTGTACGATGCCTTGTTTGAAAGCAGCCTCGGCCAAACGACTAACTTGCTCTTTGGTCAAGACGCCACCCAGCTTGATGATCTTGGCTGACTCTTTGGTCACGTTCAAAGGCAAACCTGTGTATTTGGAATAAGCATCGGCAAACATGTCACTGTTCTTGGCCATTTGCTCTTCTACTTTGAGGTAAGCCCACAAGAAGCGTTGCACCAGCTCTTTTTTAGTTGTCATGGCTTCGCGTGAAGCGGCCAGCATGCCCAACTCAGAGCCCACAGAACGGGACTGGCTGTAGTCGAGTTTGGTGGCAAAGTAAGCATCACCTTCGGCAACAGCTTGTGATTCAAAGGGCTCCCACAAAACCATGGCATCGATGTCGCCGCGCTTCATGGCTTGAACAAAGGCCGTGCCACCACCCTGAACATTCACAGGTGAGAACGCGGTGTAGGGGATATTCTTTTCAATCAGGGTCATGGCCCACTGGAACCAAACAGCAGATCCTGGCGCAATGGCAATTTTTTTGCCATTGATATCAGCCCAATCGTCAATCTTCACGCCCTTGCGGACGACTAAAAATTTGGAAGAACTGCCAACGCCTGTCAAGCCAATCAAGTTCTTGCTGCCTTGAGCCGCCACGATGGCCAAATCGCCAGGGCCCACTGCTGACACATCAACAGAGCCAGACAACAAGGCTGTGCGTGCATCGGCATAGCGCACAAACTCAGCGCGTTTGACTTCGATGTTGAGCTTCTTCAGCTCGTCTTCGAGCATGAGCATGGGCGAAAGGTGACCCACCTTGACATAGCCAATGGTGAGTACTTCTTTTTGTTTCATAGGCGCTGGGGAAGGCCCCACCGCCAAGGCCGCGGTTGCAGCCAGTGTTAGCACGATCGAAATTAGGGTTTTTATAGACTTCATCTTCTTCTCCATGGGTGGTTTGAAATTCAATGGCCGGTGAACTTGGGTAGCCGTTTCTCTGCAAAAGCCTTTCGGCCCTCGGCATAGTCGCTGCTCTTAAAACACGTATCAACGGCCTGATCGATACGCGAAATTTGAGAGGTGTCGCCATCAGCAATGCACAGCATGGCCTGTTTGGCGACTTGCACGGTGAGAGGTGCGTTTTGTGAAATTTGAAGTGCAATCTCAGCACAGTGCTCAAACACATTGTCGTGGACTGCGTTGATGATCCCCATTTGAACGGCCTCTAAGGCCCCATAAACTTTGGCGGTATAGAAAGCCTCAGCGGCTGCCGTGGGTCCCAGGTTTTGCACGATGCTTTTCATGCCATGGTAACCATAGCCTAAGCCCAAACGTGCGGCAGGCATGCGGAACTTAGATGCGGGACTTGCGTAGCGCAAATCACAACTCAATGCCAGGCCCAAACCACCCCCGTAGCAAATGCCGCTGATGGCGGCAATCACGGGTATTCTGCAACGTCTAATGGCTTCTTGTGCTTGCGCAACGCTTTGGTTGTAGTGGGCCACAGAGGCTTCAGAATTTCGTTGTGTTTCAAACTCACTGATGTTGGCGCCTGAAACAAAAGCTTTCTCGCCAGCGCCACGCAGAATGACGGCGCGAATTTGGGTGTCGCCTTCGATCTTGTCAAAAGCTTGTTTGAGATCAATCCACATCGACAAGCTCATGGCGTTGTAGCGCTCAGCGTCGTCAATCGTGACCACACTGATGTGCTGTTGTTGCGTGGCATGAATAACACCCATCTTCAAACCACCTCTTGCGTGTGAAATTGTTGAATCTCTGCATCCGAATAACCGGCTTCTCGGAGCACTTCATCAGTATGTTCGCCCCATCCTGGTGCTGGCGCCACAACTTGTGACGGCGTTCGCTCCAAAACCACCGGTTGTGTGATGTACGCAATTTCTTTGCCAAAGTTTGTCATCAAGGTTTTGGTGACTTTCAAATGTTTCACTTGCTCATCTTCAAAGACCTCAGGAACCGTATAGACCGGACCGGCAGGAACACCCACTTGGTTCAGCAGATCAACCCAATGTTTGACTGTATTCTTTTTGAACTCTATCGCAATCTGCGCATTTAAGCGATCTCGATGCTTGACACGCAAGGGCTCTGTTTGAAACTCGGGGTCTGCATACCAGTCTGGCTGGTTCAGCACATCGCAAAATCGTTTCCAGTTGCCGTCACCTGAAGCACCTAGGTTAAAACAACCGTCGTTGGCGTTGAACAAGCCCATGGGCGAGTTGGTGGGGTGGTTGTTGCCCACTTGGACCGGGATGTCCGCGTCATTGAGGTAGCGCGCCATTTGGAAATCCATCATGGCTATTTGAGAGTGCAACAAGGAGCTGTGTACCCATTGGCCTTTGCCAGAGACTTCGCGCTCCAACAGGGCCACCAATACACCCAATGCGCAGTACAGGCCCGCACTTAAATCGGCCACCGCCAAGCCAGCACGAACAGGGCCGTGTTCTGCCTCACCCGTGACACTCATCAAGCCGCCCATGCCTTGGATGATCTGATCGAAGCCTGGGCGGCTGGCGTAGGGGCCGTCTTGCCCAAAACCAGAGATGCTGGCCAAAATGATGCGAGGGTTGATCTTGGCCAAAGATTCGTAATCGAGGCCTAGTTTATTTTTGACGTCAGGCCGCCAGTTTTCCACCACCACATCTGCCTCGGCCACCAAGCGCATCAGCACTTCCATAGCGCCTGGCTTTTTTAGATTGAGTGTCATCGATCGCTTATTACGATTGATGTTTTGAAAGTCCCCGCTCTTACGGTTGCCAGCAAACAAGGCTTCATTCGGATCGACCCCAGCAGGGGGTTCGACACGAATGACATCTGCACCAAAGTCGGTCAGGATGCGCACGCAATTGGGTCCCGCACGAACCCTCGACAAGTCAATGACTTTGAATCGAGAGAGGGCGCTGGAAGCTTGAATTTTAGGCATGTGTTGAAGGATTCCAAAAAACAAAAGGTGAATGCTCGGCAAAATTGAGCAATTGATGCTCTGCAAATGGTCTGCCTAACACTTGCACGCAGATGGCGCGTCCACGCGCATCACGGCCGATGGGCAGGTTGAGAGATGGCAAGCCAAGGTAATTCACGAAGCCCATGTAGCGGTGCATTGCAAACAAGGCCGTACGATCAAAAGTGGGGTGCCCGATTTCCACGGTTTGCCAATCGGGCACGGTGTCTGCAAGTGAAGGCGTGATCAAAAAATCCGCCTCGCCAAAATGCTGGTTGACAAAGTCTTGTAGAAGGATTGCCCGAAATTGCATGGACTCTTCGTACCACCTCTGCGGAAGACCCAAACCCAAGAGGCCGATAGCTTGAACGCTGGGTTCGGCCGTGCCTTCTTTCAGTGCAACATGGTGAGTTTGTGCCGTTTCATAAAACAACACGCGTTGGGCATGCCGGTTCAGTAGATCAAAAGACTCGTCCATGTGAATGTCATTTACACGGGCATCCAGCTGTGCGGTCCAAGTGCGAACGGCTTGGGCCACCAAGGGGGTGACGCCTTTTTTGGGTAACCAAAGTTGGCAATTGATTGACGGCTGTGAAGTCAGACGTGGCATGTGGGGGCACAAAGCCGCCCATATTTCTCGAGCGTCTTGTGGAAAACGACTCAATATGCCCACACTGTCGAGCGAAGGCGCCAAAGGCGCGCAACCTAGATTGCTGATGGCGCCGTGCGTGGTTTTGAGTCCTATCAAACCGCAAGTTGCTGCTGGTATGCGAACCGAGCCTCCGGTGTCGGTGCCTAAGGCTGCGTAGGTCATGCCAGCCGCCACGGCCACAGCAGATCCACTGGAGGAGCCGCCCACGGCAGCGCCTGCATCCGTTGGATTGATGCAGCGGGAAAAGTGCGTATTTTGAGAGGTGGCGCCGCAAGCGTGGGGTGCCATCACAAGGGTTGCCCATTGGCTGGCACCGGCTTGTTGCAAAACCGAAATGGCAGTTGCAGGCGCCATGCCCTCGTGCTTAAGGCCCATGCCGACACCGCAGCCAGGCGCACGATCATTGAGTTGAAAGATGTCTTTATGGGCCAATGCAATGCCTGCCAGAGGACCGTTATGGTGCGAAGCAAGTGGGAGTTCCGCAACCACACAAGGAAACTTGGCGTTTAAGCTTTGGCCTCGCTTTACTTGGGCCAACAAGGCGTCTTGGGCCGATACATGGCCGGCGCGAATGTTCTCTTGCAGTTGCGTCATTCGCGCAGGCAGCTCAAACATGGGCCAGCCTTTTCAGAGATTCGTCGAAGCACAAAGGTGGAGTTGGGTCTGCCCAAGCGCTTGTTGGCGTTTGAAGGCGCGCCAAGTTTTTGGCGGCTGCCATCAGGATGGCATCATTGGGCGCATAAGCCTGCTCAGCAAAGGCGTGCTTGGCCAATGCAATGAAAGCTGTATGGGGCTCAGAATCGGTAGACATGAAGCGATGCGTGGTATGTTCTGGTTCGGTTGTGTATATTTATAACCGATTTTTATATTTTTCGAGTCAAATAAAATACGCACATTTTTTGGAGGGATACGATGAAAGTCAGCGACCAAATCAGAATGCGCATTGAATCTGCCATCGCATCAGGCGAGCTGTTGCCGGGTGACGCCATTGACGATGTCGCCTTGGCGCACCATTACAAGGTTTCGCGCACGCCTGTACGAGAAGCCTTGCTTCAGCTTCAAGCGCAAGGTATTTTGACCAGCACGCCCCGGGGTGGATCGATGGTGGCCAAAATGAATTTGCAACAGCTGCTTTCCTTGTGGGAACTGCTTGCAGAGCTTGAGGGCATTGCTGTGCGACTGGCCTGTGAACGCATGACCAACGACGACCTCAAGGCGCTAATGAAGGTGCATCGGAGTAGCAAAAAAATTGCCGACAAAGAAGACATGGACGGTTGGCAAGAAGCCAACCTGAAGTTCCATGAAATCATTTACGAAGGCGCTCGAAACCCATTTTTGCGTCAAGAGGTGTTACGCATTCGATCTCGTACAGGCATCTATCGGCGTCATGCATTTGGTGCCCTAGGCCGGATCAAATCTTCATATGATCAACATGAAAAGATTGTAAATGCCGTCGAGAAGCGAGACGCCGATGCCGCCTCCTTGTGTATGGCGGATCACATGCGTCCTGGACGTGATTCCAAAACGCTGAATGATTTCATCATGAGTTTGCCGCGCGAGTTGCTGGCGGGTTAAATCAACCCGACGCTATCTTCAAACCATTGATCTTCATCAATAAATAGATGTACTTGAGTTCTGCCTTCTCGCAATCAGGGGCGCCCACCTGACGCGCCAACGCACTTGCGGGAATTTGTAAGAGCTTTCCTTCTATTTCAACTTCTACGCGGAAATAGCAGGGGTTAAATTCGCGAAATGCGATGACCTTGCCCCAGTGGCAAATGGGCCAAGGTTTTCGGATCACGACAACTTGATTACCTGGGCGGGCCAGGTAATTTAAGTTGTCCTCAAAGGCTTGCTGAATTTCATCGCTGGATGTTTGAGCACTGGCTTTTGCGAAATCGTTAGCAAACTCTATAAATTGTTCAGCTTTCATATCCATAGAATCGACACGAGATGGTGATTTCTTGAGTGCCGCACAAACTTTTGGCAGCCTTCGTGACATTGGCACCGCTTTTTCCGCTAAGTGGTTAAACCTAGCGGCCTTTCAACTTGCATCTGGTGGTGGGGTGCCGCTAGAAGGCAAATGGGAGGCCATTACGAGCGCCATTCCGGTTTAATCGGGTCAATAACTGGGTTTGTCGTAAAAATGTAAACCCGCCTATTCAAGTCTAATCCGGTTGACATTCCGGTCTAGGCAGGCTTAAAGTCGGTGCAATGAAGACCGACACCATCCAAATCACGCTCGAATTACTCAATTTATTGAGTGAGGTTGACGAATTCAAAGGCGCCTGGCGCGCTCTGGGAACACTTGCGCCAGAGCGGCTCAAGGCGTTGCGGCATGTGGCCACCATAGAAAGCATTGGCTCATCGACTCGAATTGAAGGTAGCAAGCTGACTGATCGGGAGGTCGAGAAACTACTGTACAAGCTTGAAATCAAGAAATTCGACAGTCGCGATGAACAGGAGGTCGCTGGTTACGCCGAGACGATGGAAATGATTTTCCAT
>CAIMUZ010000165.1 GCA_903844775.1 uncultured Burkholderiales bacterium | reverse complement strand
AGGCGGGCGTTACATGTCCGACAATTTTTGGATGATGGCCGACACCGGCCCGTGTGGTCCTTGCTCAGAAATCTTTTACGATCACGGACCTGAAATTGCCGGCGGCCCGCCTGGTAGCCCCGAGCAAGACGGCGACCGGTACATTGAAATTTGGAACAACGTGTTCATGCAGTTTGACATGCAGCCTGACGGCAGTGTGAAGAACTTGCCCGCACCCTGCGTTGACACCGGCATGGGTTTGGAACGCTTGGCTGCTATCTTGCAACACGTGCACAGCAACTACGAAATCGACATTTTCGATGCCCTCATTAAGGCTGCCTCGCGCGAAACGGGATGCACCGATTTGCAAAACAAGTCATTGCGCGTGATTGCGGATCACATTCGCGCCACAGCGTTCTTGGTCAGCGATGGCGTGGTGCCTAGCAATGAAGGTCGTGGCTATGTGCAGCGCCGTATTGTGCGACGTGCTATTCGCCATGGGTACAAGCTGGGCCAAAAAACACCTTTCTTCAACAAGTTGGTGCCTGACCTCGTGAAACTGATGGGTGATGCTTATCCAAGCTTGGCCGCACAAGAAAAACGCATCACCGATATTTTAAAAGCCGAAGAAGAGCGCTTCTTTGAAACCCTTGAAGTGGGGATGCAAATTTTGGACGCAGCGCTTGAAGGTGGCGTCAAAGTGTTGCCCGGTGAAGTGGCTTTCAAAGTGCACGATACCTATGGCTTCCCATTGGACTTGTCGGCAGACGTTTGCCGCGAGCGCGATTTGAGTGTGGACGAAGCTGGCTTTGACACAGCCATGGCGCGTCAAAAAACGCAGGCCCGTGCCGCAGGAAAATTCAAAATGGACCGCGCTTTGGATTACACCGGTTCTGGCAATACTTTTGTCGGGTACGACGCCCTTCAAGCGAACACCAAAGTGTTGGCCTTGTACGTGGAGGGCACGCCTGCGACCACCTTGAGTGCTGGCCAAGAAGGTGTGGTGGTGTTGGACACGACACCGTTCTACGCAGAGTCTGGTGGCCAAGTCGGCGATCAAGGTTTGCTCCAAACTGCTGGCGCCAAATTTGAAGTGGCCGATACTTTGAAAATCAAAGCCGATGTTTTTGGGCATCACGGCATGTTGCTAGAAGGCAGCTTGAAAGTGGGTGATGCAGTTCAAGCGCATGTCAACTCAGATTTGCGTGCCGCCACCGTTCGCAATCACTCAGCCACTCACTTGATGCACAAAGCTTTGCGTGAAGTGTTGGGCGATCATGTGCAGCAAAAAGGCTCTTTGGTGAATGCTGAGCGAACTCGTTTTGACTTTGCGCACAACGCACCCATTACCGATGAACAAATCTTGGCCATTGAGGCCCAAGTAAACCAAGAAATTTGGGCCAACCCCGCTACCCAAGCGCGAGTGATGGACATTGAGTCTGCGCAAAAAACTGGCGCCATGATGTTGTTTGGCGAGAAATATGGTGAGACCGTCCGCGTGCTCGACATTGGCTCAAGCCGCGAGCTTTGTGGTGGCGTTCATGTCCATCGCACCGGCGACATTGGCTTGTTCAAAGTGGTCGCCGAAAGCGGTGTGGCTGCGGGTGTGCGACGCATTGAAGCTGTGACTGGCGGCAATGCCTTGGCCTACTTGCAATCTTTAGAGGCCACGGTGTCCAAAGCGGCCGGAAGCTTGAAGGCCTCCCCCGCAGAATTGAACAGCCGCATTGCCCAAGTTTTGGACCAAGTGAAATCTCTGGAAAAAGAAATGGCGGCGCTGAAAGGCAAATTGGCTTCTTCACAGGGTGACGAGTTGATGACCCAAGCCGCTGATGTCAAAGGCGTCAAAGTGTTGGCAGCATTGCTGCCCGGTGCTGACGCAAAAACATTGCGCGACACCTTGGACAAGCTGAAAGACAAGCTGAAGACCGCCGTCATTGTGTTGGCCGCTGTGGATGGCAACAAGGTTCAACTGGCCGCAGGCGTGACCGCTGACAGCATTGGCAAAGTGAAGGCTGGTGAGTTGGTCAACTTTGTCGCCCAGCAAGTGGGTGGTAAAGGTGGCGGTAAGGCTGACATGGCCATGGCTGGGGGCACGGATGCCACCCATCTGAATGCGGCTTTGTCCAGTGTGCAGGCTTGGGTGACTGAGCGCTTGTGATTTTATTTGGGCTAGACAGTCAATTGCATTGAGCTTGCAAAGTGTCTGGAGGCGCCATTGACGGGGTCTTTGAATTCAATGGCCTGGGCTAAAAGCCGAAGCGGTGAATTGAAGTCATCGGACTGATCGGCGCCTTGCAGCACTTCTGGATAAAACTGATCGCCTATGAGAGGCAAGCCTAAAGCGTTCATGTGAACCCTGAGTTGATGTCGTTGGCCCGTCACAGGTCTCAGAAGGTAACGTGCCAATGCCGCGGGTTCGGCTTGGTTCATTGGAAAGTTTGGATGCGATATTCTCTCCACACAATCAATCCAAGTTTCGCTGTTGAATTCTGCGGTGCCATGCAACTCATTCTCAGTAACTTCCCGCATTTTGAAGAACTGAGAATCTTCGATCATCATGCTTCGATGAATCAGCGGAAACCGAGGATGCCGCGGTGATGTTTCAGGCGCGCCTGCGATGGCCACGTAAGTTTTCTGTATCTGTCTGAGTCTGAACAATTCTTGGTAAGCATTTCTATCTTGCGCACGAACACTGAACACCACCAGGCCCGCCGTCTCGCGATCAATGCGATGCAAGGGTGAGAGCTCTGGCAAATTCAATTGCTGCTTCAGTTGAACCAGCAAGCTTTGTTGCACATAGCGGCCGCCTGGTGTGACGGGCATGAAGTGCGGCTTGTCGGCCACCACCAAATAATCGTCTTGAAAAATAACAGAGGCTTTGAACGGTAATTCAGGCTCGTTGTGAATGCTGCGGTAATAGTGAAGGTGCGTTTCTCGAAGCAGACTGTCTTCGGGCGCCAACACAAGCCCAGTTGCATTCAGAATTAGACCCTGCGCAAACCGCTGCTGCCATTCTGCGACTGAAATGGCGCTGAACTTTTGTGATAAAAAATCAATGGCGCACAGTGTGGTGTTAGCGGGAACGCCCACCGTGCTTGGCCCTACGCCATTTTGGGTGGGTGCTTTAAATGCGTTTGAAGACGACATCCCACACACCATGTCCCAATTTCAAACCTCGATTTTCAAACTTGGTCAGAGGGCGGTATTCAGGCTTGATGGCATAACCGCCTAGATCGTTGGCGGCAGTATTGCGCAGCAAAGGCTCCGCACTGAGCACTTCCAAAATTTGGATTGCATAAGGTTCCCAATCGGTGGCGCAATGAAGGTAGGCGCCCGGCTTGAGGCGTGCAGCCAGTTTGGCAATCAAAGGTGATTGAATGAGTCGGCGCTTGTGATGACGCGACTTGTGCCAAGGGTCGGGGAAGAAAATATGCACGCCGTCCAACGAAGCCAATGGCAGCATGTTGTCAATCACTTCAACTGCATCGTGTTGCAAGATACGGATGTTTTGGATGTCCAGTTCGCCAATGCGTTTGAGCAATGCGCCGACGCCAGCTTCATGCACTTCGCAGCACAGGAAGTGATCGTTGGGGCGAACCTTGGCAATGTGTGCGGTGGCTTCACCCATGCCAAAACCAATTTCTAAAATGACGGGTGCAGTCGTTGCTGCTTGGCTGTTCAAAGCAAACGCCTTGGCCATGTTCAATGGCGCGGGCGCATAGGCTAACAAAAACTCAGGGCCCCAAACTTCAAAGGCTTTCGCTTGACCGGTGGTGGTGCGACCCGCGCGTTTGACAAAGCTTTTGATATTTTTGGGAAAAGCGACCGAGGCGGGTGCTTGATTGGCAGAGTCTGAAGTCATGCGTTGATTTTAATGGCTGACGGGCGTGTACTTCTTTGACCATTCTTGAGTCCAGAATGTTAGCGTGTCTTCAAGGCTTGTTGACCCATCGGCAATTGCGGCAAAGTTGCTCAAACCCAATGCGCTTGCTGCTGATTGAAGTGCCCGCCGCACGGCCTGGGGTGAACTTAAGTCTAAGGCCTTGGCGCCATTTTGCTTAGACAACTTTTCACCGTTGGCACCTAAGACCAAATGCGTGTGCAGGTAGTGAGGGTGTTCAAAGCCCAGAGCTTCTTGTAGCAAGTACTGCCGCGCCGTGTTGTCTGCCAGGTCTTCGCCGCGGACCACGTGCGTGATACCTTGCGCGGCATCATCGACCACCACCGCCAGTTGATAAGCCCACAAGCCGTCGGCGCGCTTTAGGACAAAGTCGCCCACATCTTCCAAGACGTTTTGCGATTGAGCGCCAAGTCGCCTGTCATGCCAATCAACCACAGCCGTGCCGCGCAATGCGCTGAACTTAGCGACATTGAATCGCCAAGCTCGTGCGTCTTTGCCATTCAGGCCATGTCTACAGGTGCCTGGATAAACGGCGGCTTGGTGCCGCGCCAAACTCAGACCTAAGGCCGCTTGTTGATCTTCAATTTCTTTCCGAGTGCATGCGCAAGGGTAGACTAAATCTTTGGCAATGAGTTGGTCAAGTGCTTCTTGGTAACGCAAATGGCGATGTGATTGGTAAGCGACTTCACCCTGCGAATGTAGCCCACAGCATGCCAGTTGTTGAAGGATGCTGGCTGCGGCACCGTCCATGCAGCGTGGCCCATCGACATCTTCGATGCGAACCCACCATTCTCCCTGCGTAGCCTTTGCGTCAAGCCAACTGGCAATCGCCGCTACCAAAGAGCCGGCGTGCAACTCGCCCGTAGGAGAGGGCGCAAATCTTCCGCGATTCATGTCTGCTTAAAGTGCAGCGAGCGCCAGTTCCAAGCCGGAAATAAACGCATCTTCTACGCGGTTGCCAAGGCACCAATCGCCGCACAAACCGATGCCTTGTTTTTGACTCAGCATGTGGCTGGCACCCAGAGGCTGCAAAGTTTTGGCAAACCGCCAGCGGTGTAAATCGGTATGGGCAGGTGTGGCGCGAATGCCTGTAATTTCAGAAAATGCCTTCAGCAATTTGGCTTCAACCCGTTCTGGAGAATCTTCTAAGTGTTCTTGTGACCACGCTGCGCTGGCCTGAATGGTCCAACGTTCAATGAGGTCACGGCCAGGCTTGGAGGATTCGCGGGCCAGCCAAGCAACGCGGTGGTGCACACTGCGCGCCGCATTCCACTGGGGGCCTAGGGTGATGAGTCCGGGCTGTGCTGCGTTGGGAAATGCCACCATGAGCGTCCAGCAAGGTGCAACCTGAACTTTGCTTAAAGCCGCTGCGTTTTCCATTTTAATTTTGGAGGTGCGCAGCAAGTCAATGGCTTGATTGGAAGGAATGGCCAGCAACACTTGATCAAAACCACTGAACACCGATTGCGCGCCTTCGGGTTCTTCGCTGTGAAGCTGCCAAAGTTCGGGAAGCAGTGTGTCGCGTTCTATTTTGAAGACCTTGGATTGGAAGTGAATGGTGTCTGTTTGCACCAAGGGCTGGGCCCAAGCTTTGACCAATGCGTTCATACCAGGGGTGGCCACCCAATGCTTGTCTTGGGTATGGCGTGCAGCCTCAATCACACGACCCATGGCATCAAGCACGCGCACTGCATTGGCGCTCCAAGGCTTGCAAATATGGGGCGTGGTGGCCAATGCTTGCGCAAACCGATCGTCGCGTACGGTGAAATATTGAGCCCCATGATCGAAGCTGCCAAAGCTAGAAGAGCGCGTCGACATGCGGCCACTGGCACCTTTGCTTTTTTCAAAGACCGTCACGCGGTGGCCTGCTTGCATGAGCGTGCGAGCGCAGGCAATGCCAGCCATGCCGGCCCCAATGATGGCGAAGTTTTGAATCGATTTTGTCATTGTGTTTGTTTTTGTCATGGGGCTACTCTACACGCGATAATGGGGTTGGAGCAATGCTTGTTTGGTCCTGTCTTGTTTCAATTGGGACAACCACCAACTTAAAGCATGGCCTTCACTTTGACCATGAGTTTGACGCCAAGCAAACTCTAACTGGCTGATGCTGGTGACTTGGCTCACTTTTTTGGCCACCAAACGGCCACTTTCCAAATAGGGTCGCGCCAAACTTTTGGGAAGAAATCCGCCGCCTAAGCCGCGCAGTTGGGCTTCTAACTTGGTCGACATGTCGGGGACCGTGAGGACGTCCTGACCCCCCAAAAGGCCAATGGTCAAGCCTGCTCCCCTCGGCACTGAATCGGCCACAGCAACGGCCCGGTACTGTTGAATCACTGAATCACTCAAAGGCTCGACTGCGGTTGCCAGAGGGTGGTGTGGTGCCACCGCATAAACAAAGCTCAATTGTCCCAAGGGTTCGCGCCTCAATTCTGAGTGGATGCCGGCAGGCAAGAACACGCCCAATGCCAAATCAGACTGGCCCGATTGAAGGGTGGCCAATGTGCCCGATAAGGTTTCATAGCGAATGCGCAGTCGGGTGGGTGGGCTGAGCGCCAAAAACGATTCGCACAATTCCATCACAACCGACCGGGCAATGACGCTGTCGACCGCGACAGTGAAAACCGACTCCCAGCCTGTGGCCACGCGCTTGACACGGTTGGCCAAGGCGTCAACATCTTGGATCAATCGCTTGGCTTCGCGCAGCAGTTCTTTGCCTGCATCGGTGGGCTTGGCCTGGCGGCTGCTTCGGTCAAACAGCAGCACATCAAGGGCGTCCTCAATTTGACGAACCCGGTAGGTGAGAGCGCTGGGAACCAAGCCCCGCTGCCGAGCCGCAGCTGCAAAACTGCCAGTTTCTTCAATGGCCAGCAGCATGCTGAGGGCATCGGGGGTGAGGAAATCTCGTGGGGCAGTGCTCATGAAGATTTGAGTGAATTTAAGTTCAAATAATTTGAATGATAACGACAAATTATGCTGGCTTTATTGAAACCATTGGAATTTAAAGTTCACCCTTCGCATTTTTAAATGTCTAGGAATTCAAATGCTTCAAATTCGCAGATCTGCTGAACGAGGCCATGCCGATCATGGCTGGCTTAAATCGTTTCACAGTTTCTCCTTTGCGGGCTATTACGACCCTGCCTTCATGGGCTGGGGCAACTTGCGCGTGATCAACGAAGACCGCATTGCGCCTGGGACTGGGTTTGGCACCCATGGCCACAAGGACATGGAAATCATCAGCTACGTTTTGTCTGGCAACTTGGCCCACATAGACAATATGGGCAACGTCAAAGGCATTCCGCCAGGCGATGTGCAGCGCATGAGCGCTGGCACAGGCGTGATGCACAGCGAGTTCAACCATGCCGAAGGCGAGACCACGCACTTTTTCCAAATTTGGATAGAACCCAATGTGCTGGGCATTGCGCCCAGTTATGAACAAAAAACGGTTCCATCGTTAAGCAAACGTGGTGTCTTGAGGGCGGTGGCGTCGCCGCAAGGTGAGGGGGATGCCGTGCAGATTTCTGCCGATGCCACTGTGTATGCCGGCTTGTTGGATGGCGAAGAGCAAGCTGAGCTGACTTTGAACCCTGCGCGCAAAGTTTATGTGCACCTCATTCGCGGCGAGTTGCAGGTGAATGGACAAGCATTGAAGGGGGGCGATGCCGCTCTCATTCAGGCTGAATCGAATCTTGAACTGACACACGGCAAAGATGCCGAGGTCTTGGTTTTTGACTTGGCTTCTTCTTGATCAGAAGCTGTATTTTTTTAATTTCTTTAGGAGCACTCTCATGGCAAGAACAGTCGTTATTTATCACTCAGGTTACGGTCACACACAGCGCGTGGCTCAGTTCGTGGCAGAAGGCGCCAATGCGGCTTTGATCGCCATCGACGCGGATGGCAACATCAACGATGCCGATTGGGAGACTTTGGATGCGGCCGACGCCATCATCTTTGGCTCACCCACTTACATGGGGATGGCCTCTTGTCAATTTAAGAAATTTGCAGATGCCTCTTCTAAGCGATGGTTCACTTCGGCTTGGAAAGACAAAGTGGCTGGTGGTTTCACTATTTCTGCCAGCCCCAGCGGCGACAAGCTGTCCACCCTTCAATATTTCATCACATTGGCCATGCAACAAGCCATGATTTGGGTGGGGCAGCCTTCAATGAACGATGGCACTGTGAATCGAATTGGCTCTTATTCTGGTGTGATGGCGCAAGTAGGTCCGACCAGCCCCGCGGAAGAAATTCCACAAGGCGACTTGGACACAGCCAAGGCTTATGGTGCGCGTGTGGCGGCTGTGGCGGCTAAGTTGCGCGGTTAAACAAAGGAAGCCCTTCAGTGGGCTTCATTGTTTCTAAATCGATGTCGACAGCGCGGCGTCCATCGAACACAAAGCAAGCTCCGTCGTAGTGCGAGCCATCAGTTTCTTCAAAGTATTTCAAAATACCGCCCTCTAACTGGTAAGTGTGGGGCAGGCCGTTTTGTTGCATGTAGATGGCCGCCTTTTCACATCGAATACCGCCGGTGCAAAAACTGATGATGGTTTTGTCTTTCAGTTCATCTTTGTGGGCCATCAAGGCATTGGGAAATTCTGTGAATTTGGTCAGGCGCCAGTCGATGGCACCTTTGAAGGTGCCTTCGTCCACTTCGTAATCGTTTCTGGTGTCCAAAATGACCACGGGTCTGCCATTGTCGTCAAAACCCTGGTCTAGCCAGCGCTTGGCGGTGGCCGGGGTGACGGCGGGGGCCCGGCCTTCAGTGGGGCGAATGGTCGGGTGGTTCATGCGAATAATTTCGCCCTTCACCTTGACCAACATTTTTTTAAAAGGCAAGGTGTCTGACCAGCTTTCCTTGGGCGCAATGTCAGAAAACCTAGGATCTGTGTGGAGTTCGGCCACAAAACCTCTTACATCGTCGGCAGGGCCTGCCAAGAATAAATTAATCCCTTCCTCGGCCAGCAAAATCGTGCCTTTCAGAAAGCGCGCCAAGCAGCGTTCTAAAAGGATTGGGCGCAGTTCTGCTGCATCCGGAAGCGGTACAAACTTGTAGCTGGAAATATTCAGAATTTTGTTCACCCCCGTATTGTAGAAAACATCCAAAGCAGCTTCTACAATGGGACTATGTTTGTCCATTTGCGCCTCCATTCAGAGTTTTCCATCGTTGATTCCACCTGTCGCATTGACGATGTGGTGAATGCTGCGGCAGACGACCGGCAGCCCGCTTTGGCCATCACTGATCTGAGCAATCTATTTGGTGCCATCAAGTTTTACAAGGCTGCGCGCAGCAAGGGTGTTCAGCCCATTTTGGGCGCTGAAATCTTTTTAGAAGGTTTGGGTGCTGATCCGCTGGCTTTGTCGCGGGTCATGGTGCTGGTTCAAAGCTCGCAGGGCTATTTGAACCTCTCAGAGTTGCTGGCGCGCGCCTGGACGCAAAACATGGTGAAGACCCATGCGGTTGTCAAACTGGCGTCGCTTGAAGAGTTGTCGGAAGGTTTGATTTTGCTGTCTGGCGCGCAAGCTGGGCCAGTGGGTCAGGCCTTGGTCCAAGGCGATACCTCTCGCGCTGCAGAAATTGCGCTGCAGTTAGCGTCTATTTTCACGCACCGTTTCTATTTGGAATTGCAGCGTGCGGGTCGGCCTGAAGACAACGTCCATGTGATCGAGGCTGTGAAGTTGGCTTCGCGTTTGAGCCTGCCTGTGGTGGCCACTCACCCTGTTCAGTTTTTGACCGAAGACGATTACGAATCACACGAAGCGCGTGTCTGCATCTCTGATGGCGAAATTTTGGGCAATCAGCGCCGTGTTCGCAAGTTCACACGCGATCAGTACTTCAAGTCATCTGCCGAAATGGAAACCCTGTTTGCCGATGTGCCCAGTGCCTTGGCCAACTCTGTTGAAATTGCCAAGCGATGCAACTTGTCTTTGGTCTTGGGCAAGCCTCAGTTGCCCAATTACCCCACACCCCTGACCGATGGCAAGCCCATGCCCATCGAGGATTATTTTCGCCTGTTGTCGGTGGAAGGTTTGGAAGAACGCTTGGTGCATTTGTAACCCGACGCTGTCAAGCGTGAGGCTGAGCGCCCGCGTTATGCCGAGCGTTTGGAATTTGAGATCAACACCATCCTGAACCTGGGCTTCCCTGGTTACTTTTTGATTGTGGGTGACTTCATCAATTGGGCTAAGAAAAATGGCTGCCCAGTGGGGCCAGGTCGAGGCTCCGGTGCCGGTT
>CAIMUZ010000164.1 GCA_903844775.1 uncultured Burkholderiales bacterium | reverse complement strand
GGGTGTGGACGTCTTGCTAGACGACCGGGGCGAGCGCCCTGGTGCCATGTTCGCCGATTGGGAACTCATTGGCGTGCCACACCGCGTGACGCTGGGCGATCGAGGCCTGAAAGAAGGCAAGGTGGAATACCAACACCGCCGCGACGAAGCGGCCACAGTTGTGGCGCTTGCTGACATTGCCGCCTTTGTCTTCAGCAAAGTGGCGCAGGCCCACTGAGAGACAAGCGCATGAATTTGCATCGACGCAAATTTTTGCGCCAAGCCATGCAAGGGGGTGGGCGCGGGATGGTTTACTCAAGCCTTGCAGTGCCCTCTTTCCTGCTGATTCAGCCCTTCATTCAGACCGCTTGGGCCGGTAACCAGGCGGAAGAGGCGCTGTCAGATTCAGTTCGAACGGCGCTCAGTCAGGCCGTGTCTCAGAGTGGACCGCCAGAGCCAGTTCTCAACACTGCGCTCGAGAAAAAGCAGTTCAACGAATGGATGGCCAAAGCCTCTCATCGCTTAAGCCAATGGTTGAAACATCCAGACGATCGCTCTGAGTTTCTGCACACGGTTTGGTATGAAGCGAGGCGTGCTAGTTTGTCTTTGTCATTGGTACTGGGGTTGATTGAGGTGGAGAGCGCATTCAGGAAATATGCCATCTCAAGCGCAGGTGCGCGGGGTTACATGCAAGTCATGCCCTTTTGGACGCGCAGCATTGGCGACGGTAACGAAAGCGCCTTGTTTCACACCCAAACCCAACTTCGCTTTGGATGCGTGATCTTGCGCCACATGATAGAACGAGAAAACGGCGATCTGTTTTATGCACTCGGCCGTTACAACGGCAGTCGTGGGCAGTCGGCATATCCTCAAGCGGTGTTTGCAGCCCAAAAAAAATGGCTTCAGTCGGTGGACTGAAACCATATTTTGAACCAAGCTTCACAGGAGAAGCTGGAAATGAAACAGCGAGTGTGCTTATTCTTTGGGTGTGGTGCCCAACACTTGAATCAGCTCACCCGATTCGTACATTTCCATCATGATGTCAGAGCCGCCCACAAACTCGCCTTTCACATACAACTGCGGAATGGTGGGCCAGTTGCTGTATTCCTTGATGCCATTGCGAATTTCAGCATCGTCCAGCACATTGACTGTTTTAACGGCCTTGGGATCGACGCCGCATGCCTTCAAAATTTGAATGGCACGACCAGAGAAGCCGCACATCGGGAAGCTGGCGCTGCCCTTCATGAAAAGCAGTACTTCGTTGTGTTTGACCAAATCATCAATACGGGCTTGGGTATCGCTCATGGGAAATCCTCGTTAACTTTCAATGGGCTGATTATTTCATGTTGGCGGGGTATTTGCAGACAAGGGTCTATTTTTGGCCGCCAGAGCAACGTTCAATGCCTGCCAAGTCTAATTTGGACTGCACTTGCTTGAACCCTGATTGTAGAAGGAGGCCTCTGACCGCTGCGGCCTGCTGCCAGCCGTGTTCTATCAGCAGCCACCCAGTCATTTCCAAGTGATTGGGTGCGTTTTGAACGATGTTTCGGATGTCATCAAGGCCATCTGAGCCGCTGACCAAGGCTTGAAGAGGTTCGTGGGTAAGTAGCGCCAAGTGGGGGTCGTGGTCTTCGATGTAGGGGGGATTGGACACCAGCACATTGAATTTGCCTTGAACTTGAGAGAGCCAGTTGCTTTGCAGAAAGCGGACTTCCAATGCCAGTTTTTGGGCATTTTGGGCGGCAAGGCTCAAGGCCCCTGCGCTGGTGTCTACGGCCAGCACTTCGGCATTTGGCAGCTGAGATTTGAGTGCCAATGCGATAGCACCACTGCCGGTGCCTAAATCAAGGTAGCGAGGGCGGTCTAAGCCTTGGCCACATGCCAAGGCCCATTCCACCAGCACCTCGGTGTCGGCTCTGGGGTCCAGCACTCGCTTGTCGATGGCCAAGCTGAGCCCAAAAAACTCTTTTTGCCCCACGATGTAGGCCACGGGTTCATGTTGCAGTCTGCGCTGTGCCAATGCTTCAAAGGCTTCAGCCTGCTCTGGCAGTACCTCGTCGGTATCGTGCGCCAACAGCCATGCGCGGTCGTGCAGGGATCTGCCTGCGGCGTGCAAGAACAGAATCTGCGCTTCCAATCGGGGCAGCCCCAAGGCCTGACCCTGCATTAAACATTGCGAGACCTTCATGACGGCAGGCTTGATTCCAAATCAGCCAGCTGCTCGGCTTGCCTGGCATTTTGAAGTGCTTGGGTGACTTCTTCCAAATCACCTTCCATGATGAAACTCAGCTTGTACAAAGTCAGGTTGATGCGGTGGTCGGTGAGGCGGCCCTGCGGGAAGTTGTAAGTTCGAATGCGGTCTGAGCGATCACCACTGCCAATCAAGCCCTTGCGCAGCGCTGCATCTTTTGCAGCGCGCTCACTGCGATCTTTTTCTTGAATGCGAGCCGACAAAACCTGCATGGCTTTGGCTTTGTTGCGGTGTTGACTGCGATCGTCTTGGCACTCAGCCACAATGCCCGTTGGAATGTGTGTGATGCGCACAGCAGAATCTGTTTTGTTAATGTGCTGACCACCCGCTCCGCTGGCGCGGTAGGTGTCAATGCGCAAGTCGGCTGGGTTGATGGTCACGGCTTGGGCTTCATCGGGCTCTGCCAAAACTGCCACCGTGCAGGCGCTGGTGTGTATGCGGCCTTGTGTTTCAGTGGTCGGTACGCGCTGGACACGGTGGCCACCCGATTCAAAGCGCAGCGTGCCAAACACATTGTCGCCCTCGATGCGAATCACCACCTCCTTGTAGCCCCCCAACTCACTGGCAGATTCCGACATGATTTCGGCGCGCCAGCCTTTGCGCTCGAAAAACTTGGTGTACATGCGAAGCAAGTCGCCAGCGAACAGCGCAGACTCGTCGCCCCCTGTTCCAGCTCTGATTTCTAAGAAAGCGGGACGCGCATCGTCAGGGTCTTTGGGAAGCAGCATGCGTTGCAGCTCAACTTCCAACTCGCTCATTTCTTGGGAGGCACTTTGAATTTCTTCATGGGCCATGGCGGTCATCTCGAGATCTTCAGAGCTCGTTTCAAGCATGGTTTTGGCGGCCTCTAAATCGCTGCTGCGCTCTAAGTAACGCACATAACGTTTGGCCAAAGCGCTGACTTCGGCATGTTCACGGGACAGTTTTAAAAACTGATTCATGTCGGCCATGATGTCTTCGCGCGACAGCAAAAAGTCCAGCTCCTCTAGACGCTGTGCATACCGCTCAAGCTGGTGACGTAAAAAGGGTTTCATGAATCTTTGCGAAAAATTTGAAGAGGCATTGAGTTAATCTCAATGCGGCGCAGGCCAGGGCGAAGGTCGCTAGCGCTCTTTGCGCAAGAAGATGCGTTGAACGGCGTGAGTGGCTTGTGCCACGTGTTCGGGGTCTGCTTCTCTCAGCTCGGCCATGGCGCCATGCAGCATCTTTTGGGTCAAACCGCGTGAAAGTGCTTCAAGCACTTTTTCGGGGTCCTCGCCCTTGGCCAACATTTTGCGGGCACGGACCATTTCCGCCTCGCGCCATTCATCGGCTTGTGCATTGAGTTGCTGAATAAGCGGCACGCTGCCTCGTTGGAGCATCCAGTGCATGAAGCTCTGGACGCCTGCGTCAATGATTACTTCGGCTTCGGCCACAGCCGCTTGTCGATGCGCCTGACCGGTTTGAATGACACTGGCCAAGTCGTCGACGGTATAGAGGTAGACGTCTTCCAAGGATTTAACTTCGGGTTCGATGTCGCGCGGAACAGCCAAGTCGACCATGAACATGGGCCGATTGCGGCGCTTTTTCAGAGCGCGCTCGACAGCGCCCAAACCTATCAAGGGCAAAGTGCTGGCGGTGCAACTGATGACGGCATCAAACTCATGCAGCCGATCGGGCAGTTCAGACAGGCGCATGACTTCAGCACCATATTGATCGGCGAGTTTTTCACCGCGGTCCATGCTGCGGTTGGCAATGGCCATGCTGCGTGGGTTTTTGGCCGCAAAGTGGGTGACCACCAACTCAATCATTTCGCCGGCGCCTACAAACAAAACTTTGATTTTCGTGAGGTCTTCAAAAATTTGACTCGCCAAGCGCACGGCTGCGGCAGACATGCTGATGGAATGAGCACCAATTTCAGTGGTAGAACGCACTTCCTTGGCCACTGCAAAACTGCGTTGAAACAATTGGTTCAGGGTGCTTCCCAATGCGCCGGCTTCTTCAGCAGCTCTGACGGCATCTTTGAGTTGACCCAAAATTTGCGCTTCCCCCAAGACCATGGAGTCGAGGCCGCTGGCCACTCGG
>CAIMUZ010000163.1 GCA_903844775.1 uncultured Burkholderiales bacterium | reverse complement strand
TCCGCGGTTTTGGCGGCCCACAGGGCATGTTTGGCATTGAGACCATCATCGAGCAAATTGCCAATGACATTGGCAAAGATCCTTTGGATGTTCGCATGCTCAACATCTACCAAGACCCTGCTGTGTCTGGCAACCCAGCCACCATGGTCACGCAATATGGGCAAACCATTGCTGACTGGGTGGGCGACAAGGTCATCACCCAAGTGGCCTCAGAAGCCAAGTACCGCGAGCGCCGCGACAGCGTCAATGCGTTTAACAAAGTGAACAAGCGCCGCAAGCGCGGTTTGGCTTTGGTTCCCTTGAAGTTTGGTATCAGCTTTACCGCCACCATGCTCAACCAAGGTGGCGCCTTGCTCAATATTTACATGGACGGCTCAGTGAGTGTGAACCATGGCGGAACCGAAATGGGGCAGGGCCTGAATACCAAAATGGCCCAAGTGTGTGCCGATGGTTTGGGCATCGATTTGTCCTACGTTCGAGTCACAGGCACCGATACGCAAAAGGTACCCAATGCATCGGCCACGTCTGCTTCAAGCGGTGCCGATATCAATGGCGCGGCCATCATGAATGCAACTGCCCAAATGCGTGCTCGCTTGGCGCCTGTGGCTGCCAACATGCTGGGTTGCAAAGACACCGAAGTGAACTTTGCCAACAGCATGGCGCACGGCGGTGGCAAGTCGGTTGCGTGGACGGCTGTGGCCAAACAAGCTTGGTTAGACCGTGTGGGCCTGTCGGTGGCTGGCTTCTACATGACTCCCGAAATTAAGTACGACTTTGCAACACTGACGGGTCACGCGTTTTATTACTATTGCTACGGCGCTTCAGTCAGTGAAGTAGAAATTGACACACGCACAGGTGAGTGGTGGCTGAAGGCTGTGGACATTGTTCACGATGCAGGTAAGAGCATCAACCCCGCCATCGACAAAGGCCAAATTGAAGGCGGCTATGTGCAAGGCATGGGCTGGCTCACCATGGAAGAATGCATTTGGGACAAGAAGGGCAAGTTCATGACACACGGCCCTAGTACCTACAAAATTCCCGTTGCAGGCGACATTCCAGAGCACTTCAATGTGACTTTGTTTGATGGCAGCAACCTCAAGCCAACCCCTTTTAATTCCAAAGCAGTGGGAGAGCCACCCTTGATGCTGGCCTTGTCAACCTTCTTTGCCTTGCGTGATGCAGTCAGTGCCAGTGCCGACCACAAAACCGTGGTTCACATGAGCGCGCCCGCCACGCCAGAAAAGATTTTGATGAGCTGCGAGAAGGCCAAGTCGGCGGTTTAAGGCTTCAGTCTTGCCCTTCAGTCAGGGTGTCGAGTTGAAACTTTCCGCTCTTGTGCCACAGCCAAACGTCTGAATACACCACCTTGCCCAAATGGGCAGGGACTGGGTAGGGCGCTGCTTGCCGCACCGTTTTTTCAATTTCCTTCATGACTTCGGGCGCATGACCTGGCGCTCTGACCCAGTAAGTGCGAGTGACCTGGCCTTGTTTGTCAACTTCGACATCCAAGACGCCCACGGCAAAAAGCATGGGGGGCAATCGGCCCTTAAAGATGCGGTCGCCATTGAGTTTGTACAAGTGTTTGGCCGCATCAAGCCGGTACTCATGGGCATTGCGCGCGTTCGAGCTGGGCAGGGCTGGTTTGGGCGGCGGCGCCACAGGTTTTGCAATGGGAACCACCGGAGTGACGGGTGTAACGGGTGTCACTGTGGGGGGTGGTTGAACAGTCGGTGGAGGGGTTGAACATCCAACGAGCCACCCTGTCAAAACAGTGGTGAATGCCAGACGTAACGGGATGCATTTCATGGAGTGATGTGTTGTCATTGGATGAATTACCTCCCCAACAATATAAAGCCATTTTGTCACTGTACAGTGTGGTTTAAACAGCGCTTTTTTGAAAGTTGAAATTTGTGCATTGGAAACCCACTCTCATCGCTCAGCTAGAGCAAGGCCCAGCCGTTTGGATCACAGTGATCAATGCCCAGGGCTCGGTGCCCAGAGGTCAAGGCACGGTCATGGTTGTGTTTGAAGATGAATTCTTGGGCACCATCGGCGGCGGCCACTTGGAATTCGAGGCCATTGCAGAAGCGAGAAAGTGTTTGCGTGTTCCTGAAAGCCGTCAAACATTGCCCATTGAAAAGCGTTTTGCTTTGGGTCCAAGCTTGGGTCAGTGTTGCGGTGGTGCATTGGTGTTGAAATTTGAGTGGGTCACCCATCAAGATCAAGCGCGCCTGCTTCAAATAATAGATTTACAGACAGACAATCGATTCAAGCCCTTGGCACTTTTTGGGGGCGGACATGTTGGCAAAGCATTGATCAATGTCTTGGCCCCACTGCCCTTTCATGTACGGTGGATCGACAGCCGAGATGAAATTTTTCCGCAAGATGTACCTTCCCAAGTGGTGTGTGAACACTCCAACCCAGTGGAAGCGGCGGTGAATGATTTGGTGCCCAACAGCCGGGTTCTCATCATGAGCTTTAGCCATGCAGAAGATTTGGACATTCTGATGGCGTGTTTATGGCGCCATCGACAACATCAAGATCTGCCTTTCATCGGCCTCATAGGGAGTGCCACTAAATGGGCGACTTTCAAGCGCCGTTTGGCGGAGCGGGGGTTTTCGGAAGCTGAATGTGCTCACGTCACTTGCCCCATTGGCGTCCTAGGCATTGAGGGCAAAGAGCCTGAAGTGATTGCGGTGGCAGTGGCGGCACAACTTTTACAGGCCTGAAAAGTGTATACACTTCAGTAAACAGTTTTGGAACGCGTACATGGAAGCCTATTTGCTGGACTGGGTTAATTTGCTGCTGCGGTGGGTCCATGTGATCACCGTCATTGCGTGGATTGGCTCTTCTTTTTACTTTGTATTTTTAGACAATAACTTGCTCAAGCCCAACTCGCCCGACTTGCTGGAAAAGGGAGTTGATGGCGCAATGTGGGCCGTGCATGGGGGTGGTTTTTATAACCCTCAAAAATACATGCTAGCCCCCAAAAAAATTCATACCAAATTGCATTGGTTTTATTGGGAGAGCTACGCCTCGTGGATCTCAGGTTTTGCGCTTTTTACAGTGATGTATTTATGGAATGCCAGTACTTATCTGATTGATAAATCCCTCATGGATTGGTCGCCAGCCGCGGCCATTACTGCGGCACTGGGATTTTTTGTGGCGTTCTGGTTTGTCTATGACACCGTCTGTCGTCTTTTTGGATTTCGTAAAAATGGCGAACTGATTGTTGCCACCTTGATGCTTTGCGTGGTGGCATTTGCTTCGTGGCTGGCTTGCCAATTGTTTGCTGGCCGTGCGGCTTACCTGTTGGTGGGCGCGATGATTGCTACCGCCATGAGTGCGAATGTGTTTGTGTGGATCATTCCTGGGCAACGCAAAGTGATCGCGGCCATGACCTCGGGCGAAAAATACGACGCCATGGCCTTGGCCATTCACGGCAAGCGCGGCAAGCAACGCAGTGTGCACAACACCTATTTCACCTTGCCTGTGATCTTTGCCATGCTGAGCAATCACTACAGCTTCTTGTACACCCATCCACAACGCTGGTTGATTTTGTTTGTGATGATGTTTGCGGGCGCTTTGATTCGTCAATTTTTTGTACAAAGACACGGCTTTAAATTAGGCCGAGCCGCCAATCCCTGGCCATTTGCTGCGGTGGGTGTCGTCTTGATTGTGGGCGCCATTGTGGCCATGGCACCTCAGAGTGCGCCGCCTGTGAGTGGGAGCGCATCATCAAAGCCAGCAACATTTGCAGAAGTCAAGACCGTCATCGATCAGCACTGCCTCACTTGTCATGGTGCGCAAGTCCAAATGAAGAATGTGCGTTTAGATTCTGCAGACAGCATCAAGCTTCATGCTCAAAACGTGTATCAGCAGGTGAGCGTTAGCAAGCAGATGCCCATGAACAACGCGACAGGCATCACAGAACAAGAGCGCGCCCTGGTTGCGCGTTGGTATTTGGCGGGCGCCAAGTTAGACTGAGCCTTCAGCCACTGACGGGCGGTTGAGGGGCCTCTCAGTGACCTTGCGCCAGTTGAATGGCAAACTTGTTGTGGCGCTCAATCACATTGCCCAAATCCACGGTGGCAAGTTGCCCCTCGCTCACGACCACGCGGCCATTCACAATGGTGTATGCGGCGGGCGCGCTGGCGCACAGCATGAGGCTGCCAATGGCATCGTGCACGGCACCACCTGCAAAACTCAAGCTGCGTAAATCAAAAAGGGCCATGTCGGCACAGAAACCCGCACTGAGTTGACCGATGTCTTTTCGGCCTAGGACTTCTGCGCCGCCGCGCGTGGCCAAACGCAGGGCATCACGTGCCTTCATTTCCATGGGGGCGGTGTCGCAGCCAAAAATGATTTTTCCATCGGCGTTTTGTTGGGGTGCTTCGAGTGATTTTCTGAGGCGCGCCAGCAGCATGGCTTGTCGTGCCTCGTTGACCATGTGAGCGGCATCATTGCTTGCGCTGCCATCGACGCCTAAACCCACAGGGACGCCCGCTTCGATCATTTTGCGAATGGGTGCGATGCCACTGGCCAAGCGCATATTGCTGCAGGGGCAATGGGCGATACCTGTTCGTGTAGCGGCAAATAGAGAAATGCCCTCGTCGTCTAGTTTGACGCAATGCGCATGCCACACATCTTGGCCTAACCAGCCTAAATCTTCTGCATATTGCGCAGGCGTGCGATTGAACTTCTCTAAGCTGTAGGCAATGTCGTGGTCGTTTTCTGCCAAGTGGGTGTGCAATCGGACGCCATAGTGACGCGCCATTTCGGCGGACATGCGCATCAGGTCCTGGCTCACGCTGAAGGGCGAGCAGGGGGCTACGGCCACTTGCGTCATGGCACCATGAGACGCATCGTGAAATTGTTCAATGAGCCGTTGTGTGTCTTTTAAAATAGCATCTTCTTGCTCCACCACGCGATCGGGTGGCAAGCCGCCTTTCGATTGACCCACACTCATGCTGCCCCGCGTTGCCAGAAAGCGCATGCCAATTTCTTGTGCCGCTTCAATGCAATCGTCCAGCTTCACGCCGTTGGGGTAAATGTACAAATGGTCGCTGCTGGTGGTACAGCCCGACAGCAATAACTCAGCCATGGCGGTTTGCGTGCTGGCGTAAATCATGTCGGGTTGGAGCCCGGCCCATATAGGATAGAGACCCGTTAACCAGCTAAACAGCTCAACGTTTTGAACGCCAGGAATGGCGCGGGTCAAGCTCTGCGACATGTGATGGTGGGTGTTGACCATGCCCGGAATGACCACGAAATGCTGCGCGTCGATCACTCGGTCGGCGGTGTGGGGCAGGTCTTGCGTTGGGCCAATGGCTTCAATGCAGTTGTCCCTGACCAAAATGGAGGCGTTGCGAAGTTCTTGCCCTGCGTCATTGAGCGTGGCAATGGTGTGTGCGTTGTGAATCAGCAAGGTGGTCATGTGCGTGATTTTGCATGAAGAATTTGATTGTGAGCAGGTCTGCCACTACACTCAAGCACCATGAAGCCCACAAGCCCCTTGCACCCCGATATTCAATCGAATCCACGAAATTTTTTGCGACAGCTGTTTGATGCCGCAGTGAAGCGTGCGCTGCCGCTGCCCAATACACCTGAATTTTTACCCAAGCCGCCCAAGGGCCGAACACTGGTGCTGGGTGCTGGCAAAGCGGCTGGGGCCATGGCGCACGCTGTCGAAGCCTTATGGCCGCCTGACGCAGCACTGTCTGGCATGGTTGTGACTCGATATGGTCACACCCCAGTGAGGCCCGCTGGTGTACCTGAGCGCTTGAAAGTGGTTGAGGCGTCACATCCTGTTCCAGATGCTGCGGGCTTGGCGGCGGCTGAACAAATTCTTGCGCTGACACAAGGTTTAACCAAGGATGATTTGGTGTTGTGTCTAATTTCGGGGGGTGGCTCGGCGCTTTTGACCTTGCCAGCGGACGGTTTGGACCTGGCTGAAAAACAAGCCATCAATCAAGCCCTCTTGAAAAGCGGTGCCAATATTGGGGAAATGAACTGTGTCCGCAAACATTTGTCACGCATTAAAGGCGGCCGCTTGGCCGAGGCTTGTGCCCCCGCGCGAGTGGTGACCTTGGCCATCAGTGATGTTCCGGGGGATGACCCCTCCGTCATTGCAAGTGGCCCCACAGTCCCTGACGCCACCACGTGTGCGCATGCGCTGGACATATTGCAGCGTTACCAAATTGCAATTTCGCCTGCGGTGATGAATGCCTTAAGCAGTGCGAAATGGGAGTCATCCAAACCAGGCGATTCTTTTTTTGATCAAACATCGGTTCACTTGATTGCAACGCCTCAACAATCTTTGTTGGCTGCCGCAGCCTTGGCGGAATCGAAAGGCTTGCGCGCCTACGTTTTAAGTGATGAGATAGAAGGTGAGTCCCGCGAAGTGGGCAAAGTTCACGCCGCATTGGCCCGTGCCAGTGCCCGAGGGCAGGGGCCCTTTGTCAAACCTTGTGTGATTTTGAGCGGTGGTGAAACCACGGTGACCGTTCGTGCCGCTCAAGCCAAGCCTGGGGCTAAGGCGCTTGAAGGTCGGGGCGGCCGTGCGGGTGAGTTCTGCATGGGATTGGCGCAGGCACTGCAAGGGCAGGCGGGCGTTTGGGCATTGGCCGCAGACACGGATGGCATTGATGGCATTGAAGACAATGCCGGCGCCATCGTTACCCCCGACACCTTGGTCAGAGGTGCCATGATGGGCTTGGTTTTGGGAGATCACTTGGCTGGCAACGATGCCTATGGCTATTTCCAAAATCTCAACGATCTGGTGTTTTCGGGCCCAACCCATACCAACGTGAATGATTTTCGAGCTGTCTTGGTGTTGTGACGAACTATTGATTTTCGTCAACGCAAGGTGGGCAAGCCTCTGGCAAATTGACCCCTATGCTGAATCGAGTTCTTGCTCTCACCCCATCGCCCGTAGAAGAGTTTCCAAGCGGAACGATTTTGTTACGACGAGGTCAGGCTGCGACAAAAGCCTTGCACATTCTGAGTGGACGGGTGGCTTTTGGTGTGATTGAGCAGGGTGTGATGGCGCACCAATTGGGTGAAATTGAAGGCCCATTTTGGTTGGAAGCGGCTTCGACCCTGCTGGGGCTGCCCCATGCCGTCGATGCCATGGCTGAAAGTTCGGTCAAACTTCAAAGTATGCCCTGGGGTCAACTCAAAAGCCATCTGAAGAACTTGCCCGAACTTGCCCACACCCTGATGCTCGACTTGGCCAAGGCGCAGCGGCAGCAAATTGAAGTGGCTGTCAGTCGATTGGCGAAAGATGCCGATGCGCGTTTTGCAGAATGGTTGCTGCGCCATGCAGAGCCGATTGATGCGCAAGGCCGTTTGGCGGTCATTTTGCGAGATCGAAAACGTCTGATTGCAGCCCAACTGGGCATTGCGCCTGAAACCTTTTCCCGGGTTTTAAAGCACTTGCGCGATCGAAAATTAATCAGCGGGGGTGGCCGAGTCTTGAATCTGTTGGACCCCTCAGGTTTGCAGTCACTGGCTGGAATTTAAATGATTTGAAGCTCACTCTGGGGGCAGGGTCTGAAAGCTCGATAGAATTTGTCGAACTTTAAGATTTCCATGCATCCCCTCGAGCCTGCGCGACTTCAACTTTCTCAGATCACCAAGCGCTACCCTGGTGTTGTGGCCAATCGCTCGGTGTCATTGTCTGTGCGTCCCGGCGAGGCTCATGCGGTCCTAGGTGAAAACGGTGCTGGCAAGTCCACGCTCATGAAAATCATCTATGGCGCTGTCAAGCCCGATGACGGGCAAATTTTATACAACGGCCAAACTGTTCACATTCGCAATCCTCAGCAGGCGCGTGCGCTGGGAATCAGCATGGTGTTTCAACATTTCAGTCTGTTTGATACTTTGAGCGTGGCTGAAAATGTTTGGTTGGGTTTGGACAAATCTTTCAAGTTGGCCGAGGTCACTGAGCGGATTCGATTCAAAGCGGCTGAATATGGCTTAGACATAGATCCAGACAGGCCGGTGCACACTTTGAGTGTGGGGGAAATGCAGCGTGTTGAAATTATTCGAGCACTGCTCACCGAGCCTCAATTGCTAATTTTGGATGAGCCCACATCGGTGCTCACGCCTCAGGCGGTAGAGAAGCTTTTTGTCGTGTTGAAAAAGCTGGTCAGCGAAGGATGTAGTTTGCTGTACATCAGTCACAAGTTGCACGAGATTCGTGAACTGTGCACCGCTTGCACCGTACTGCGCAGCGGCGAAGTCACGGGTGTCTGCGATCCTCGCGAGGAATCCAATGCCTCGCTGAGTCGATTGATGATTGGTGCAGAGCCCCCCGCTTTGTTGCATCAAGACCGAACACCGGGTCCTGTATGGTTAGAGGCCAAAAATCTGTGTTTGCAAAAAGAAGATCAATTTGGTGTCGATTTATCCGCGGTTGATTTGCAAGTTCGTTCGGGTGAAGTAGTTGGCATTGCAGGTGTGTCTGGCAACGGACAGCGTGAGCTTCTGTATGCTTTGTCGGGTGAGGACACCCGTGCAAAGGCTGACGAGATTCAATTGTTGAACCAAGCTGTGGGCAAACTGGGCCCTCAAGCACGCCGTCAAGCAGGTCTGCATTTTGTGCCCGAAGAAAGATTGGGGCGAGGCGCAGTGCCCTCTCTCAGTTTGGCGCACAACATGTTGCTCACGCGCGCTGAGGCCATCACACCGAGCGGCTGGATTCAAAAAAATGTGCTGCAAGCACAAGCTCAAAAAGTCATAGATCAATTCAATGTGAAAGCCAACGGCACACAAGCTGCCGCGCAATCATTGTCGGGTGGCAATTTGCAAAAATTCATTGTGGGCCGCGAGATCGATGCCAAACCCAAAGTATTGTTGGTGTCGCAACCCACCTGGGGCGTTGATGTGGGCGCTGCAGCACAGATTCGAGGCGAATTGCTGGGGCTGCGTGACCAAGGTTGCGCTGTCTTGGTGGTGAGCGAGGAGCTCGATGAGTTGTTTGAAATTTGTGATCGTTTGTACGTCATGGCCAACGGTAAGTTGTCGCCTTCGATCGATCGCAAAGTCGCCACGGTGGCGCAAATTGGGGAATGGATGAGTGGACTCTGGAGCGCGCATGATCAAGCTTGAGTTGCGGCCACAATCGTCTGATTTTTGGCGCTATGGCTCGCCTCTTCTGGCGTTGATCATCACGGTCGTGTTGGGCATTGGTCTGTTTGTCTTGCTGGGAAAAGATCCAATTCGGGGTTTGCAGATGTTTTTTTGGGAGCCCCTGAAGTCGACTTATGCACTGGGCGAACTGATGGTCAAGGCCACGCCCTTGCTGGTCATCGCTTTGGGTTTGGGGGTGGCGTATCGGTCCAATGTTTGGAACATTGGCGCTGAGGGTCAATTTGTGATGGGCGCTGTTGCGGCCAGTGGAGTGGCCTTGTTGGCTGACAAAGAAACGGGCCGATGGATCGTTGTCGCGGTAGTGGTGGCGGGCGCTTTGGGCGGTATGTTTTGGGCGGGTCTCAATGCATGGCTCAAAGATAAATTTCATGCTAACGAAATTTTGGTGAGTTTGATGCTGGTCTATGTGGCGGACATGGTCTTGGGCTATTTGGTCTATGGCCCCTGGAAAGACCCAGCAGGCTATAACTTTCCTCAGACCAAGACCTTTGAAGCGGCGACCCAAATTCCCAGGCTGATGAGTGGTTCGCGCCTCAATGTAGGTTTGATTGTGGCCTTGATTGGTGTGGCAGCGGTGTGGATTTTCTTGTTCAGAACGCGGGCTGGATTTGCCCAGCAAGTGGGCGGCCTGGCGCCAGCAGCTTCGCGTTATGCAGGCTTCTCTGCACGCAAAACTTTGTGGGTGGCGCTGCTGGTTTCGGGTGGGGCTGCTGGCTTGGCAGGGGCGTTGGAAGTGGCAGGGCCCTTGGGTCAACTGACACCCTATGTTCCGGCCGGCTATGGCTTTGCGGCCATCATCGTGGCTTTTGTGGGCCGGTTGCACCCTGTGGGCATGGTGTTCTCTGCGGTGCTCATGAGCATGTTTTACATTGGCGGCGAATTGGCACAGTCACGCATGGGTTTACCGAAGTCAATCACAGGTGTCTTCCAGGGCCTGTTACTTTTTACTTTATTGGCCTGTGACACGTTGGTCACTTATCGCTTGCGCTGGCAAAGTAGGAGGGTTTGATGGAGTCGTATGCATTGCTGATCGCAGCCACCTTGAACGCAGGCACTGTCTTGGCCATTGCGGCCTTGGGCTTGTTGATCAATGAAAAAGCGGGGGTAGTGAACTTAGGCGCTGAGGGCATGATGCTTTGCGCGGCCATTGCCGGCTTTGCCGCCGTGGTGCACACCGGCAGCGATGCACTGGGGTTTTTGGCGGGCATGGGCGCAGGCGCATTGCTTGCGGCCCTCTTTGGTGGCTTGGTCATTTATCTGAGCACCAACCAATACGCGACAGGCCTCGCCTTGAGTTTGTTTGGCGTCGGGTTCTCGGCCTTTGTGGGGATTGGCTATGTTCAAGAGAAATTGCCTCCCAGGTCATCTTTTGAAATTCCATGGTTGGCAGACATTCCTCTTTTAGGACCTGCTTTTTTCAAGCAGCACCCGCTCGTTTATGGTGTGATTGCCTTTGTCATTGCATTCATTTGGTTCCTGTATAAAACTCGCACCGGCTTGGTGCTCCGCTCAGTAGGCGAATCACCTGAATCGGCGCATGCATTGGGCTACTCTGTGCGGCGAATCAGGCTTTGTGCCGTCATCGCAGGAGGGGCTTTATGCGGCTTGTCGGGCGCCTATATTTCGGTGGTCTATACCCCGCTTTGGGTCGAGGGGATGGTGGCCGGAAAAGGATGGATTGCATTGGCCCTGACCACCTTCGCAACTTGGCGGCCGGCGCGAATTTTGCTAGGTGCCTACTTGTTCGGTGGGGTCACCATGCTGCAGTTTCATTTGCAAGGTTTGGGGGTGCAAGTACCCAGCCAGTGGTTGTCTGCGCTGCCTTACCTTGCAACCATTGTGGTGTTGGCCTTGATTTCCCGAAATCCGGCCTGGATCAGGGTCAATATGCCTGCATCGCTGGGCAAACCTTTTCATCCCAG
>CAIMUZ010000162.1 GCA_903844775.1 uncultured Burkholderiales bacterium | reverse complement strand
TTGAGTCTTAAACGCATGGCCAAAGTGCGGCGTGAAACGCCTTGTGGCAATCTGTCAAGCCACAGCAAACTTTCAGAAGCATCCCGGTCATCCAAGGCCCAACGTGCTGCACGCAACATGCTTCCCTCGACCAAGGACTGACGTATGCTGGCATGGCTCATTGAAGGCTCCTTCAACGCCAAATCCAAGTGCCATTGACGACTGGCTTTGTCTTGCAGTGCATGCGCTGATTCAGCGGCCAAAATATGCGCAACACATCGCAATGCCGCAGCATGTTCCAAAACCTCACCCGCCTCATCCAATGACTTCTCGCGCACCAACACCGCCTCTGCAGACTTTCGTGCACGCAAAAAACGTCCTTCCATGAACTGCGCCATACCATCGAGCAAGGCCACGTGGGCGGCACGCTCTTTCTGAATCATGCGCCAGCGTTTTGCTTGCTTGGGCAACTCAAACAACGCCGTCAACGCTCTTTGGGCCCAGTGCAAGGTCAGCAAAATGCCAACCAAGGCAAAGACCACCAAATTCAATGAGGCGTCCAGACGATAAGGCGTCCAAAAAATAGAAACCGATCCGACATTGCTCGAAGCCAGTAGCGCAGAGGCGACCGCCACAGCAAACAAACTCACCAACCAAAGAGCTGCACGCATAGGGTCTTACTTTCCTGCTGAGGCGGTTGCCAAAGCCGCCAGGGAGCCATCTAAACGCGGGATCGGATTGCCCTTGCTCAAGCCCTGAGCCTTTTCAAGTAACAGCAAAGCTTGCTGTGTTTTTTTCGCGTTTGGATCAAAATATTTCTTCAGTGCAACGGCAACTGCCTGCAAGTCAGTTCTGGCCGCATCATTCTGGCGTGCCAACAAACCCAAGCGCGCATTGAGTAATTTGAATTTTAAATTTTCACGCAAGAAGAATCCTTGCTCAGGCGCGAGCAATGCCGCTTCAGGACTGTCAATCCGACTGACTCTGAGCAAGCCTCTTGCTTCGACCGTGACACGGTCAAGAATAGCTTTCCACCATGATTCATTTGGGGCTGTGCCGGCCGATGTTTCGGCAGGCTTTGCAGCGTTGGCGACATTGCGATTAAATTCATTGGCCAAAGGCAACTCATCTGCCAGCGCAACCATTTCATCGAGTACCAACAACATGCCAGGGAGGTCAGTGATCTGCGCTGTTTTGACCAAGTCCAAATCACGCTCAATGGCGCGTTGAATGGTCATTAACCGAGGATTTGAGGCTCGCTGAAGACGTGCTTGTGAAGTCTTGAGTACCGCCAAAATTGGCTCCAAACTGCTCGTCAATTGGGCTTGTTGTTGGGCCAATCTCAAGGAGGACTCAATGTCCAGCACCAAATTTTCGTCGCGAGAGCGAGACAGCGATTGAATCAACTCTTCTAATTGCGAGCGCTGAAGCGTCGCTTCACTCAATCGAGATTCCAACAAGGCCATGCGCCCCGCGCTGTCCTTCACAGTGTCCTGCGCTTGTTTGGCCCAAGCTTTCGCTTCCAATGACTGCTGGCCCGCGTCTGCACTTTGACGCGCCAACTGACCTTGAATGCGGGAGAGTTTCTCCCACAACATGGCACTGAAAACCAACGCTAAAGCGCCAAGCAACAAAGGCAGCCAGAAAGTCAAAGGACGCCTGGCAGGCGGGTGCTCAGGCGGATTGACGCCCGCACCCAAGACTGAAGTTGAATTTGCAGCAGTCCCGGCGTCACCTGTATTGGCTGTTGTATTGTCTAAGCTCATTCCAATGATTTTATAGAGGCCAGTAAAGAATGTATGCCTGGCTTCGCAATTGTGGGGCTTGGCCAGCCCAGTTGTTGCGCCAAAGCCGCTATACGCGGGTGTGTCACCACCGACTTGGCCTTTGACCAGTCAACGTTCGGGCATTGAGTGACCAGTGACTCGATGCAAGCGGAACTGCTGAACAACCATATGGCGTGCTGGTCTACATAGTGCTGCACCCGTTCCTTTTGTGTTGCAGTCAAGGGCGTGGCTTGCCTTTGATAGGTGGCCACCGCCTGAACTTGTGCGCCCAAAGAAGCCAGCTGATCGGTCAGCCAATCTCTTCCTGCAATCGCGCCACTTTCGTCGGCGCCTCGAATGAACAGCACCTTCATCCCCGGCTTGACTTGGGCCTGAACAAGCTCCCACAAAGCCTCGGAATCAAGTTGCGCAGCGCTGGCAGCGGGTTGATCGATTCGTTGTTCTGAAATTCCACAGGCCATCAATGCTGCTGCCGTGCCTGGACCCGTGCACCAGGCCCGCGTTGTTGAATTAAATGCATCGACCCATGGCATGGCCCCCTGCATTGGGTCATTCAAAGCCTCTGCCAGAAAACGAACGGCATTGGCACTGACAAACATCACCGCTTGGCTAAGACGTATTTGCCGAAGAACCTGGGCCGCTTCTTCGGGCCCCATTGCAGACTTCACATCCAACAAGGGAAATTGAGTCGCTTCGAATCCGGCTTGATTCAACGCACGGGTCCATGACGCAGCGTCCTGAACGGGACGTGTGACTAAGACCTGTGTCATGCGTTAATGACCTGAAAAAATTAACGTGCTCCACCGCGGCGAAGATCTTCAGCCACCTGCTGACCCAGCACTTCCGCCTCCTGCAGACCGTCTACAGAGGCGCTGACCTGCGCCGTGACCAGCTGAGTTGGCCCTTCTGGATCACCCCAGGCGGCTCTCAAACTCAAAACATTGCCCGCCAGCGTGGCATGGGCGGCCAAGGGCATTGAACAACTGCCCCCCATCGAACGACTGACTGCACGCTCTGCAGCAACGGCCAACCAAGACGTGTTGTGGACCAACGGCGCCAAGGCACTCACCAAGTCGGATCGACCCGTGCAAATTTCAATGCCCAAGGCACCCTGGCCTGCAGCCGGCAACATTTGATCTGTTTCAAAAATATGTCGAATTCGACTGGAAAGCCCCAATCGCTTGAGACCCGCTGCGGCCAAAATAATGCCCGCATAGTGCCCCTCATCCAGCTTACGCAAGCGGGTGTCAAGGTTGCCGCGAAGAGGTTCAATTTTTAAATCGGGGCGAAGCGCTCTTAGCAAGACCGTCCGCCTCAGGCTGGACGTACCGACCACCGCGCCTTGGGGCAAGTCCATGAGCGTGGCATATTCAGCTGAAACCCATGCATCTCTGGGATCTTCTCGCGCCATCACACAAGCCAACTCAAAGCCTTCCGGCATGTCCATGGGAACGTCTTTGAGTGAATGGACAGCGATATCGGCGCGCCCCTCAGAGAGGGCCACTTCCAACTCTTTCACAAAAAGTCCTTTGCCGCCGACCTTGCTCAGACTGCGGTCCAATATTTGATCACCTTGGGTGGTCATGCCCAGCAGCTGTACGCGATGACCATGGCTTTGCAAAATAGATTGCACGTGCTCCGCCTGCCACATGGCCAGGCGACTTTCACGCGTGGCGATCACAATGGGGCGCTGTGAAGGAGAGGGATGAGAAGCGTTCAAACCGATAACCTCTTGGTAATTTTTCAAGGTGCACAAATGCTAGCACGTCATCAGCCCCTTCATCACGCGTTCAATCAGTCATTCATGGGTTCGTCAAGGGGATGAAGGCCGGACTGCTAAACACGGGATAAAGCGCGTTGATTGGTTTTTTAGGCGTTTTCAGCCGGTTTTCAGGGTCTGCCACGGGTTCCATGGGTCCTGCAACCCGATAAAATCTGAAAATGCCTAAAAACCAATTCGATCAAAAGTCCCAGGCCTGGTCGGCCTTGTTTACCGAGCCCATGAGCGACCTGGTAAAGCGTTACACCTCCAGCGTCTTCTTTGACAAGCGACTCTGGCAATCTGACATTCAAGGCAGTTTGGCCCATGCCGAGATGCTGGCCGCTCAAAAAATAATTGGCCCCGAAGATCTGGCAGATATTCAGCGCGGCATGGCGCAGATCACCGAAGAAATATCTCAAGGCCAGTTTGACTGGAAACTGGACCTCGAAGACGTCCACCTCAACATCGAAGCACGGCTCACACACATTGTGGGCGATGCGGGTAAACGTTTGCATACCGGCAGAAGTCGAAACGACCAAGTGGCCACCGATGTGCGCTTGTGGTTGGTCAACGAGATCGACCTCATCACCGGTTTGTTGAACGACTTGCAAAAATCATTGATCGAAGTGGCCGAACGCAATGTGGAAGTCATCTTGCCCGGCTTTACACATTTACAAGTCGCACAACCCGTTAGCTTTGCGCATCATTTGCTGGCTTACGTTGAAATGTTTGCACGCGACGCTGAGCGCATGAGCGATGTGCGCCGCAGAACCAATCGACTGCCCTTGGGCTCAGCTGCATTGGCGGGCACCACGTACCCACTGGACCGCGAGCGTGTGGCTCGCAGCCTGGGCATGGTGGATGAGCATGGCCAAGCGTGTGTCAGCCAAAACAGCCTGGATGGTGTGAGCGATCGTGACTTTGCCATTGAATTCACGGCAGCGGCTTCTTTGTGCATGGTGCACATCAGCCGCTTGAGCGAAGAACTCATTTTGTGGATGAGCCAAAACTTTGGCTTTGTCAAAATTGCCGACCGCTTCACCACGGGCAGTTCCATCATGCCGCAAAAGAAAAATCCGGATGTACCTGAATTGGCGCGCGGCAAAACAGGGCGTGTCGTGGGGCACCTCATGGGGCTGATCACCCTCATGAAGGGCCAGCCACTGGCCTACAACAAAGACAACCAAGAGGACAAAGAGCCTTTGTTTGACACGGTCGATACGCTGAAAGACACCTTGCGTATTTTCAGCGAGATGATTGGCGGGCAGGCCAATCCGCAGACAGGTCAAAAAGAAGGGGGCATCACGGTGAATGCCGAGGTCATGAAAGCCGCCACAAAAAAAGGCTATGCCACCGCCACCGATTTGGCCGACTACTTGGTGAAGAAAGGCCTACCTTTCCGAGATGCACACGAGGTGGTAGCCCATGCCGTCAAAACGGCGCAATCAGAAAATTTGGATTTGAGTGAATTGCCTTTGGCAACTCTGCAAAAGTTCAATCCCGCCATTGAACAGGATGTTTTTGAATGTCTGAGCTTGGTGGGATCGCTGAATGCTCGAAATACTTTGGGTGGCACTGCGCCAGATCAAGTTCGCCTTCAAATTGCGCGCCATCATGCGCGCTTGGGTTTTTAAATAAGAGGTTGAGATGGAAACCAATCAAACTGAACAAACGACGATGGCGCCCTTTGCAGCGGGCCTCAACTGGTCTGCGGACTTGCACTCTGGCGATGACCGGATGGACAACACGCACGAAGAGTTTGTGACTATGCTGAATGCCTTGTTGCTCACGCCAAAAACTGATCAACTGAATTTGTACCGCGAATTTTTAAATCACACCGTTGAACATTTCGCGCAAGAAGATCGCTGGATGGTGGCCACAGGTTTTAGCGAAGAAAATTGCCATGCAGGGCAGCACGCCACCATTTTGGAAACCATGCTCGCGGTAGAAGCGCACTACGTGCAAGGCGATACAGAAATGATTTCTCGCTTGGCCGAAGCTTTGGCCGAGTGGTTTCCACAGCATGCCGCCTCCATGGACGCAGGATTGGCTCAACATCTGAAGTCTGTGAACTTTGACCGCGAAACCGAAAGACTGGCCGACCCCTCCGTCATCAAGAATGTCACCATGTCGGGCTGCGGTAGCGTCAGCTGCAGCTAATCAGCCTCGACGAAAAGCTTACCCCGCAAAACAAAAAGAATTGGAAATCAAAGATGTCTGTGATCACCACCATTGAAGAATTACGTGTACTGGCCCAAAAGCGTGTACCTCGCATGTTCTATGACTACGCAGACAGCGGCTCCTGGACAGAGAGCACTTACCGCGCCAATGAAAGTGATTTCCAAAAAATCAAATTGCGCCAGCGCGTGGCAGTCAACATGGAAAACCGCAGCACCGCCAGCACCATGATCGGCCAGCCGGTCGCAATGCCAGTGGCCATTGCGCCTACCGGCCTCACAGGCATGCAACATGCCGATGGCGAAATATTGGCAGCAAGGGCCGCCAAAAAGTTTGGCATTCCCTTCACTCTTTCAACCATGAGCATTTGCTCTATTGAAGATGTGTCCAAAGGCACTGACGGTCACCCTTTCTGGTTTCAAGTTTATGTGATGCGGGACCGAGATTTCATTGAGCGCTTAATTGAGCGCGCCCGTGCCGCCAATTGCTCTGCATTGGTCATCACCTTGGATTTGCAAATTTTGGGACAACGACATAAAGATTTGAAGAACGGCTTGTCGGCACCGCCCAAATTAACCATCGCCAACATGATCAACATTGCGACCAAGCCGCGTTGGGCTTTGGGCATGCTGGGGACATCGCGCCGCGAGTTTGGCAACATCGTGGGTCACGTCAAGGGTGTTGAAAACATGAGTTCCCTGTCAGCTTGGACTGCGCAGCAGTTCGATCCGCGCCTCAACTGGGGCGATGTGGAATGGATCAAAAAACGTTGGGGTGGCAAAATCATTTTGAAGGGCATTCAAGATGTTGAAGATGCTCGCTTGGCTGTTGAGAGTGGCGCCGATGCCATGATCGTCAGTAACCACGGTGGGCGCCAACTCGATGGCGCCCAGAGCAGCATTGAAGCCTTGCCCGCCATTGTGGATGCAGTGGGCAAAAAAATTGAAGTTCACATGGACGGTGGCATTCGCAGCGGTCAAGATGTTTTGAAGGCTCGCGCCTTGGGTGCACAAGGCACCTACATTGGCCGGGCCTTTTTATACGGCCTTGGCGCCATGGGTCAACCCGGTGTTGAAAAGGCCTTGCAAATCATTCACAACGAACTCGATTTGACGATGGCGTTTTGCGGTCGTACGCAAATGGACACGGTTGACAAGAGCATCTTATTGCCAGGCACTTTTCCTCAGTAAAGTAGCAATTTTTGCTTTGAGTTTGTGACTGACATCAAAGCACCGCTGTCGCCCCTCAAACGGCGCATTGCACACCTCGACATGGATGCTTTTTATGCGTCTGTCGAGTTATTGCGTTACCCCCAACTCAAAGGCCTGCCTGTTGTGATTGGCGGCGGCAGGCGTAAAGAAGATGACGTGCTGGCGCGCTTGCGTGAAGTTCATCCCGATTACGAATGGTCTGCAGACAACCTGTCTGAAATTCCGCTTGATTTTTTCCCCCGGATTGAAGGCTACACCGGGCGCGGTGTGATCACCACCGCGACTTATGCGGCGCGTCAATTTGGCATCGGGTCGGCCATGGGCCTCATGAAAGCGGCCCAACTCTGCCCTCAAGCCATTTTGTTGCCCGTCGATTTTGAACAGTATCGGCATTACTCGAAAGTCTTTAAAGGCATCATCACTGAGATTGCGCCGCTGATGGAGGACCGAGGTGTGGACGAGGTTTACATCGATTTCACGGAAGTACCCGGTGGCCAGCGAGAGGGCGGCAAGGTCTTGGCGCGCTTGATTCAAAAATGTATTTTTGAAGCCACTGGACTTACCTGCTCTGTGGGTGTTGCCCCCAACAAACTGATTGCCAAAATGGCCAGTGAGTTCAATAAGCCCAACGGTATTTCCATTGTTCAAGAGGAAGATCTGCAAACAGCCATCTGGCCTCTGAGTTGTCGCAAGATCAATGGCGTCGGCCCCAAAGCCGACGAAAAACTCAAATTGCATGGCATTGAGACCATTGGCCAATTGGCAAGCTCTGATCTTCAGTGGCTGCAGTCGCACTTTGGCAAAGTTTATGGCGCATGGCTCCATGAAGCCGCATGGGGCCGTGACGACCGCCCTATCAGCACTGAAAGCGAGCCCGTCAGTATCAGCCGCGAAACCACCTTCGAAACTGACTTGCATGCAGTGTGTGACAAGGACGAATTGGGCAAAGTTTTTACCAGGCTTTGCCAACAATTGGCCGCTGATTTAAAACGCAAAGGCTATGACGGTAAAACCATTGGCATCAAGCTGCGCTATGACAATTTTAAAAGTGTGACGCGCGATCAAACCCTCACCTTTTACACACAGGATGCCAAAGAGATTCGAAAATTTGCTGGGCTCTGTTTAAAGCGCGTTGATTTATCGCGCAAACTCAGACTCATAGGGGTTCGGGTTGGATCTTTGGTCAAACATGGGACAGCACCTGAAACGAACGCAAGCTACATTCCCGAACAATCTTCTAAAACTGCACTCAACGAGGCCAGCCCCGATGGACAAACTCAATTGCTTTTCTTTGACGACGAATGACCATGTAGCGCATTTGGTGCTGAACAAGCCTGAAACGCTCAATACCATGCATCCCACTTTTTGGCGCGAGCTGGACGCGGTACTGCGCCATTTGAATGAGTCTGGTGTTGCCCGAGCCCTGGTCATTTCAAGCAGTGGCAAGCATTTCTCTGCAGGCATGTCGCTGGACACTTTTTCAAGTGCAATCGCCATGGACGACAACAGCCCCGAAGGCCGTGCCGCCATCTTTGACTCGCTTACAGACATGCAATCGACTTTCACACTCCTCGAGAGCCTGCGGATTCCAGTCATCGCCGCCATCCATGGCGGCTGCATTGGTGGTGCAGTTGACATGGTGACCGCATGCTGCATTCGATATGCCACGCAGGACGCTTTTTTCTGCATCCAAGAAATCAACATTGGCATGGTGGCTGACGTGGGAACCCTGCAGCGTTTGCCCAAGTTGTTGCCCATGGGTTTGGTCAAAGAATTGGCCTATACAGGCCGTCGCCTGAGTGCTGAGAACGCCATGAAGCATGGCTTGGTGACGCAGATTTTTGAAACACAGGAGGCCTTGGTGGCGGGCGCCTTGGCCTGCGCCAAAGAAATGACCCACAAACCACCCGTGGCCATTTGGGGCACCAAGCAAGCGCTCAACTATGCACGCGATCACAGTGTGGAAGACAGTTTGCGCCAAATGGGTTGGCTGCAAGGCGCCATCTGGAGCAACCCGCACATCCGTGAAGCCATCTTGGCGGCCAAAGAAAAACGCCCCGCCCATTTCCCGCCGCTTGCGCCACTCAAAGGCTTCAAAAGCCTAGGCTAAGGCCGGCTTGCTGGGGCCTCCAATTATTGTCGCGCCGTTCGAATATTGGGCGGCGGCGATTGAGGATGGCTGGTGCGCCAAGGGTTGATGTCCAAGCCACCGCGCCTGGTATAGCGAGCATAAACAGTGAGCTTCAAAGGCTTGCACCGCGTCCAGATGTCCATGAAGATGCGCTCAACGCATTGTTCATGAAACTCGTTGTGATTTCGAAAACTCACAATGTATTGGAGCAGTCCGGCCTGATCAATTTGAGCGCCCGAATATGCAATTTGAACACTCCCCCAATCGGGTTGGCCTGTCACCAAACAATTACTTTTGAGCAAGTGACTCACAAACGTTTCAGTCACGGGGGCTTCATCTTGTTGTGCCTTGAGCAATTCTGGCGCAGGCTGATAGTGTGTGCAATCAATGTCCATGCGGTCAAGATTGAGGCCATCCAATTCATGCAAAGGCTCTTTGTCAAATTCTTCAGGCAGAATTATTTTGACGCCGCAGCGCGCCAGAATTGGGCTGCCATGCCACAAAGCCGTATCTAAATCTTGTCGCATGCAATCACGCACCGCGGGCGCATCTGCAAATCGGCTGGCATTGAAACTGTTCAAGTACAGCTTGAAAGATTTACTTTCAATGATGTGCGTGCTTTCTGTTGGCACCGTGATGTGCGCAATGGCCACTTGAGGCTTGCCCTTCAGATTGAGCCATGAGAGCTCAAACGCTGTCCACAAATCTGCGCCAAAGAAAATAGGCGCACCTAGAATGCCCAACTCCACCCGCTTCACAGCACGCGGAATGGGAAACAACAAGGATGCATCGTATTGATCAACATAAGCACTGTTTTTGCCCAGCCGTGATTGCTCTGGCAGGTTCATACAGCACCCTTTTCACGTCGCCTGAAAACCCAACGATTGGCATCCGACTCGGTGGCCGCATAGGCATAGCCTTCGAGATTGAAGTCTTTCAACTTTTCCGGATTGTCAATGAGCTTCTGAATGGCGTAGCGCGCCAGCAAGCCCCGCGCGCGCTTGGCAAAGAAACTGATCACTTTGTACTTGCCACCTTTGTATTCTTCAAACACGCACTCAATCACACGCGCCTTTAAAACCTTTTGATCAACCGCCTTGAAATACTCTTGTGACGCCAAATTGATGACCACCGGTGTTTTGTCTTTCGCCAATTGGGCGTTGAGGTGCTGGGCAATGCGGACTCCCCAGAACTGGTACAAGTTTTTGCCACGCAAGTTGGTCAGGGCCGTGCCCATTTCCAAGCGATAGGGCTGCATCCAATCTAAGGGCCGCAAAACCCCATACAAACCACTCAGGATACAAACGTGATTTTGCGCCCATTCAAGCTCCTTGGGTTTCAAGGATTTGGCTTCTAAGCCGTCATAGACGTCGCCGTTGAAAGCCAATACCGCCTGTTTTGAGTTTTTAGCGGTAAATTTAGGACGCCAAGCTTCATATCGGGCAACATTCAAGGCAGCCAAGTTGTCGCTCAAATCCATTAATTCAGAAATTTGCGCTGGCGTTTTATGTTTCAATACCTCTATCAACTCTGCAGAGTGCGAGACAAATTGGGGCAAGGTGTGGGGCACCTCCGCGGGGGAAGCGTCGTAATCCAACGATTTAGCAGGAGACAATAGAAGTAGCATGCTCAAAATCCTTTAATGCCTCAATTATCTTGCAGGTGACAGTACTTTGCAGGCAAAGGCATTAGCCTAAATTGTCCTAATTTTTGTCACCATCGAATTTGCGATCCACAACTTAAATTCAACGATCATGAGCCTTCTATTTTCAGACTATCAGCTGCCCTCCCCCAATGGCCCCCTCAACTTGGCCAATCGCATCGTGATTGCCCCCATGTGCCAGTATTCAGCCGATCAAGGCAAAGCCACCGATTGGCATTTGGCCCAATGGACCTCCTATCTCAACAGTGGCGCCGGCTTGGTCATGCTAGAAGCCACCGCCGTGAACGAAGAAGGCCGCATTACGCCAGGATGTTTGGGTTTGTGGAATGACGCCACTGCCGAAGCTTTGCAAGACAAATTAGACCGTGCACGCAAACTTGCACCCCACGTGCCCGTTGCCATTCAACTTGGCCACGCAGGTCGAAAAGCCTCCAGTGCCTCACCCTGGCATGGAGGGCAACTGCTGGATGCCGCCCACGCGGGTTGGCAAGCCGTCGCACCCAGTGCTTTGCCACATTTGGCCACCGAAATACCGCCCACCGAATTGGATGCCGCAGGGCTCGAAAAAATTCAAAATGCATTTGTCAAATCGGCTGAGCGCGCACACGCCATGGGGATCGAAATGGTTGAACTGCATGCGGCTCACGGTTATCTGTTGCATCAATTTTTATCGCCAATTTCAAACAAGAGAACCGATGCCTACGGTGGCACTTTTGAGAACCGCACCCGATTTATCCGTGAAGTTTTTGCAGCCGTTCGGGCCAAGTTCAATGGTGTTTTAGGGATTCGCCTATCGGCCACCGATTGGGTTGAAGGCGGTTGGAATCCTGAAGAAACAGCAGAATTATCTTTACGACTCAAAGACGCCGGCGCCAACTTTGTGCACATCTCCTCAGGGGGCGTGGCCTCTCAACAAAAGATTGCATTGGGCCCAGAGTACCAAGTTCCATTTGCCAAAACGGTGAAAGACAAAAGCGGCCTGCCCACCATCGCAGTAGGCTTGATCACGCAGGCGCAACAAGCTGAAGCCATTTTGCAACGTGGCGACGCCAACCTGATCGCCTTTGCGAGAGCCTTCTTGTACAACCCTCGCTGGGCTTGGCAAGCAGCCGCAGAACTGGGCGGCGTGGTGCAAGCCAGCGAACAATACTGGCGCTGCTTGCCCCGAGAAGCCCAAGCGGTTTTTGGCAACGTCAAAGTTGGGATGCGCTGAAATCATGAATACATCCACCTTTCAAAATACTCAATTCACCAATGGCTATGAGTTCACGCAAGGCACAGGCTATGCCCTGCCCGAATATCCTTTTTTAACGCCTCCGGAATTGCTTCAAAACAAAACTTTGCGACATGCAGTGGTGATTGTGGGGGGAGGCATCACCGGTCTGACTTTGGCTTGTGCCTTGGCCAACTTGGGCATCAAAGCCGTTCTTTTGGACGAAGACAACACAGTGGGCGTCAAAGGCGCATCGTCGCGCGGCATTTGTTACACCCAAAAATCATTGGAGATTTTTCAAAAGCTGGGCGTGTTTGATCGCATCGCCCAAAAAGGGATTCAATGGAGTGTCGGACGAACGTTTGCTGGAAATGATGAGGTCTACAACTTTGACCTCAAGCAACAAAGCAACTTCAGCCTTTCACAACAACCTGCATTCATCAACATTCAACAGTTCTACATTGAGGGCTACTTGGTCGAGCGAATTCAAGAACTGGGCTCTGTCGATTTGCGCTGGCAATCACGCGTCACAGCATTCAAGCAAAACAAAGACTTTGCAACTCTCAGTGTTGAAACACCTAAGGGCACCTACCAACTTCAAGCCGATCATGTGATTGATGCCTCCGGCTCGCACACCCCTTTTCACGCATGGACCGGCGTCGGCATGGAAAGTAAAAAAGGCGATGACCGCTGGTGCATTGCCGATGTGCGTTTTGACACACACCCCCCCACCGAGCGTCACACTTGGATTGAAGCGCCTTTCAATGAAAACCGCGCCGTCTGGCAACACCTGATGGCCGACGATGTCTGGCGCATTGACTACCAAATGGAACCCAACGCCGATGCAGCCTACATCAGCCGTGAAGACGTGGTGCGTGAGCGCTTAGAGCGTCAATTTGGCAAGAAGGTGAAGGTTGACATTGTGTGGGTGGGCCCCTATGCCTACAAGAGCCAGTGCCTGACCAACTTGCGCATGGGCCGGGTGTTTTTCATGGGCGACACCGCCAAAATTGTGAACCCCTTTGGCGCACGGGGTGGCAACACCGGCGTGGCCGATGCCGACAATCTGGCTTGGAAATTGGCTGCGGTGCTGCGCGGCCATGCCGACGAAGCACTGCTTGAAAGTTACAACGACGAGCGGCTCGAAGCTGCTCAAGAGAACGTGAAGGTCACTCGGCGCACGGCCCGATTTTTACGACCTGCAGATGGCGTAGAGCGCGCCTTTAGAAATGCCACCATCAGCTTGGCCAAGCAATTCCCTTTCGCACGTTCCCTGATCAACACCGGGCGTATGGCAGTCGCCAATACATACCGCGGCTCCAGGGTCTGCGGCGACCAGGGCGGCACTTCGGTCCAAAACGTCAAGATTCAATGGCGTCCTGGCAAAACGGGTGCGCTGAATGATCTGCTTCAATGGGCCGATGGCCGCTTGCTCATTTTGGTGTTTGGCGAGCAATCCAAAGCGTCTCTTAAACGGCTGCAAGAGCTCAGCGCCTCTGGCCTGCCCGTTCGATGTGTGCAAGTCCTTGCCAAAGGCGACAGCGCACAAGCCCGCGAACACATTTGGGACAAGCCAGGTCATCTGAAAAGTGCCTGCGCCGCGGTGCCGGCCGGCGGTTGGGCCGTGATTCGGCCCGACGGTTATTTGGCAGACACCGGCCACGGTGTGAACGGTGATTTGATTGCCGCTGTGGCCACTTCTTTGTGCCTTTGATTCAAGTCGGACTCACCATCATGAAAACAGAACTGAACTTACAAGACGCCGATGGCTTTTATGAGCAACTGTTGAATGCGCACGAGGGTTTGAGCTCAGCGCAATCGGAGCAACTCAATATGCGGTTGATTTTGCTGCTGGCCAATCAGGTAGGCGATGCGTCGGTGCTAAGGGATTGCATTGAATCGGCAAAGAACTAAGCCAGATCCTGTTTTTAACCTCAAAAACTGGGCACTAGCCCCGTAAAATCATGGCTTTAGTCCATTCATGACATTGCCTGATGGCAATCTCTAAATACCCAGCCCATGAGCAACGAGACCACCCCCGCCATTCAGCAACCCGGCCTTGAGAGCCTGTCCAAGTCTTTTGAGCCCGCCGCATTAGAGGCTCACTGGGGTCCTGAGTGGGAAAAACGTGGCTATGGCGTCGCCGGCCATCGCGGCAGTCAGACACCAAAATCTGATGCGCCCAGTTTTGCCATCCAGTTGCCGCCGCCCAATGTGACCGGCACGCTGCACATGGGCCATGCGTTCAACCAGACCATCATGGACAGCCTCACGCGCTACCACCGCATGATGGGCTTCAACAC
>CAIMUZ010000161.1 GCA_903844775.1 uncultured Burkholderiales bacterium | reverse complement strand
GATTGGGGGATGTAAAAGTCGCGCTTCCAGCTGTAAAGCTATTACTGTTAATTGAAAATTCTTTCAAGCCAGAGATGCTTGCTGAAGGACCTCCTATGCCCGTAATGCTTCCTGAAAAAATGTTGGGTTGTTCACCCAGATTCTCTGGAGAGCTAAATTGCAAGGCATAAAAACGACCATTGGTGCTGCTGGCTGAATCGCTGTTGATAATTAAAGTTAAAGCTTTATTGCCCGATGTATTGGCAATGGTTGTAGTGTAGACGCCCAAATTAACCAATGACGCTGAGGTGTCTGAACCGGAGCCTGAACCAGAGCCCGAGCCAGAAGCGCTTGAGGAAGAGCCGCCACCGCAGCCCATCAGGACGCTGGTTATCAGCAAGCCAATGGCGACTTTAAGTCTAGGGGCTGAATTTTTGAGCACGCGCCATGGATTGATGATTTGAAAAAAGGCCATATCGAGGTACTTTGCGTTATAGATTGATTACTTTATAGTCGAGACATGAACATGCTGACAAGAACTTTCAAGTACGCCCTTTATTTGCTGGCCTTTTTCCGCAAGGCCCTCATATGGATGCCACTGATGTTGGCGGCTCTTTGGGGCGCCAGCAGTGCCCATGCCGATTGGACGAAGGTTGACTCCTACGACGCAGGCACCTACTACATTGATGCCGACAAGGTTAAACGTTCGGGCTATCTGCGTAGCTTTTGGAGTGTTCTGGATTTCAAAGCGCCCCAAAAAACCTCCCGTGGTGTGTCTTATCAATCGACTCGCACCCACATGGAAATTGAATGCCGGCAAAAAACGGTGCACATCTTGTCTTTCTCCATGCACTCTGGCCCGATGTTGGCAGGCGAGGTGATTGACACGCAGGGCGTGATGCGCGACTGGCAGTCTATTCCGCCCGACACACCGTTGGAAAAACTGCACAAATTGGTTTGCTCGCGCTGATAAGTGCTGGTGCGGGGTCATGGTTTTACCCATCCCGCCTGTAGCCAGTGCCAGTAGTTGGGCTTGAAGGCCCAAGCCATGTTGTGAACCGCAACCTCTCTCTCAAACACTTTGCCTGTGAGGTGGTCTAACCACGGGCTTTGTGCTTGAATGCTGGTGAGCCACTTTTGCGCATCTCCACCTTTGTCTAGGTGGCCAGATGTTTCCGGAAGCGCAGCACCTTTCGCCAAAGACAAAGCCAGCTCGCCGCTGACGGGCCCTGACATGCGGTCGTGCACGCTGCCCCATTCTCGGCCCTTCAATGCCTGCACGCATTGCATCATATTTTTTTCAACCAATTTGATGTCAGTGCTGTTGAAACGAAGCTGCCCCAATACGTTGTCAAAAAATACACAGGCTTGTGGGTGGATTTTTAACAATGCAGGTAGATTGGCCAAGGCATTTTGGGTATGGCATGCCAAGCGCACACCATGGGCCTGTAATTTTTTCCCGTGACGCCATTTGAATAAATAGCCGGCCAAGGGGTCAATGTCGAAGGTGTGAATCTCTTTGAATTGTTGCAACCAAAGGTGGGGCATCATCCACCCCGCGCTGGCGCCTATGAGCAACAGGGTGCGGGGTGTTTCGGGCGTGGTTTGTGCCAACAGCCAAGTTTCAAGCGCATCCACTGTGGGCGCCCAAGCTTTTTCTGAGCGCCATGCTTGCCAGTGCCAGGCTGGGCCGCCGGTAAGGTTGGAGTTGAACATGACGAAGACAAGGCTGTAGAAAATGAAGGGATGATAAAGCGCAACTCAGTGCTGAGGACGCAAATTAAATTGCATCACACCCATTTCGTCCATTTTCTTTTGCTCACGTTTGTTCAAGTCTTTTCGAACCGCCATTGCGTTTTGATCGGCCAAGGTTTGCATTTTGATGCGCTCGCGCTCAGCTTCAATCAAACGCTCTTTGATGGAGAGCAATAAATTTTCAGTGTGCTGAATGTCAGTTTTCACACGCTGCATTAGCACCAACAACTGCGACATAAATTGCCGTTGGTTCATGGCTTCGCTCATGCCCAAGCTTTCTTGGCTTGGGTTGTTAATTTTGTCGCGGTACTCGTCGTACATGACCTGCACACGCTGTTGACTCGATTGCAAACTCTCTAAGCGTTTGCGCGCAAAGGCCAATTCATTTTGAATGGCCGTTACTTGATCTTCGGCTTTATCGGCCAACACTGTCCAGCAAGGCCTGGCAATCACTTGGTCGTTCATGAGGGGGCTCCCAACAGCATGCGAATTTCTTCGCGGGTGGTGTCGGCGTCATGGCCTTCGTGCATGTCTTGCCTTAAGAAGTTGTCCATCTCCTCGCGCAATCGAATGGCTTCGTCCAAGGTGGGGTTGCTGCCTGCTTCGTAGGCGCCCACTTGAATCAAATCCTGGTTCTGTTGGTACAGAGACCACATGCGCCTGAACTTGTTGGCCATCTTCATGTCTTCGGGTGGCAGCAAAGTTTGCATCACCCTCGAAATAGAGCCGTTCAAATCAATGGCAGGGTAGTGCGCCGCATCGGCCAACTTGCGTGACAACATCACTTGGCCATCGAGTGAGGCACGAGCGATGTCCACAATGGGGTCGTTTGCATCGTCGCCTTCCGCCAGCACGGTGTAAATGGCGGTAATGGAGCCGTGACCGTGACGGCCTACGCCAGCACGCTCAATGAGGTTGGGCAAGAGTGCAAACACAGAAGGCGGATAGCCCTTGGCTGTGGGCGGCTCGCCAATGGCCAGGCCAATTTCACGTTGCGCGTGCGCTACGCGTGTGAGGCTGTCGACCAGCATCAACACGTTCAATCCTTGGTCTCTGAAATATTCGGCAATCACATGTGTCATGTGGGCTGCTTTCAAGCGAAGGACGGGCGACACATTGGCAGGCGCTGCCACCACCACCGACTTGGCCAAGCCTTCTTCGCCCAAAGACTCTTGAATGAAGGCTTGAACTTCGCGGCCGCGTTCGCCTATCAGGCCAATCACCACCACATCGGCTTTGGTGAAGCGCGTCATCATGCCCAGCAACACACTCTTGCCAACGCCAGAGCCGGCCATGAGGCCCACACGTTGGCCGCGGCCCAGTGTCAATAATCCATTGATGGCTTTCACGCCAACATCGAGCACGCTGTCGATGGGGCCGCGTTCCATGGGATTGATAGGAAGACCCAGCAAGCTCAAGCGTGATTTGCAGGCGGGCTTGGGTTTGCCATCTAAAGGGTCGCCTCGGCCGTCGATCACTCGACCTAACAACTCAGGGCCTAAACAGGCAGTACCTAAGTTAGACGCCAAGCGCACGGAGGCGCCAGGGCCAATGCCCACAGGCTCGGTCATGGGCATCAGGTACAAAGTTTTGTCATTGAAGCCCACCACTTCGGCTTCAAGTTTGTGGCCATCTTGGCCAATGATTTCGCAGCTAGAACCCACCGGCGCCATGATGCCGCGGGCTTCCATGCGCAGGCCCACCAAGCGCACCAAAGTGCCACAGCGCTCGGGGCGCGGTGGGCGGGTGTGCGCCATGCTGCGCGCTACTTCTGCGGCAAAGTCACTCATGGGTGGGGTCCGTTTCTTCGGTGCTGTCTGCAACGGGGGTTGCAGGCAATTCCAAATCGGGTAAATCCAAATCTGCAAAGTCTTTGGTCATAGACTCGCGTGGCAAAGCATCTTCTACCGCATTGGCTTGCCCGCGACGTGCGCTGAGGCGTTCAGGATGGAAGGCGGTTTGGGCCTGCCAGCTTTTAGGGTCTTTCAACAAGCTTTGCGCCAAAGATTCAAGGCGGTGTTCAACCAAGTCAGTGACCACAGCGTCGTCTGCACGCACGCGCACACTGCCAGTCAACAGTGTGGGATCGGCTTGAAGTCGCCAAGTTTTCTTTTCTTCACCAGGGTCCAGTGTTCGAGTTTGTAGCAGGGCCATGTCGTTGGGGTTGAGTTCAACCACCACGCTGGCACTGGGCATGATGTCCAGCGTTTCAATGCAACGCTCAATAAGGGCTTGCACACTGTTGGGCGACACGCTCAATTCCACCAAAACCAATTGTTCGGCCAAATGCATGGACAAACGTTTCAAAGGTTCGTGACGTTGATCGGGGTCTTCCTTCAGTTCCAGAATGGCTTTTTCAATGTGACTCAGAAGCTCGTGAGTGTTTGCAATGTCAGCCGCCGCGGCTTGTGCGCGCGCTTTTTCTGCTTCTTCATGAAAATCAGCAAGTTCTTGTCGACCTTCTTCCAAGCCGCGAGCGTAGGCTTCTTGTTTAATTGACTCAATCAGCTCAGGGTCTAGCTTGCCTAAAGCACTAGCACCTTCAGCCAAGACCTTTTTGTCAGCGCCTGTTGCGTCAACATCGCCTGGGTGAATACCTGAAGAACCATCGGCTGGCGCTAAATTGGAGGGCAACTCATTGACACGCCAAGTGGCAAACTTATTTTCTGAAGGCCGAGAATAATCTTTTTCTAAAAACCGAACATTTTCCATGCTCACGTTCTTGAGAACATCCATGGGGCGCCAAACTTGTTGAGGTTTGGCCGGGTTGCTGAGATTAGACAAAGTCTTCGCCTCCGCCTAGGACCAAATCACCCGAATCGGACAACTTGCGTGCAATCCGCATGATTTTCTTTTGTGCGTCTTCAACATCGGCAATGCGCATGAGGCCTTTGGCGTTCATCTCGTCACGGAACATGCCACGCGCACGTTCTGACATGTTGCCGAAGAAGCGATCTTGTACGTCGGCGCTGGCGCCTTTCATGGCGATCATCAGCAAATCTTGCTCCACGGCACTCATCAATTTCTGAATACCCTTGTTGTCCACGGCCACCAAGTTTTCGAAGGTGAACATGTTGTCTTGAATCTTTTGCATCAAATCGGCATCGAGCTTTTCTAAGCCTCCCATGATCTGCGTTTCAAGCGCGGTCTTGGTGGAGTTCATGATCTTGGCAGCGGCCTTGATACCGCCGAAGCTGGAAGAAGCAGAGCTAGAACTCTTAGAGAACTGCATCTTCATAATGGCTTCTAACTCGGCCATGGCAGAAGGTTGTACGGTTTCCAAACTGGCCACACGTTGAATAATTTCGGGGCGTAAAGCGGCAGGCAAAAAGCTCAGTACATCAGCTGCCACTTCGTGCTCTAGCACAGACAAAATAATGGCGGTCACTTGGGGGTGCTCGGTGATAATCATGTCGGCAATAGAGCGAGCATCCATCCACTGCAACACGTCCAAACCTTTGCTGCTTTGACCGGGCATGATGCGGCCCAAAACAGAAGCGGCTTTGTCGTCGCCCAAGGCGCGTTTCATGACTTTTTCGACATAGTCTGAGGTGCCCAGACCCAAGTTAGATTGTTTCTTGAAAGTGGAGACAAAGTCGTCCAGAATGGCATTCACCGCTTCTTGCGACACATCGGCCACCGATACCATGGCGCCGCCCAAATACTGAACTTCTTTAGGGTCCATGTATTTGATAATTTCGGCGGCTTGCTGCTCACCTAAAAGCAGCGTCAGCACAGCAGCACGTTGGGTGCCTGTCATGTTGGTCAGCTCGACGCGCAGTGCCTCAGCGGCTGCTGCTTCCTCTGGGGTCAGTACGGTTTCTTTGGTTGCCATAGGGGCCTCGAATGTGTTTCTATCAATTAGTTACATGCTGGCGCGGATCATGCCCTTGAGCACGCTGGCGACGCGTGCGGCGTCTTCCGCCACAATCATACGCACCAGTGCCACTTTGTCGTCGTAGGAGTTGGCGGTGTCCAACATCTCTGCAGAAATATTTGACTTCTTCGGTTTAAGCTTGGCCTTGATTTCTTCCAAGGTTTCGCCTTCGCCCATCTGAATTTGTGACATGTCGTCTTCTGACAACTCGCCGTCGCCCATCGGCCTGCCTGAGCCTGCCAATAAAGCGGCATTTGGATCGACTTTTTCTGGCAAGAAGGACATGACCACTGGTTTAACAACGACAAAGATGAAGGCCACCAACAACAAAGCCAACAAGCCTGTTTTGGCGCTGCTCATAATGGTTTCGTCTTTATACCAAGGTGTGTTGAATTCGAAAACGGGTTCGACGCCAAATTTTTCTTGAACCACGGTCACTACGTCGCCGCGCTTCTCGTCATAGCCCACCACGCCACGCACCAAGCTTTGCATGCGGGCAATTTCTTCTTCGGTATAGGGCTTAGCTTCTAAGGGCTCGCCTTTGTCATTTTTCGCGCCAGGCGCTGGGGTGCGTTCATTCACCAACACCACCACACTCAGTTTTTCAACGGTGCCCGTTGCAGGCTTCACGTGACGAACTGAGCGGTCCAGTTCGTAGTTGCGAGTGGCGCGGGAAGTGGTGGTTGTTTTTTCAGTGCTAGAGCTGCCAGGTGCAGGTGTAGCTTTGTTGTCAGAACTTGCCGATGGCGCAGGCGGTGGTGTATTTGACATCGTGCCAGGTACACCGCCTTCAGACTCTTTGCCAGATTTCTTGTCTTCGCTCACCACCTCAGAACGCGTCTTAGGGCCCTTCTCGCGGGTGTCGTAATCTTCGGTGGTTATTTCAGTTTGCGTAAAGTCCAAAGACATGTTGACTTGCGACAACACATTGGCCTCACCCACAATGGGCGAGAGAATTTGCATTATGCGCTGACGGTACATGTCTTCAATTTTTTGCTTGTGCGCTGTTTGGCCTGTGGACAGACCAATGGCCGCTTCACCCATCGAGTCGGTAAACAACTTGCCGCGGCTGTCTAGCACAGCAACGTTTTCTGCCGTCAACAAAGGAATGCTAGAAGACACCAAGTGAACTACCGCCTGCACTTGGTTGGGCGTTAAGGTGCGACCAGGAAAAGTCGTCACCACCACCGACGCCTTGGGCGCCGTGCGATCACGGACAAACACGGACTGTTTGGGCGTGGCCAAGTGCACACGTGCCGCTTGAATCGAATCAATGTTGGTAATGCTCTTGGCAAGTTCTTGTTCCATGGCATTGGTGTATTTCACCTGCTCCATGAATTGGCTGGTGGTCATGGCCGATTGATCTTTCAAAGAATCAATGCCAGTGGTGCCAGTTTTAGGAATACCCTTGCTGGCCAAGAAAATTTTGGCTTCGTGATAGCGGTTGGCAGGCACTGTAATTTGGCCGGTAGCAGCATCCACCACGGGCTTGTATTCAGCTTGGCGCAAAGCGTCTAAGGCCAACTGCTGATCGGTTTCGGACATGTTGACCATGAGGGGGCGATAAGCTGGCTGGTTAATCCAGACATAGCTCATGCCAAATAGCAACAAGGCCAGCGCGATGATGATCAAGGGCATGGCTTTGCGAACCGAGGGCTGTTGGAATATTTGCTGCACACTCGATACGGCGCCCCCTTGCGAGTTGTAATTGCCATCACCCGAGCCACCAGCCCCACCCATGGTGGTTAAAGCGCCGCCGCCGGTGGTGGTTAAAGCTGTGCTGCCGGCATTTGCGGTTGCAAATCCAGGCTGAAAAGTTGCTGCTGTTGTTGCCATGATCTATGTCTTTCAGTCGGGTCTTAAACAGGCATGTTCAAAATATCTTCGTAGGCCTTGAGCACTTTGTTGCGCACCTGCAAGGTGGCTTCAAAGGCAATCGATGATTTCTGCATGCCCAGCACCACGTCAGTCAGGGGCACGCCTTCGCCGCGCTCGTAGGCTTCGGCTTTGGCTTTGGATTCTTGTTGTACTTCATTCACAGAGTTCAAACTCTTTTGAATGAGCTCGGTAAAACCAGAGACGCCTTGGGCTTGGCCAGAGCCGCCCACTTTGCTGCTTGCATCGTCAATGCCGGCGCCTGCTTGGGCTTGATAAGCCTTCAGCGTTTGCAGCATGCTTTGAATGTTCACTTGGGAGTTAACTTTTTCAATC
>CAIMUZ010000160.1 GCA_903844775.1 uncultured Burkholderiales bacterium | reverse complement strand
TTTTCTGCGGTCTTAGCTTTCACATTGATAAATGATTCTGGCACGCCCAAGGCTTTGGCAATGGAAGACCGAATGTCTGAGCGATGTGGTGACAGCTTTGGCGCTTGCGCAATGATGGTGCAATCGACGTTGCCCAAATGCCATCCCAAATGCTTCACGGTTTCGTAGGCCTTCTTCAAGAGCACCGCTGAGTTAGCGCCTTTGTATTTGTCATCGGTATCGGGAAAGTGATGACCAATGTCGCCCAAGCCCGCAGCGCCCAACAGCGCATCGGTGATGGCGTGCAACAACACATCGGCATCGGAATGACCCAGCAGTCCTTTGTCATGTGCAATTTGCACACCGCCCAACATCAACGGACGCCCCTCTACCAAGGCATGAGTGTCCCAACCTTCACCGACTCGAATGTTCATTTTCTGCTCCTGAGCAAATCTTCTGCCAATGCAAAATCTGGCGGATAAGTCACTTTGAAATTGTGTGGACTGCCGACCACCAACTTGGGCGCAAAACCTGCCATCTCCATGGCACTGGCTTCGTCTGTAATGCCTTCAAAATTTTCAGCAGCTTTGGCATTCAAAGCCGCATGCAATTGACCCGCCCGGAACATTTGCGGCGTTTGCGCCAACCATTTGTCTTGGCGTGGCAAAGTTTCGCTCACGCGGCCATTCACTGAAGCCTTCAAAGTGTCGGGCAATGGCAGGGCCAACAAGCCCCCCACTTCGTCGTCCAAGCATGCATCAATTAAGCGGTTAATTTCTAAGTCAGTAATGAGGCAACGCGCTGCGTCGTGCACCAAGATCCAGTCGCTTGATTGAACACCTTCAGAATTTTTTGCACCCTCAGCCAGCAATTGGGTTAGGCCGTTGAAGACAGACTCGGCGCGAGTGGCACCGCCACAATGAATGCGCTGAATGTGCGCCACTGCATCATCTGGCCACACATGCGCATCGTCGGGTGAGAGCACCAGCACAATTTTTTCAAGCCTGCCAACCGATTTCAAGGCGGCCAAGGTGTGCATCACCATGCTTTGGCCCGCAATCTGCTCGTACTGTTTGGGAGCGACGGTGCCCGCACGGGAACCTGAACCCGCGCAGGGCACCAGCGCAAAACACCGCGCCACAGGGCTTGAGTGATCAGAAAGGTCAGTGGGGTTCACAGTGAATCGTTTTGGAGTGCCAATACGCCAACTATACTATTGGAGTTCATGCAATTACCCGCGCTTAGCTTAGGAAAACGCTTCACCCTGCCCCGTCCCATGGGATCGGCAGACGCGGTGCTATTGGCCCAACTGGCCGAACGAGAAAAATCGCAGGGGCGCCTGACGGCTGTGGTCACCTCTGACGCCGCCGATGCACAGCGCCTGATGGACGAGGTGGCCTTCTTTGCACCTGGCCTTCGATGCGCCATTTTTCCCGACTGGGAAACTTTGCCGTACGACACTTTCTCGCCTCACCAAGACCTGATCAGCGAACGCTTGGCCACCCTCTGGCGAATCAATCAGCGCGACAAAGCCGAGGGTGCTGACTTGGTGTTCATTCCGGCCACCACGGCTTTGTACCGTTTAGCACCCCCCTCATTTTTGGCGGGCTACACCTTTCAATTTAAATCCAAACAGAAACTGGACGAAGCCAAACTCAAGGCTCAATTGACATTGGCCGGTTACAGCCATGTCAGCCAGGTGGTCAGCCCTGGCGAATATGCAGTGCGCGGTGGTCTGATTGATTTGTTTCCCATGGGCTCGCAAGTGCCCTACCGCGTCGATTTATTTGACAATGAAATTGACTCCATCCGCACCTTCGATCCCGACACACAGCGCAGCTTGTACCCTGTGCCCGAAGTGCGTTTGTTGCCGGGCCGCGAATTTCCCATGGACGACGCGGCGCGCGCCAAGTTTCGCAGCCGGTGGCGTGAGTTGCTTGAAGGCGACCCCACCAAAAGTCGCATTTACAAAGACATTGGCAATGGTGTGGCCACGGCCGGCATTGAATATTATTTACCGCTGTTCTTTGAAGAAACAGCCACCGTGTTTGACTACTTGGGCGCGGGCAGCGACACGCCAGCCACCTTGGTCTTGCATGGCGATTTAGAGCCTGCGTTTCAACGCTTTTGGCAAGACACCAAGGAACGTTATCGCTTGGTGCAAGGCGACCCCGAGCGACCTGCCTTGCCACCCGAAGCTTTGTTTTTGTCGGCTGAGCAGTTTTATACGGGCACGAATCAGCATGCGCAGTTGGCTTTGCGTCCAAGTGCCAAAGATTCTGAAGGCGAAACCCAAGACAACAACGCCCACAACACCTTGGCTCAGCCCCTGCCCGACCTCACAGTCGTTCGCGGCGCTGAAGAGCCTTTGGCCAAGCTGCAAGCGCACATTCGCGGCAGCTCCAATCGCGTCTTAATTCTGGCCGAGAGCGCGGGCCGCCGCGAAAGTCTGCTCGACTTCCTGCGCGCCAGTGGTGTCAACCCACCCGCCTTTGATGACCTGAAGGAATTTCAAGCCAGTGACGAAAAAATAGGCATTGTCACTGCCGCGCTCAATGCGGGCTTTCATTGGTTTGAAGCTGGCATTGATTTGGTCACCGAGACCGAATTGTTTGCGGCCGGCCCCACCACACGTCGTCGTAAAAAACAAGAACAAGTGAGCGATGTTGAAGCGCTCATCAAAGATTTATCAGAGCTCAATGTGGGCGACCCTGTGGTGCACAACGCACACGGCATTGGCCGCTACCGTGGTTTGGTGAACATGGATTTGGGCGAGAAGAATCCCGACGGCACTCCTGCGCTGCAAGAGTTTTTGCATTTGGAATATGCCGATAAGGCCACGCTGTATGTGCCCGTGAGTCAGCTGCAACTCATTGGCCGCTACACCGGCGTGAGTGCCGATGAAGCCCCCCTGCACCGCTTGGGCAGTGGCCAATGGGAAAAAGCCAAGCGCAAAGCGGCCGAGCAAGTGCGTGATTCAGCGGCAGAGTTGTTGAACATCTACGCCAGACGGGCAGCGCGCGAAGGCCATGCCTTCAGATACAGCCCGCAAGACTACGAGGTGTTTGCCAACGACTTTGGATTTGACGAAACCGCCGATCAAAACGCCGCCATTCATGCCGTCATTCAAGACATGATCAGCCCACGCCCGATGGACCGCTTGGTGTGCGGCGATGTGGGCTTTGGTAAAACCGAAGTGGCCTTGCGTGCTGCATTCGTGGCAGTCACAGGTGGCAAGCAAGTGGCCATTTTGGCACCCACCACCTTGTTGGCTGAGCAACACTTTCAAACCTTGAAAGACCGGTTTTCCAAGTGGCCTGTTAAGGTGGCCGAGGTGTCTCGTTTCCGCTCCGGCAAAGAAGTCACTGAAGCGCTCAAAGGTTTGGCCGATGGCACCGTGGACATTGTGGTGGGAACCCACAAGCTCTTGAGTGAGTCCACCAAGTTTAAAAATCTGGGCTTGTTGGTCATTGACGAAGAACACCGCTTTGGTGTGCGCCACAAAGAAGCCATGAAGGCCATGCGCGCTGAAGTTGATGTGCTCACGCTCACCGCCACCCCTATTCCGCGCACCTTGGGCATGGCGCTGGAAGGCATTCGGGATTTGAGCGTGATTGCCACGGCACCCCAGCGCCGCTTGGCCATCAAAACCTTTGTGCGCAACGAAGGCGTGGGCGTCATTCGCGAAGCGATCCTTCGCGAACTCAAACGTGGTGGGCAGGTTTACTTCTTGCACAACGAAGTCGACACCATTGAGAACCGCCGACAAAAGCTGGAAGAGATATTGCCAGAAGCACGCATTGCGGTGGCGCATGGTCAAATGCCCGAGCGTGACTTGGAAAAAGTGATGCGTGACTTTGTGGCGCAGCGCTACAACATTTTGCTGTGCTCTACCATCATTGAAACGGGCATTGATGTGCCCACCGCCAACACCATCGTGATTTCGCGCGCCGATAAATTTGGCTTGGCACAACTGCATCAATTGCGTGGCCGTGTGGGCCGAAGCCATCACCAAGCCTATGCTTATTTGATGGTGCCCGAAATAGATGCGCTGACCAAACATGCTGCGCAGCGCTTGGACGCCATTCAACAAATGGAAGAATTGGGCAGCGGCTTTTATTTGGCCATGCACGATTTGGAAATTCGCGGTGCAGGTGAAGTGCTCGGTGAAAACCAAAGCGGCAACATGCTAGAAATTGGCTTCCAGCTTTACAACGAAATGTTGAACGAAGCCGTGCGGTGTTTGAAATTAGGCAAAGAGCCCGATTTGCTCAGCCCCCTGTCGGCCGCCACCGACATCAATTTGCACGCTCCTGCCCTGCTGCCCAACGACTACTGCGGCGATGTTCATTTGCGTTTGTCGTTCTACAAGAAATTGGCCACCGCCAAAACTTCCGATCAAATTGACGGCTTGCTGGAAGAAATTGTGGATCGCTTTGGCAAACTGCCACCGCAGGCGCAAACTTTGATGGACGTCCATCGCTTAAGGGTTTTAAGTTTGCCTTATGGGGTGGTGAAAGTCGATGCCGCGCCAGGTGTGATTCAAATCAGCTTCAAACCCAATCCGCCCATTGAGCCCATGCGCATCATTGAGCTGATTCAAAAGAACAAGCACATTCAATTGGCTGGCAACGACAAACTGCGCATTGAACGCGAGCTGCCCGACCCCAAAGCCCGCGCGCAAATGGTCAGAGACATCTTGCGCTCTTTGGGTCAGCCTAAAATTGAGAAAGTTGAAGGATAAACAAGCATGAGCAACGAGCGCAGCACCCCTAGGTTTCAAGGCATGACCGTGAAGGGTTTCACACCGCCTTTGAAACTCAGTAGTTTCAAACTGATTGCGTTTGACATGGACTCCACCCTCATCAACATTGAGTGTGTGGACGAAATTGCCGATGCAGCGGGCCGCAAAGCCGAAGTGGCTGCCATTACCGAAGCCGCCATGCGCGGTGAAATAACCGACTACAAAGACAGCTTGCGCAAACGTGTGGCTTTGCTCAAAGGCGTGAACGTGGCGCACATGACCGAAGTCTTAAACCATCGCCTGCAACTCAACCCTGGCGCAGAAACGCTGGTGAAGGCCTGCCAAGGCGTCGGTATGAAAGTCTTGTTGGTCTCCGGCGGCTTTACCTTTTTCACAGACGCCGTGCGCGACCGCTTGGGCATCGATTGGACGCGCTCCAATGTTTTGGAAGTGGTGAATGGGGAGTTGACAGGCCACATGGTGAATCAAGACTGGGGCGATATCTGCGATGGTGAAGAAAAGCGCAAGATGCTGCTACAAACCTGCCAGCTAATGGGCATTCAACCTGCTCAAGCCATTGCCATGGGCGATGGTGCCAACGACTTGCCCATGATGGGCGTAGCGGGTTTGTCTGTGGCTTACCATGCCAAGCCCAAGGTGCGCGAGCAAGCCATGGTGGCCATTGAAGAAGGCGGGCTTGATCGCTTGCTAGAGGTGTTTGAATGAAAAAAGCAATGGCCTGATTGCCATCAGCGGCTTGTCTTCAGCCTCAAGAAATACGCTGAACTTGAGGCACCCCTGCCTCCACCGCAAACTTGGCCAACGTTTCAATTTTGGTTTGAGCTTGACGCACATCGTCCACCACACGCAGTTCTGTTTGAATTTGTTGGGCCGTAAACTCCACCACGCCATAACCTTTGCGCTCGCTGTCTGCAAAAATGAAGTGCGGATTTTCTGCCAAACGTGCCGCCAACTTTGTATTGCCTGCAGAGCGCGCTGTAATGCCAGCACCACAAAACTCCACCCCAATTTTGGCGCTGTCGTCTTTGTAGGCATCGGCCATCACATGCCCTACCCAGTTTTCATGCACATCACCGCCAATGAGAACAGGGTTTTTGAGGGCATGGTTTTGCATTGACTGCGTCATGCGTTGACGCGCACCTGAGAAGCCGTCCCAGCCATCGTTCCACAATGAATGACCCGTGCCTAACTTGTAGTCTCTTCGTCCAAATATAGTTTGTTGGGCCACCACGTTCCAGGGTCGGGCATCGTTCTTGGCTTTTGCAAACGATTGATCCAGCCATTGAGACTGCGCTTCGCCTAACAATGTTCGTTGGGGGTCTGACCATTCTTCGCATTGCTCAGGGTTGACCCATCCAGAGCCGTAGTTGCCAAGCTTGTTACAAACTTGCCGATCTCGGTATTGCCTACTGTCTAACAAATAAATATTGGCCAATTTGCCATACGCCACTTGACCATAAATTCGCATTTCTGCACCGCTGGCCAAGCCAGCAAGGGACTGGGTCAGCGCACTCACGCGCAGCGGCATGTGCTCGTAAAACGCTTGATAAGCCCGCGCACGCTGCGCCGAAAAATCAAAACTGATGTTGCCACTTTGCCCCCTCACCCTGCCCGCATAGTCATTGGAGACTTCGTGATCGTCCCAAGTAATCAGCCATGGACATTGCGCATGCATGGCCTGCAAGCCTTTTTCACTTTTTTGAAGCGCGTAGCGGTCGCGATAGTCGGACAAGCTGTTCACCCAGCCACCTGTGGGCAAACGCACGGCATTGGCAGCACCCGCATATTCGTAGATGTAATCACCTAAGAACAAAACCAAGTCGAGATTTTCTTGGCACATGTGATCGTATGCCGTGAAGTACCCATGCTCCCAGCGCTGGCAGGATGCATAGGCGACACGCAGTTTTTGAACCATGGCCTCAGGATGTGGCAGCGTTCGTGTGCGGCCCACGGTGCTTTGCGCATCGCCTATTTGGAAGCGATAAAAATACCACCGGTCACTCTGCAATTGATCAAGCTCTAAGTGCACCGAATGGGCCAAGGCGGCGAGCGCCACCACTTGTCCCGCGCGGCGATTGACTTTGAAGGACTCATCGTCTGCCACTTCCCACTTCAGCGTCACATCCGTGGCTGCAAACACAGCGGAACCACTGCTGACATCGGGCATGAGACGAGTCCATAAGACCACCGAATGGTGATTGGGCGAACCACTGGCCACACCCACGGAAAAGGGGTTGTGCTTGAAAGGTGTTTGGGCTGAGGACAATGCATAAGTGAGGGGCGCAGCCGCCGCCGCAGCCCACTTCAACACATCGCGCCTTGACTGGTTTGCCATGCTTGCAGCCCCTTCTTCAGCGTGGGTGTGATTCAAGGCGTTCCCAGCCATTCTTTGAGCAAGGCATTGAAGGCTTCTGGCTTGTTGCTCATGACCCAATGACCTGTGTCAAAGCCCTCGACCCTAGAGCCAGGCTGTGATGCAATTTTTTCAAGCCAACGCGCAGAATGAAACATGAAGGGTTTGCGTCGCCCATAGATGTAAAGCATGGGCCGCGCTGCAGGCAATATTTGGAGGACATCGGCCGCCATGTCAAAACCATTTAAAGCCCGCATCCACTTCATGGCATAGGGTGCATTCATGCCGGCGTGCATGGCTGCCAAAGGGCTGGGGCACCTTAAAGTCTTGGCCATATAACGCGTCATTCGATCAGCCAAAGGGCGACCTGCGGCACCCAAAATTTGTGCAATTTGCCAAGCGATGGCCAACCAAATTTGATAGCTGAAAACACCCCATTTGGCCTTGGCGTTCCAAGATGCATACAGGGCTTGGGAATTATGATCACCCACATCAACAGCCACCATGCGGCTCACACGCTCAGGGTACATGGCGGCGTATTCATAACCAAAAAGACAGCCCCAATCGTGCAATACCAAAGTGACTGGTTTTTGCGGGCTGACTTGTTGCAACACCTCATGAACAAAGGCCACCATGTCACTCAATGACTTGGCGGGCATGGGGGCGTTTGCATCAAAAGCTGGCAAGGTAAAGCGAACACATTGGTAGCTGCCTTGGAGCGCTATGACTGTGTCGTTCCAAAGTGCCGATGTATCAGGCCAGCCATGCAACATGACCAGCGCTTCAGAGCCGTTGCCTTCGATTTGAATGTCAACGCCTTGAATCTTCATGGCGTTCAAGCCGATGTTGACGCCGGTGCATCCATGGCTTGTTTCAAACGATCAACACCTTCCAAAATTTTGTCTTCGCCCACCGTGGCAAAACTAAAGCGCAAAGTGCTGTGATCTGGATTTTGACAATAGAACGGTGCACCCGGTACGAAGGCCACGCCTTTGTCGATGGCCATTTTGGCAAAGACATTGCCGTCTTTCACCTTTCCGCCTGCGCCCGTGAGACTGGCCCACACAAACAAGCCGCCTTGGGGCTGTACAAATGAAATGGCATCGCCCAAATTGTGGCGCAAAGCATCGCACATGGTTTGCGCGCGCAATGCATAAACTTGGCGCACATTGTGGAGGGTGGCCGGCATGCGCCCGGCTTTGAGGTAATGGGCGGCTGTGGCTTGGGCAAAGGTGCTGGTATGTGCATCGCTGAACTGTTTGCACATGACGGCTCGGCTTAAAAGTTCTGCGGGTGCAATCATCCAACCCACACGCAGCCCTGGGCTTAAGACTTTTGACAAAGAACCGCAATGCACCAACCAGTCGCGACTGCCTGGTACTTGCGCACTCAAGGCCAACAAACTGGGGGGCGGTGCATCTTTGAAATACAAATCGCCGTAGGGGTCGTCTTCCACCATGAGCGTTTCATATTTGACCGCCAGCTCGAGCAACTTTTTGCGGCGCTCTAAGTTGAGTAAGGCCCCAGTAGGATTGCCGAAGGTGGGAATGACATAGACAAATTTGGGGCGATGCTCGGCGATGAGTTGCTCGAGAACATCGGTGTTGACACCATGGCCATCGACAGGTGCAGAAATGAGCTCTGCGCCATACAACCTGAAACACTGAATGGTGGCCAAAAAGGTGGGTCCCTCGACAATGACTTTATCGCCCGGGCTGATCATGGTTTTGCCAATGAGGTCGAGCGCTTGTTGGCTGCCTGTGGTGACAATCAGTTGCTCTGCGCTTAATTCCGTGACGCCCTTTTGACCCATGAAATGCGCCAACTGCTCGCGCAAGGGGCCGTAGCCTTCGGTAGCGCCATATTGGAGTGCGGCACCGGGTTCGTGTGACAAGGCCGCGGCGGAGGCTTCGCGAATCCCCTCCACGTCAAACATGGCGCTGTCGGGAAAGCCGCCGGCAAAGCTAATGATGCCAGGCTTGCCCAGAAGTTTGAACAACTCCCGAATGGCTGAAGTCTCGACATTGTTCAAACGATCGGCAAATTTCAAGGACATGGTGTATCTTCCACAAAACACGGTTGGTCAATTCTCACATTTTCTCTCATGAACGCACATCACATCGAACTCTTTTTTCACACCCTGAAAAAGGCCAATCCCCTGCCCACCACCGAGTTGGCCTACACCTCGGTGTTTGAGCTTCTCACGGCGGTGCTGCTGTCGGCCCAGGCGACCGATGTGAGCGTGAACAAAGCCACCCGCAAACTCTTTCCCGTTGCCAACACCCCGGGAGCTATTTTGGCCTTAGGACAAGAGGGGCTTGAAAGCTATCTCAAGACCATCGGCCTTTACAGAAATAAGGCCAGCAACTTGCTGAAGACCTGTCAAATTTTGACAGACCAATACCAAGGTGAAGTACCCCGCTCTCGTGAGGCCTTGGAATCATTGCCGGGTGTGGGCCGCAAAACGGCCAATGTGGTTTTGAATGTGGCCTTTGGCGAGCCCACCATGGCAGTCGACACGCACATCTTTCGACTGGGCAATCGCACGGGCCTGGCACCTGGAAAAAATCCCCTCGAAGTCGAGTTGAAACTTTTAAAAAGAATTCCAGAAAAGTATTTGGTTGATGCGCACCACTGGCTCATTTTGCATGGCCGCTATGTGTGCCAAGCTCGCAAGCCACTGTGTTGGCAGTGTGAGGTGTCTGCGTTTTGTAGCTTCAAAAAAAAAACGCCTCGGCCATGAACGCTTGAATCGCTTCAAGTGCTTGCAACGCTTGAATCAGTCAAAGCCGATGCAAGGCCACCCATTGACCCTGCAGCGAATGAATGGCCATGCGCTTGTCAAACACCGCCTCTACCGCGCGATGAGTGGCGGCATCCGCACATGCGCCTTGATGGACCAAACGCCCCGCTTGCATGACCACCATGTCATCGGCATGCAAGGCCATGCCCACTTCGTGCAACACGCTGATCACTGTGGTGCCTTGCGAGGTGAGACAACGCACCTGTTCCAGCCAGTCCACTTGGTGTGGCGGGTCTAAGTTGGTCAGTGGTTCATCCATCAACATGACCTGCGCTTGCACAGCCATGGCGCGTGCCAGGAAAACGCGCTGACGCTCGCCGCCCGAGAGTTGGCCCAGGGAACGCTCACGCCAGTCCCAAGCTTGTGTGGCTTTCAAGGCGGTGACCACCACTGCATGGTCATGCGTGTTGGGCGCAGCCAACCAGTCTTGATGCGGCAAGCGCCCGAGCATGACCACGTCCCAGACACGCATGTCATCTGACGCTGTTTCGTTTTGTCCCAACCACGACAGTTGCTGCGCACGCAGCTTGCGATCGATCGTGATTAATTCTTTGTCAAACAAATGGACTTGCCCACGGACTGGCAACAAGCCTGCCAAGGCTTTGAGCAAGGTCGACTTACCCGCGCCATTGGGGCCAACGATGCTGGTCCAACGCCCCGCGGCAAAAGACAGATCGATGCCGTGCAACACCTCTTGCCCGCTCAGAGATACATGCAAATTAGACACCTGCAACGCCATGTGATGCGAACTCATGCCACAGCCCTCGTGGCTTGACTGCGGTACATCAGCCATAACAAATACCCGCCGCCCAAGACAGCAGTGATCACACCCACAGGCATTTCTTGTGGGGACAGCAGCATGCGCGCCAACAAGTCTGCAGCGAGCAACAACACACCTCCCATCAAAGCAGACAGCAACACCATCCAGTTGTGCTGGGTCTTCACCACTGAACGTACCAAATGCGGCGCGGCCAAGCCCACAAAAGCAACCAAGCCAGTTTGCGCCACGGCGGTGCCGGTTGCCAAAGCCAACACACACACCAACGCCACACGCACGGGTGCAAGCGGCAAGCCCAAACTCAGCGCCGTGGCTTCACCCAAGCTCAGCGCATCGAGTACGCGGCTCAAAGCAAAAGCCAACACGGTACAAACCAGCAACACGGCTAACATCAAGAGGCAAGAAGTCCAACCCATAAAGCTGGTCGAGCCTAATAAAAAGCCTTGCATACCTTGCAACACATCGGGACGCAGCAGGGTGATGAGTGACGCTACGGCACCCAGCACCACCCCCACAATCACACCCGCCAGCAACAAACGCAAGGTGTGTTGCACGCCACGCGCAAGTGCGAGCGTGAGTAACACAGCCAACACAGCGCCCACAAAGGCCGCACCCGTCAAACCCAAGCGCACCAATAACTCGGTGGCAAACGGATTGCCGCCAAACAGCGCCAAGGCCACTGCCACTCCCAGCGAGGCGCCTGATGCGCTGCCCAGCAAATAGGGGTCAGCCAAGGGATTGCGAAACAAGCCTTGCGCCAATGCGCCCGCCAGCCCCAGCAACGCCCCCGCCGCACAAGCACCCACGCTGCGCGGCAAACGGATGTCCCAAATGATTTGCCAAGCCACCTCGTCGTGCATGGCCATCGCCCAGCTCTCAAAGCCTGTGCTGCCCACGGCACTGCCCAGTGCAATGCCAATCAGGCACAAGATGCCCAAGCCCATCACCATGCGCACGGGAGACCCACGCAAACCTTGATCGGTCATGGGGGAGTCCTTGCTTTGTCGATCAAACACTGGGCCATCAAGCGGGCAGCCTCGTCCATGCGAGGGCCTGCGCGCATCAACACATCGGCCTCTTCTGCTTTGAAATGACACACCCGCTGCGTCCGCATGGCGCGCATGGACTGCCAACCAGGACGCGTGCGCATGTCGGCATAACTGCTGTCGCCCACCATGATGAGGTCGGGCTGTGCACGCACCACAAACTCGGGATTGATTTTGGGAAATGGCCCCAAGGACGCAGGCAAGATATTGCGAGCACCCAAACGGTCCAAGGTTTGACCCATGAACGACGACTCGCTGGCGCCATAGGGTGCAGGACCCACTTCAAAATACACGCGCTGCCCTTTGGCATGCGCTGGAATTGATTGCGCTGCGGCATGGACGGCTGCATCGATGTTGCGCCATACACGTTCACTTTCCGCCTCGGGCACGCCCAAAGCTTTCGCTATCAGGCGAATAACGCGTTGCACATCGGCATGCGAATTGGGCTCAAGCGCCAACACCGTCAAACCCAAGGCCTCAAAACGCGCAGCGCCGCGGGCCGAGGTGGCCATCAACACCAAGTCGGGCTTGGCTGCCACCACACTTTCAATGTTGGGATCAAGACCGCCACCCATGCGCGGCAGGTGAGCAATGCGCTCGGGCCAGTTGGAATAACGGTCCACGCCCACCAGTTTTTGGCATTGCCCCAAAGCGCACACCGTCTCGGTGAGTGAAGGCAAGAGGCTCACGATGCGTTGCGGAGTTTGAGAAAGGGTGACGTCCACCTGACGGTCATCACGCAAAACAATGGCTTGCGCAGTGCTGCCCATAGCGCACAGCGTAATCCATGCCGCAAGGCGAATAAGGGCCAAGCGTTTAAGCATGCTTTGCCTCCCACTGCTGGAAGATGCGGTGCAACTGCACCACGCCGTCGGTCAATGCCGCAGGGCCAGGCTGCAATATATCGGCCGACTTGATTTCAAAAATTTGATGGGTGCGCACCGCTGGCACGTCTTGCCAACCTTCGCGTGCCGCTGCTTTTTCGGGGCGAAACTTTTTGCCACACAAGGAGCCAATGATGATGTCGGGCTGACGGTCGATAATGGTTTGGCCATTGGCAATGATGCGGTCTTTCCCCATGGCCATTTGCGCCAACTCGGGAAAACAATCGTCGCCGCCCGCCATGCCCATCAACTCTGACACCCAACGAATGCCGCTGATGTGGGGCTCGTCCCACTCTTCAAAATACACCTTAGGGCGACGCTTGAATGTGGCGGCCGTGTGTTGAATGGCGTCCAACTGCGCGCGCATCTGCTGCAAGCGTTGCAGTCCTTGCTCAACTTGACCGACCATTGCCGCCACTTGGTAGAGCATCGAAAAAATTTCATCGACGCTGCGCTGATTAAATACTGTCACCTGCACACCGGCGCGAATGAGCAAGGCTGCAATGTCGGCTTGTAAATCCGAAAACCCAAACACGCAATCGGGTTTGAGCGCCAAGATCTTGTCAATCTTGGCACTCAAAAACGCACTGACCTTCGGCTTTTCTTCACGCGCACGGCGTGGGCGCACGGTGTATCCAGAGATACCCACAATGCGCGACTCCTCCCCCAGCATGTAAAGCCACTCTGTCGTCTCCTCGGTGAGGCAGACGATGCGTTGGGGTGAAAGATGTGATTTCATGACATCAACGGTAAGCGTACTTCAGCCCCATGAAATACGTCCTGCCCGGATTGTTATACCCATCCAAATTGAAATAAGTCTTGTCTAACACGTTTAGAACACTGAAAGTCAATTTGAGATCAGGGCTGACCTTGTGATCTGCGGATAAATTGAAAACGGCATAACCAGGAACCAGCGCAGAAGAACTGAAAGAACCGATCATGGGCGTCCATTGCGCCGACGTGGCAAGTAGTTTGGCATTCAAACTGGTGCGCTCGTTCATGAAATGACTCAGGGTCAATGAGCCGAATCTCTTGGCTCGATTTTGTATCGGCCGACTCGAGCTCGTATTTTCTGGATTCTGAATGGTATACGCCAACTGCAATGCTGAGGTGGCCCACTTTCTTGCATAAGCAAACTCAAGGCCTTGATTTTGTGCATTGCTTAAATTTTCAAGCTGCGTCACGTATTGAGCCGCCCAGAAAGGGTCGGCGACAGGATTAACGCTGGCAGCGATCATGTCTTTGTACTTAACATCAAAGGCGACCAAGCGCCAAAAGCTGTTGTCGTCTTTAAATTGCAAGCCGACTTCCGTGCTGGAAGAGTGCTCTGGTTTGAGATTCGCATTACCCCCATAGGCCAAATCGAACAGCTGCCCGACGGCAGGGAACTGAATGGCCGTTGAACGTGTCCAAGTGATTTTGTAATTGCGATTGAGTTCATAGCCTGATCCAATCAAGTAGGTGCCCTCCGATTGGCTTCCTGGCAACTGTTCATGGCTGAGGTTGATTCGCCATGACCAAGCGCCCACTTGTTGTTTGACACCCCCAAACAAACGTTCTTGACGAACTGATTTGTTGACACGAACGTCTATGGGTGTCGCAGGCACGACGTTCCAATCATAGGAAGTCCTACCCGCTTCAAGCTTAGCCACTTGGTTGCCATAGCCAAATGTGGCTTGCGTATCATTTCCTAAAGCCACCAAGTTGTCCCACTTGATCTGTTGCTGATGCGAATGGGTCGTGCCGTAGCTAGCATTCAAGACGTCATTGGTCAATGTGCCGAGCTTGGAAATTGATTGCCCATAGGACAACGATGTTTTCCAAACCTCAGAGACTCGATGTGACACCTGCCCACCCGCTAATTCCAATTTGGATTTACTGCCCCATCGATCTGTGGCCAAATCAGCATAAGGGTTGTCATAAGCTGCCAGTGTGGAGGTGTTGAGGTACTGAAATGCCAGCTGGGTAGAGGCGGACAAGTTCTGACGCCACCCCAAGCCCAGGCTTCTTGCTTCAAGGCCATTGCGATCAGGATTGATACGCACGAGCGGCATACTGGCATATCGAGCCGGTGTCATCGTACTGATACCGTCTGAACGATCCTCGCTGATGGTCAGACTAAGCTGCCCATCACCAGTATTTTTTCGAACTGAGGTTTGAAGCGCGCGCGAGTTCATTGAACCCATCTCGACTTTGGCATCCAAGCCCTCAGTTAATATTTTTGGAGATTGTGTGAAAATTTGAATCACACCACCCGCAACGCCAGGTCCGTAGACCGCAGAAGCGTTACCACGAAGTATTTCAACCCGCTCGACCTGCGCCAAAGGAATGGCTTCTAGGGGGGAGCTTGAACCAATCGCGCCTTGCGATGCAAATGGAATGCCATCGATCAATACCAAAGTCTGAGTGCTGTTGGCACCACGCATATAAACAAAAGTCGGATTGCCAGCCCCACCAGAACGGCTGAGCTGCATGCCTGGCTGACCAGAAAGAAGCTCGAACAAATCGGCATACCTGAACTTGTCAATGTCCAACTTCTGAATCACGCTGACAGACGGTAAAACATCAGACAGTTGTTCATTCACCCGATTTGATACCACCACCACGGGATTGAGTTCTTGCGCCTGCACAGACCCAACACCAGTCAAAGACAACGCAGAAATAGCAAGCACAAAAGCTCGCGCACGCAGACGAATAGATTTCTTCATGAATCAAATACCCAAACAATGTGTTCTCACCGCCTTCCCCGACAGTGCATGAACGATAGGCCCTTCTTACGAAGGACCGCCTTGTTGGCCGGTATCCGGGCTAAGCAGAACAACCTTCATCACCTTCCCAAACGCCTGTTTCAGAGCATTCAGTGGCTTTCGATGAAAGCGGGGCTTTAAAAAAGCCCGTCTGCTGACCGTTGCGGGGGCAGCGCAGGTCAAGATCGCCCTGTAAGGGTCTTCTCTCCTGCTTCCCGTTGAACTGAGCCTTGTGAACCAAGGCTCGAGCACCAACAAATGGCATTGTAATATATCGGCTTGCACAGACCCTACAATGTGCCAAATAACAATTTATCTGACATGACGAACCCCACTACCGTCGACCAGATTGCAGATCGCGTCGAACACTTGCTGCTCAGGCACGAAGAGTTGCAAAGAACCAATGCCCTGCTACAGCAGCAGGTGTTGGCCATTTCACACGAACGCGATCTCCTTAAATCTAAACTGGCAGCCGCTCGTTCGCGTGTAGACGCGCTCATTGAGCGCCTGCCGCAGAACTCTCCCACTGACGCAGACTCATGAGCAACAAACAACTAGAAGTTCAAATCATGGGGCAAAGCTACCTGTTGGGCTGCCCAGAGGGTGGGGAGTCCAAGCTGCTGGCCGCTGTGGAAAAGGTCGATTTGGCCATGTGCAAGGTCCGCGATGCCGGCAAGATCAAAGCCCGCGACCGCATTGCCGTTCTGGCGGCCCTGAACTTGGCATTTGAGCAAGATGAATCAAGCGCCGATGCCAAGCCCAGCGTTGCAGTTGCTTCAGATACAAGCAACAGCGAAGCCATCAGCGCTTCCGACAATCAACGCCTTGAACTCCTCTTGAAAAAGCTGGACCAAGCTTTGCACCAAGACGGGCAACTGATCTAAGCCCTTTGGACGGCCTTTCTGACTGCACCTGCAGCCCTGTCTCTGAACGCCTACAATCCCCAGTGTCTGCAGTGCATGCTGGGCTTTATATTTCCTTGAACCAATGCTCTTAGAGCCCGGGCTTGGAACATCGTCTGGTGAGCGTGAGCATCTCGCGTCAGATGAACCCAACGCCAGTCTGACCTAGCCCACCTGAACCCCGGTTCAGGATGCCGGTCCAGTGGCACTTGCAGACACCTTTTCATCAAATTTTTGAATTCGCCGGTAGGAGGACCACATGAAGTGGCTGCGTTATTCTCACCAAGGCCAGGTTGGCTTGGCTCAATTGGTGGGTGAAACCCTCCATGTTCATCAAGGCCTTCTGTTTGAAAATCCACAACCCACAGGCAAAACTCTGCTCCTGTCGGAAGTTGAAATTTTGGCGCCTTGCCATCCCACCAAAGTCTTAGCGCTTTGGAATAATTTCAAAACGGCTGCAGAGAAGAATGGCTGGAGCGCCCCCACAGAGCCCCTCTACTTTCTCAAATCACCCAATTCCTATTCGCATCATCTTCAAACTGTGATTCGGCCCCAATCTGATGTAGGCAGAGTGGTGTACGAAGCTGAACTGGGCATCGTCATTGGAAAACGTGGCCGCGACATTCCCCTCGAAGAAGCCACGCTCCATATTTTTGGTTTCACATGTGTCAATGATGTCACCGCTGTTGAATTACTGCGTTCAGATGCCAGTTTTGAACAATGGACGCGTGCTAAAAATTTTGATGGTTTTACGCCTTTTGGTCCTTGGATCGAAACTGAATTGGATTGCACCCAAACCATCGTCACGGCCAAAGTGAATGGCCGCGAGCGCCAGAATTATCCGGTCAACGACATGTTCTTTTCACCCCAAGAATTGGTGGCCAAACTGTCCAGAGGCATGACTTTGGAAGCGGGTGATATTATTTCTTGTGGCACTTCGCTTGGGGCCATGCCTTGGCAAAATGATGCTGTGGTCGAAGTCTCTATTGAAGGCATTGGCACCCTCTCTAACACCATGAAAGAGTCAACATGAGTTTGAACATTGCCATTGTGGGCGCAGGCGCCATCGGGGGTTACCTCGGTGTGAAGTTGGCCTTGTCGGGTTGCAAGGTCACGTTCATTGCACGCGGTGAAAATCTCAAAGCCATTCAAGCCAATGGCATGACACTGACGCTTGAGGACGGTACATCGCTTCACGCCCCACAGGTCAAGGCCTGCACTATCGACGAGGCCACGCCGCACGACTATGTGTTCTTAACCATGAAGTCGCACCAGGTCAGTCCGGTGGCAGAACAAATTGGACGCTTGTGCCACGACAATACCGCCGTTGTCACCTTGCAAAATGGGGTGCCTTGGTGGTACTTTTACAATCTGGTGGGCGAGTATCAAAACCGTCAATTGACTTCCATCGATCCTGGCGGCGCGCAATGGCAGCACATTGGCCCGCAACGGGTCATTGGTGCGGTGGTATACCCCGCCGCTGAGTTGATAGCGCCTGGCGTCGTCAAGCTCATTGAGGGCAATCGCTTTACCTTGGGCGAGCCCAGTGGCGAAAAATCAGAACGTGTCACTGCATTGGCGCAAGCCATGATTACCGCAGGCTTCAAAACGCCTGTGTCCACAGACATTCGAAGCGAGTTGTGGGTCAAGCTTTGGGGCAACCTTATTTTCAATCCTGTGTCTGCTTTAACGCACGCCACACTAGAAGACATTTGTAATTTTGATCTCACACGCAATTTGGCGGCCACCATGATGGCGGAAGCCCAAAAGGTGGGAGAAAAACTAGGCGTTCAATTCAAAATCAGCATTGACAAACGGATTGCGGGTGCACAAGCTGTGGGTGCCCACAAAACCTCCATGCTGCAAGACATTGAACACGGCAAAGCATTGGAGCTAGAGGCGCTGTTAGGAAGCGTGATTGAGCTGGGCAGAATTTGCAACATGCCCACACCCACACTCGACTCGGTTTACGCCATTACGCGGTTACTTGAGCAGAGTGTGTTGAAAAAAGGCAAAGGTCTCAGCCTCGACTGAGTTTTTTCAAGTGTCCAAGCAGTGGCCATAAAAGCATGATGAGGGCCAAGGCCGTAATCGTGCCGGCCAAGGGTGTGCTCACAAAAATATCCAAGTTGCCTTTGGAGATGAGCATGGACTGTCTGAAGCTGGTTTCAGCCATGTCTCCCAGCACCAAGGCCAAGACTAAGGGTGCCATCGGGTAATTGAGCTTTTTGAAGGCATAGCCCAACAAGCCAAAGACCAACATCAAGACGACATCCAGCATGCTGTTGTGAACCGTATAGGCACCCACTGCACATATCACCACAATGACGGGCGCAATGATCGAGAATGGAATTCTCAAGATAGCCGCCCACCAAGGTACGGTGGTGAGAACCACAATCAAGCCCACAATATTGCCCAAGTACATCGAGGCAATCAGGCCCCAAACAAAATCTTTTTGTTCAGTGAACAACAAAGGTCCCGGCTGCAGGCCCCAAATCAATAGTCCTCCCAGCAACACGGCAGCGGTAGGTGAGCCAGGAATACCCAGCGTCAACATCGGCAACAATGCGCTGGTGCCAGCAGCATGGGCCGCTGTTTCAGGGGCAATCACACCTTCAATGGCACCCTTACCAAATTCTTCGGGATGTTTGGAAATACGCTTTGCCGCGCCATAACTCATGAACGAAGCCGGTGTGGCACCTCCTGGCGTGATTCCCATCCAGCAGCCAATCAAACAAGCGCGCAAGGATGTGGCCCAGTATTTGGGCAGCTCTTTCCAAGTTTCGAGAACATCTTTGAGGCTGATGCGCCCCTTCTGTCCTTTGAACGCAAGGCCCTCCTCCATGGTGAGCAAAATTTCGCCAAGCCCAAAGAGACCAATGACCGCAACCAAAAAGTCAAAGCCTTTGAGTAAGCTTTCTTGGCCATAGGTCATGCGCAAAGTACCGGTCACGCTGTCCAGGCCCACAGCGGCCAAAGCAAAACCCAACATCATGGCCATCAAGGTTTTGACGGGTGGCTCTTTGCTCAGGCCAATGAAGCTTGCAAAAGTGAGCAACTGAACGGCAAAGAACTCAGGCGGCCCGAAATTAAGCGCAAATTTAGCCACCACAGGTGCCAAAAATGTCACCATGAGCACGGCTACCAAAGCGCCTACAAATGATGATGTAAAGGCAGCAGTTAAAGCCCGTGCTGCATTGCCCTTTTGTGCCATAGGGTAGCCATCAAACGTGGTGGCCACCGACCAAGGCTCACCTCGAATATTGAACAGGATAGAAGTGATGGCTCCGCCACACAATGCACCCCAGTAGATGCATGACAACATGATGATGGCAGACGTAGGAGACATGGTGAAGGTAAGGGGCAAGAGAATGGCCACGCCATTGGCACCGCCCAAACCAGGTAACACACCAATTAAGACACCCAAAAAAATACCGATGAACATGAAGCCAATGTTGGGCAGCGTCAAAGCAACTGCAAAGCCCTGAAACAAGCTATTTATTTCTTCCATGATCAGTAGCCCAACCAAGTTTCAATAAAGCCTTTTGGCAATGGCAGCAAAAACCAAATTTCAAACAGTAGAAATAATGCCGTGCTGATGCCAGCGCCTACCATGATGGATTTGAAGTAACTGTATTTGCCTTGCCAGACCATAAAAGCTGAAATGAAAATAAGTGCGGCCACATAAATTCCCAACACAAAGATGGCGGCAACAAAAGCCGCTGTTGGAATGAGCATGAGCAACATCAAATTGAACTCATGCTTTTCAGCAAAAACTTCCTCACCATTGTCTTGTTTCCAAGTCAGCAAGGTCTGCAAAATAACCCAAGCTGCACCGCCCAACAAAAGGCAGCCAATGTAGAACGGAAAGTAGCCAGGCTCTGGGCCATCACTGCCCCAGGCCTTGCCTACGCGAATACTGTCCGTGATCACCAACCAGCTCACACCCACAAAGCAGGCAGCCACCAACAACTCCATCCACCGCATTTGCAGGTGTGCACCTGATTTCATGATG
>CAIMUZ010000159.1 GCA_903844775.1 uncultured Burkholderiales bacterium | reverse complement strand
GCATTGGCGTGGTGTCACGCTCAGGCACCTTGACATATGAAGCTGTGGCACAACTGACCGAAATCGGTTTGGGCCAATCTTCTGCCGTCGGTATTGGTGGTGACCCTATCAATGGTTTGAAACACATCGACGTGATGCGCGCTTTCAACGAAGATCCGGACACCGATGCCGTGATCATGATTGGTGAAATTGGCGGTCCCGATGAAGCTGAAGCGGCTCGTTGGTGCAAAGACAACATGAAGAAGCCCATCGTTGGCTTTATCGCTGGCGTCACTGCGCCTGCTGGCAAGCGCATGGGCCATGCCGGTGCCTTGATCTCTGGCGGCGCCGACCCAGCGGATGCCAAATTGGCCATCATGGAAGAATGCGGCTTCAAAATTACACGCAATCCTTCCGAAATGGGCCGATTGCTGAAGGCCATGATCTAATTGCGATAAGCAGTTTTACGCATCCCACGGCCCCATTGGGCCGTTAAAATTCAAGTCCCGACAAAAGAACTGGCCCTTTGAGGCCAGTTCTTATTCCTACTAAAAATGCAAAGGGACTGACATGGAAATGTTACAAAACGCCGACTTTTGGATCGGCTTGCTGAAGATCATCTGGATCAACATCATTTTGTCTGGTGATAACGCGGTGGTGATCGCCTTGGCCGCTCGCTCCTTGCCTGAGCATCAACAACGCCAAGCCATCATGTTTGGTTCTGGCGCGGCCGTGGTGCTTCGAATCGCTTTAACCGTCGTCGCTGCTGCACTGCTTGAACTCTCCTACCTTCAAATCATTGGCGGAATCTTGCTCTTGTACATCGGCGCACAACTCTTAAGCGAAGATGGCGATCACGAAGAGGGCGATGTGGAAAAAGCCAGCTTGATGGTCGCGATCAGAACCATTCTGATTGCCGATTTGGTCATGAGCTTGGACAACGTCATTGCCGTTGCCGCCGCAGCAAAGGGCAATACAACGCTGCTTATTTTAGGACTGGCCATCAGTATTCCGATGGTAGTTTTTGGCAGCGCCATCATGATCAAACTCATGGCGCGCTTCCCAATCATCGTCACCTTTGGTGCTTGCCTCATTGGTTGGGTCGGCGGTGAAACAATTGCCAGTGATGTGGTGCTTCGTGAATTTTCTGAAGCCAACCCATGGCTGCATTACGCAGCGGCAACCGCTGGCGCTTTGGCGGTCTTGGCCATAGGCAAATATTTTCAAGCTAAGCATTCAAGCGTTGAGAAAACAGACGAATCTGCTTGATTTATCGCAAGCATTTGTAGCCAAGCCGACCCCCTGTGGTCGGCTTTTTTACGTCCTAATCAGAGTCCTGAAGATTAAAATTCACTTTCACCAAGGAACACCATGACTCGCAAACGCTCCAACTATTTTCGCGGCTTCACTTTGATTGAGCTCATGGTGGTCATTGCCATCATTGGGGTCTTGGGTTCACTGGCTTTGCCCGCCTACCAAGATTACGCGGTGCGCGCCAAGGTTTCAGAAATGATGGCGGCCGCAACACAGTGCAAAACTGCAGTGACCGAAGCCATCAGCACCGCCTCTCAAGCCGACGTCAGCGCAAGCCTGCTGACCGCCTGTGAAAATCAAACCTCAAAATATGTGGCCAACATCAAAGTAGATGCCAATGGTGTCATCACCGTCGAGGGCAATCCCAGCACTTTGCGCGGCAACACAACCGCCACGGCCAATGCACTTTCGCTGTCACCCATTCAAGCTGGCACCACGCTCTTGGTAGGCACCACCGACGGCGGCAAGCCTATCAGCGCATGGAACTGCGGCCCTGCCGCAACCAACCCCTTAGATCCGAAGTATTTGCCAAGTTCTTGCAGAGATGCTTAAAACTAGTTAGGGGCCACCCAGTGCCCCGACTTGCCACCTTGCTTCTCTAACAGCTTCACATCCGTGATGACCATGCCCCTGTCGGCTGCTTTGCACATATCGTAAATAGTGAGAAGGGCCACTTGCACAGCCGTCAGGGCCTCCATCTCCACCCCTGTTGGGCCCACTGTTTCTGCTGTGGCTTTGCACAGGACGCTTGGATTTAACGGGTCCTGAACAATCTCTAATTCAAGCGCAACTCGGGTCAAAGCCAAGGGATGGCACAAAGGAATTAAATCGGAAGTCTTTTTTGCGCCCTGGATGCCAGCAATGCGCGCAATGCCTAAAACGTCCCCTTTTTTGGCAGTGCCTGCTTGTATCAGCGCCAGCGTCGCTGGCAACATGTGAATGCGGCCAGAAGCCACTGCCAGCCGGTGTGTTGACGCCTTGGCACCGACATCGACCATGTGCGCTTGGCCCTGTTCGTCAAAGTGGGTCAACGCAGCGTTAGAATTTTGCAAAGAATTAGACATGGCCTGATACTTAAAGACTGGTAAAAACCATTTACAAACGGTTGACTTAATTCCCGCATGATACGGGTTTCAGATTCTCCACAGAATTCGGTACACATACTTTGAAGCCTGCGTCTCCAAAATCCAAATTCCTGATGACTTTGCTGGCGGCATCGCTTTGGCTTACGCCTGTCTGGTCACAGTTACCGCCAAGCTCACCCGTGCTGCCCTCTCTGGGCGATGGGGCCGACATCACATTGAGTGCCGAACGTAAATTGGGCGATCGAATTGCTCGCGAACTTTACCGCGATCCAGACTATTTAGAAGACCCCATCCTGGACGAGTATCTGCAAAATATTTGGCAGCCTCTTGTGAAAAGCGCGCTGGCGCGAGGCGATTTAACACCAGAACTGATGGAACGATTTGCTTGGAAAATATTGATCGGTCGGGACCGATCCGTCAATGCCTTTGCATTACCCGGTGGCTATTTGGGCGTCCATCTCGGATTAATTGGTGTTGTCAATACGCGCGATGAGTTGGCATCTGTCATAGCGCACGAGCTGAGTCATGTGACACAAAGACATATCGCAAGGTCCATAGGCGATCAGGCTCGCATGACGCCTTGGCTCATTGGGGCCATGATTTTGGGCGCTTTGGCTGCTGGCAAAAGTGCGCAAGGCGCGCAGGCGATGATTGTGGGCGGGCAAGCCGTTGCAGCGCAATCACAATTGAACTTTTCACGCGATATGGAGCGCGAAGCGGATCGCATTGGTTATAGCGTGATGTCTGAGGCAGGCTTTGATACACAAGGCTTTGTCACCATGTTTGGCAAAATGCAACAAGCCGCCGGCTTGAATGACAGCGGTGGATTTCCATATTTAAGAAGCCATCCCTTAACGACAGAGCGCATGGCTGACATGCAATCACGGCAGCAACTACAAACGCCTAAGGCCAACAATGTAGACGACGATTTGGTGCAAGCCATGATGTCGGCAAGAGCCAGGGTCTTTGCACAACCGGGTGTCGATGCTTTGAGAGCATGGGCCAATGAAGCTGCCGACACCCGCATTGAGCAATTGCAGGCGCCGAAAAGAATGGGGGTTTTGTACGGCGCTTATCTGTCATGGATGCAGTTGAGAGACTTCCGTCAAGCCAAAGCCATCCTGCCCATGCTCAAGAAAGCCGCCGCGGGTCATGCGCATGCTTTGCGCTTGGTTCAACTGCTTGAAACGGAGCTGGCCTTCAAGGAAGATGACATGCGCGGTGCCGTTAATTCTTTAATGACCATTGCCAATCAAGCAACTCCTTCATGGCAACGTCCAGAATTAATTTATTTTTCACAAGCCGCGTCAAGGTTGCAAACCACTTTGCCAACGTCAGACACCTCCGACTTGTTGGCAAAAGCTGTGATGGGCCTACAGCGTAGCGTGCTTCAAAATCCCCAAGATGGGCAGGCCTGGCAAGTTTTGGCGACAGCACTCGCCGCTCAGGGGCGGCCCTTGGCCAGTTTGCGCGCCGAGGGAGAGGCGCAGATGGCGAGAATGGACATTGGGGCCGCTGTCGATCGATTTAGAGCGGCGCAAGACGCCTCTAGAAAGCTGCCCGCACAAATGGGTGATCACATAGAGTCCGCCATTGTGGATGCCCGATTGCGCCATGCGCAAGGTCTTCTGAAAGAGCAAATGATGGAGCGTCAAGATCGATGAGCACTTCATCTTACTTCTCTGGTAATTCGCAACGCACCCATCCCTCTGTTGTTTTTGAACAGTGCAAAATGCCATCGGGTGACTCGGTGGCGTGGTTTGAAAATTTCCAGCCTGATGCCGTTTTGATGAAAACATAGTTGTCTCTGAAGTTCAAGGTTTCTTGCTGATTTTTTGAGTAGAAGTAATCTGTTGTAAATTGAATGGCGGTTCCGCTCACTTTCCAATTTTTCAGCGTCTTGACATAGAGTTGTGTGGGCGCTTGAAGCGCTTGGATTCGGTAAATACTTCTGGGTTGCTCGGCCGCTGGCAAGAAGGCATTGACGCTGCTTTGCCAATTCAACACGCGGTGCGTCATGGCCGCAATTTCTGGCATGGCATCTCGGATGGTTTGAAGCTGTGCCGAACTTAAGTTTTCATCTCGAAGCTTGAAAGCTTTTTTGATGTAAAGATGCGGCGGGATGATGGCAAACAACACACCATTCACCGCATCATGATGGCCTTGATCCACAAAAAATTCTTTACTACCACTTGCTGTCATTGGAAAAATAACCGAGCTGATCAAAAGAAGCGCTGAACACTTTTTATTCGTCAAAAAATGTTTCATGGTTTATTTGCTCACCAAACAGCTTTCCGCTTGCGCATTTTTGTAGGCACTGTCGCCAAATATGGAAACGCCCAAATAATAAGCACCAGATACCACGTTGCAGGTGAAGTAGCCTCCGCCCTGTATGTCGCAGTCAGCCCTGATGTTGGAAGAAAAGCTGGCATCTGCGTCGTCCTTGTCAAAACCGCAAGTGGCATAGCTTTGATCGTGCTGAGAACACGCTTGCGAGATATCAATGCCAAACAACAAGTCGGGAATAAAGGCATCGCTCTTGACCGTGCCACAACCCGCGCCCAGCGCATTGCCGTCACGTCGAACGCCGTTGAAAGTTCCGGAGTCAAATTTCAAAAAGCTCCAAAAACCACCGCCACATACTTTGTGGGCCATGTCTAAATCAAAATTTTTCATATTGCATCCCTTTTAAAAACAATTGCTGCTCAGGATTGATCCTAAAGAAGCTGCGTTCTTTTGACGCCTGCTTCTGCTTGCAATTGAAAAGGGCAAGGTCATGCATAAGCCGTTATGATTCGGATCCTTCTTCAAAGTTTCCTTCGTCTCCATGGCAGGCATTCACATCACAGACATTGAGTCGGCCATTAACTATTGGCGCGAAAAAAATCCTTCGCCTGATGGCGTGGCTTTGCCACGTGAGTTGCGTGCGCTGGCCGAGGTTTATGCCTTGATGATTTATTTCAAAGAGGACGAAGCCGATGAGTTCAGCTTGCCCTTGGCTGCTGCAGAAGCCTGGCAAGCTTGGTATGCCAGAACACCCGACACACCTTGCATTGCCATTTGCTCTACGTCACAAGGTGATCCTCAATGCAAGGGTTGCGGCCGGACATTTGAAGAGGTGCAGCTTTGGACGGAGATGAGCGCCGGTGAAAAGCGATCCGTTTGGCGCCGCATCACCGTGGAGGGTACTTCTTGGCGCTTTAATCGCTATGCCGAACGCGCTGCAGAAGACCGAAGTTTGGCGAGCGCTGCCGCCGATGCCCAAGTCTCATTGGGCTTTCAAAACTAGTTATTTCCAGCGCACAACTTCTAAGTGCACGCTGTCTTTGGCATTGCTTAAGGTCAGCGCACCTTCTTGAACGGTGGCTTGGATTTGCATGCTTCGTTCGGCCAGCTTTGCCAGTGCTTGACTGGCCTCCGTTGGCACGCGCCATACTTGGAGTTTTTCCATGCGGGTGAGTTTGCTCTCAATGCCTTTCCACCAAACTTCTGCGGCATGATTGAAACAGTACACCATGACCGCATCTGCCTTTTGACACGCCTTGTTCAGGGGTTTGTCTTCGGGCTGACCCACCTCTACCCAGAGCCGAGTTTGTCCCGTGAAGTCACGTAAAGACAAATCAGGGTCATCGGGGTCGGACAAGCCCGAGCCAAAAGCCAAGACCCCATCGCCGTTTAAATCAGCGTGCAGTTTGTAGGCGTTCAGGGCCAACGCGAGAAGACGAATCATCATTCGTTCGTCTGTTTCGCTGGGGTGACGCGCCAAGGTCAGTGCATGGTCTGCGTAGTAACTGTTGTCAATGTCGGCGATCGAAAGACTGACTTTGTAAATGGTGGATTTGAGGGCCATTCTGATTAAACCCGTTTGGCAAGCTCAATCGCTTTGCCAATATAACTGCCGGGTGTCATGGTCAACAAGCGGTCTTTTTCTGCTTGCGGAATTTCAAGCTCGCGAATTAAGCCATGAAGCGCCGCTTCAGTCACGGTCTGGCCACGCGTCACTTCTTTGAGCTTTTCGTAAGCGCCTTGCACGCCGTAACGACGCATCACCGTTTGAATGGGTTCAGCCAACACCTCCCACGCTGCGTCCAAATCTCGCGCCAAGGCTTCTTCGTTCAATTCCAATTTTTTCAAGCCCGTCATCAGTGATGCGTAAGCCAAGGCAGAGTAGCCCAAAGCCACGCCCATGTTACGCAGCACGGTTGAGTCTGAGAGGTCGCGCTGCCATCGGCTGATGGGGAGTTTTTCAGACATGTGTTTGAGCAGTGCATTGGCCAATCCCAAGTTGCCTTCTGCATTTTCAAAGTCAATCGGATTGACTTTGTGCGGCATGGTGGAAGAACCAATTTCACCTGCTTTGAGGCGCTGCTTGAAATAGCCCACGCTCACATAACCCCAGATGTCCCGTGACAAATCAATCAAGATGGTGTTGGTCCGCGCAACCGCATCAAACAGTTCAGCCATGTAATCGTGGGGCTCGATTTGAATACTGTAGGGCTGGAACGACAAGCCCAAGCCCCAATGTTCTGCCGATCCGCCCGCTTCATTCGCTTCCGGTGTTTCGACCACTGATTTTGAAAAGGACTCCCAATCAAAGTCGGGCCACGCTGACAGATGCGCGTTGTAGTTACCAACAGCCCCATTCATTTTGGCCTTCAATGGCACGGTGGCAATTTTTTCGCGCGTGCTGCGAAGGCGAACGACCACGTTGGCCAATTCTTTACCCACCGTGGTGGGACTGGCCGTTTGCCCATGCGTTCTGCTGAGCATGGGCACCGATGCATAGGCATGGGCCATGCTGCGAAGTTGCTCGATGATTTCTTCCAGCGCGGGCAAGATCACTTGATGGCGCGCACCTTTTAACTGCAAGGCATGACTGGTGTTGTTAATGTCTTCACTGGTGCACGCAAAGTGAACAAACTCTGAGGCCGCTTCTAGCTCGGGTCGGTCTTTGAATTTGGATTTGATCCAGTACTCCACGGCTTTGACGTCATGGTTGGTGGTCTTTTCGATTTCTTTGATGGCCAAGGCATCTTGCTCTGAAAACTGACTCACCAAGCCCGTGAGATAACGTCGAGCGCCCAAAGACAAGGGCTTGAACTCTTCAAATCCAGCGTCTGACAAAGCGATGAACCAAGCCAACTCCACTTGGACTCGGCGGTGCATATAGCCTTTCTCACTCATGAGAGGGCGCAAGGCATTGAGTTTGTTGGCGTAACGGCCGTCAAGGGGGGAAAGGGCGGAAATGGGAGAGGTGCTCATGCCCCCATTGTAAGTTCTGCGCCTGACATGCGACAGCCCCTTGTCTTCCTCTAGAATGCACCCTTGCAAGTCCCGCTATTTGACTCATTTTAGACAAGACACCCCCATGAAATTGATCGGCTCCCCAACCAGCCCCTATGTCCGTAAAGTTTGCATCGTGATGGCAGAAAAGAAGCTGGATTATCAAATGGTGACAGAAGACGTCTGGTCTGCCACGACCACCATTCAAGCCTCTAATCCGTTGGGAAAAGTGCCGTGTTTGGTTTTGGAGGGCGGTGAAGCCGTCTTTGATTCACGGGTCATTGTTGAGTATTTGGACACCCTTTCCCCGGTCGGCAAGCTCATTCCTGTGAATGGCAGAGAGCGTGCGGAAGTCAAAACCTGGGAGGCGCTGGCCGATGGTCTTTTGGACGCGGCCTTGTTGGCACGCATGGAGAATGTGTGGCCACATCGCACCACAGAACAAAAAAGCCAAGCCTGGATCCAGCGGCAACTTGATAAGATTTCTGAAGCGCTGCGCGCAATGTCACAGGGACTGGCTGACAAACCCTATTGCTCTGGGGCGCATCTAAGCCTGTCCGACATTGCTGTTGGTTGTGCCGTGGGTTATTTGGACTTCCGCTTTTCTGACATTGATTGGCGCGGCGCCTACCCTAACTTAGACAAGCTCTACGCCAAGTTGATGCAGCGCCCAAGCTTTGTTGACAGCCTTCCCAAATAACAGCATTTACGCTGTCGACGCTTCGGTTTAACTGTTGGCCCTTTTCTTAAGCCAACGCATGAGACTGCCCACCCAGGGCAGTTTTTCATAAAGCTCTTCCGCCGCATCCCAATAATCGCGGTGCAGACAGATCCGTCCTTGCGCGTCCAAGACCAGGTGTGTTGTGCCCAGTATCACTTGTTCAGTTTGGGTATCGAAACGCTTGAACTTGAATCGAAATTCCCAGGTCAAAAAAGCCTGCGCACCCTCTACAATTTTTTCAACGATCACAAATCGAGGGCGGTCCAATGACACATACATGTGCTGGAAAATCCGTTCAATTTCTGCTGTGCCCTTGACATCGTTAAATGGGTCTTTGAATCTCGCATCCGGAGAGTAAAGATTTTTAAGCGCGCCAACAGTTTCAGGCGTTAGCGTTTCAAAGAAAGTTGCAATCTGCTCGAATTGATGGCGATGTGTCATTTCAAAGACCTGTAAAACGGCGCACCAGTGCAAAGTAAACGCGATAGGGCAGGAGCCTCAACATTTTGAGCCACAAAGTAAAGCGTTTGGGAAAATGAATGTCAAACGCACCTTGAGCCCAGCCTTTCAACATGGCTTGAGCCGCTTGTTCGGGCGTTAACAATGCTGGCATCTGAAAATTGTTTTGTGCCGTTAGCGGTGTCGCCACAAACCCAGGGCTAATCAAACTCACGCCGATGCCTCTGTCTTGCAAGTCCATGTACAAAGTTTCTGCCAAATTGGTCATGGCCGCCTTGGTTGGACCATATGCCAAGCCATTGGGCAAGCCTCTCCAGCCGGCCACGCTGCTGACCAAGCTGATGTGGCCAAAGCCTTGCTGCAACAGGATTGGTAGCGACGCCCCCAAAACTCGCAAGAGGCCGTTGTAGTTGACTTCTTGATGGCGCAACATGTCGGACAAATCAAACTCCGTGGCGCGCTGCGCTTTGTAGTGTCCCGCGCAATACAGGAGAAGATCAATGGCACCTCCTGCGGCAACTTGCCTAGTCACATATTTCACCTGCAAACCATCGGTCACATCCAATGGGAAAAGCTCAAGTCTTTGTCCTTCTGATTCACTTTTTCGGGCCCAGTCTGACAAGGGCCCCAATTCGCGGGCAGAAATCACCACTTGCGCGCCCGCTGTTTGCAGCGCTTGGGCACATGCCAAGCCAATGCCACTTGACGCACCCACCAACCAGACCCGCTTGCCGCGCCAATCTTGAAGGGGTCGATTGAAGGGCTGTCCCCAGCGACGCTGAACTTTGATCACTTCTTGGGAAGCCGCATCAAGAGAATTTCTGGGTGCCAATTTGGCTGCATGGGTGGCAGGGACGGTCATGATGTCGCCTTCATTTGCAAAGGCGTACGACGTTTGAATGACAAAGTCACTTCGCCCAAGCGAATCCCAAATTTGCTCATCACCGCTTTGTTGATCATGACGGTGTCGTCCATCAAGAACATCCAGTCATCAAACTCAACATTCCAAACCTTGCCGTCGACCGGGAGTGCCAAGGTGTACTGCCATCTGAAGGCATTGCCCCTTGTTTCGCCATAGGCAAGACCCACCACATCGTCTGCACGGCCTTCATATCGGCCATTGGGCAAGGCCTTCAATCGCCAAATTCGACGTTGCTGCGTCCCATCCGAATAAACGAAAGCCTCATCCAAAACGCCTTCATCGCCTTGCCATTGACAGTCCATTTGAACCTTGAATCGTTTCACAACGGCACCACCTCGGTCAGTGAAAACACCCCACGCCTCCACTTCGCCATTGAAATAAGTGCGCAAATCAAGTTCTGGTTTTTGTTGGCTGTAGTCGGACACTTGCGGCCCCGCACAACCCGCCAAACCCATTGCAGCGCCGCCTATTGCGCTGGTTTTTAACACCCAAGGTGCGCTCAAACCCTGCACCATTTTTTGGAGAGACTGTCGACGGTTCATAAATGACTCCGAGAAGAAGTAGGGGAAAGGGGTTGAGTGCTCTGCGCATCACTGCGTTCAAAAGATCGCATCTTCAAAAGCAAGAGAAGTGCGGCTGTCAATTTCAATGCACATGGAAAAAGGCCATAAGCGGCCGTCAATGCCTGCAAACCTTGGGCGTCTTGTGTGCCCGGCGAATAACCCCACCATGACAACAGTGGCAAGCTCAATCCGGCGGCCAATGCCAAATTAAATTTGCTTGCCAAATTCCACCAGCCCAAATAGACGCCTTCTGAACGGCCCCGCTGGCCGTACCGGTCAATCAGGCCATTCAGCATGGCGCCAGGAACGACCAAGTCGGCGCCCAATGCAGAACCAGAAGCGACACAAATGGCGAAATAAGCCCATTCGTCACCCGCGCCTAATTGACTCACACCCATGAAACTTGCGACGGCCAGGCACATGCCCGCCAGCCATGTGCGGGGCAGGTCAAAGCGCCGAATGGCCATGAGCCAAAGGGGAAGTGACAGCGCACCTGATAAAAAGTAAGCGCCCAGAAATAAG
>CAIMUZ010000158.1 GCA_903844775.1 uncultured Burkholderiales bacterium | reverse complement strand
CACTCAAATTATTTTCCAGAGAAAATGAGCGGCGGGCGCGATGGCAAAGTCTCATGGTGGAAGTCATGAACCGTGATTTTCAAACCGCCAAATTGAACATGGGTTTCAATGTGGCCAGAACACTTATTTTTGGCCTGGAAAATTTATGCGTCTTTTGGCTTGGCGCCAAATTCATTTTGCCATCGCAAGCGCACAGTCAAAGTGCAAGTATTTTCACGGTCGGCATGCTTCTGGCTTTCATCAGCTACAAAATTCAATTCACAGGTCGCGTCAGCGCACTCATTAACCAAGGCATTGAGCTCAAAATGCTCACCTTGCATCGCGACAGGCTGGCCGACATTGTGCTCACAGCCCCCGAGCAAGATACGCCCCAAGGCAACTTACCTGCAAACGACTTGGCTCACTTACCAGCCAGTCTTGAACTTCGCAAAGTTTCATTTCGCTATAGCGAAGGCGAGCCTTGGCTCCTCTACAACATGGACCTCTCCATTCAAGCCGGTGAGCATGTGGCCATCACAGGCGCCAGCGGTTGCGGCAAAACCACCTTGCTCAAAATTTTATTAGGACTGCTAACGCCGACACACGGCACGGTCTTTTACGGCGGTGTGCCCGTCAGCCAGCTGGGCATGTCCAATGTCCGCCGGAAAATTGGCGTGGTCATGCAAGAAGATTCCCTCCTGACCGGCAGCATTGCAGACAACATCGCCTTCTTTGACCTGGCACCCCAACTTCAAAGAGTTGAAGCCTGCGCCCAGTTGGCAGAAATTCACAAGGACATTGCACGCATGCCCATGGGTTATCACACACTCATTGGCGAGCTGGGTTCCGGTCTCAGTGGCGGTCAAAAGCAGCGTGTTTTGTTGGCGCGCGCGCTTTATGCTCAGCCTTCCGTTTTGGCCTTAGACGAGGCCACCAGCCATCTGGACATGCAGAACGAAAGCGCGGTTTCAAACACCCTGTCTCAGTTGAAGCTCACTCGCATTGTCATCGCCCACCGTCCCGAAACCATTGCCCGCGCAGACAGGCATATCAACTTCACCTTGCCAGAGCTTCCAGCTTCCGCGTAAGATGAACTCACTCAGGCACAACCCGTGCCTGTCTGATTGTCTATCTGCCACACTCCTTTTCAATGCCGGCACTTGCCTTGGATGCCCAGCAGCCTGATAGCCCTCTTGGCTATCAAACCAAGCATGAGTCCGTCGCTGTTGAAGGCGTTGCCAATTTGCTCATTCGCTCTTTATTGGACAAGCAGCAGTTTTATGACCCTGAAGACGCCGCACTGGCGCTTGGTATTTCTTCTGCCTTCTGGTCCTTGTTTGGTTTGCTCTGGCCCTCCGGATCGAAGTTGGCAGAGCGCATGGCACGCAGGCCGGTCAATGCAAATGAACGCATTCTTGAAATTGGTTGTGGCTTGGCCCTGTCTAGCTTGGTGGGTCATCGAAGAGGCGCCAACATCACGGCTTCAGACTGCCACCCACTGGCAGCCGAATTTCTAAAAGAGAATTTACGCCTGAACCATCTAGGCCCGATGAACTACCGACATGGCCACTGGGGCGAACATGCCTCACAGCAACAAAACCTCGCTGTCAACAGCAAGTTCGACTTGATCATTGGCAGCGACATTCTTTACGAGCGCGATGAACGTGGCGACTTGGCGCATTACATCAACGAACACATAGAAGACCATGCAGAGGTCTGGGTGGTTGATCCCAATCGTGGCAATCGATCCCACTTTCATCGCAACATGGCCACACAAGGATTTTCGCTCAGTGAGGAAACACTGAGCATTTCAGCCACAGAAAACGCGGCTGCCTATCAAGGCAGAATGCTGACTTACTCACGTGATTGAAGACCTACAGAGACACATCAATCTGCATGGAGCTTTGTAACCCTCTACGCCCATGATGGGTGCGAGCCTATAGAGTCCAATCGTAATCAATGGTCAACGGCGCATGGTCACTGAAACGAGTCGCTTTGTAAATTTCAGCTTGCTTGGCACCTGTCGCTAAGCTCGCGGTGGCCAATTGGTAATCCAATCGCCAGCCCACATTTTTGGCATAAGCTTGCCCGCGATTGCTCCACCACGTGTAACACTCGTCTGTGCTGTCAGGGTGCAAGTGCCGGTACACATCGACCAATGGGCCTTCGGTGGTCATGTGCGTCATCCAAGCGCGCTCTTCGGGCAAGAAGCCACTGTTTTTTTGGTTGCTTTTCCAGTTTTTCAAATCGGCTTGCTGATGCGCTATGTTCACATCGCTGCACACAATGAACTCGCGCTCAGCCCCTAAAGACTTCAAATGTGGCCCCATGTGATCCAAAAATCGGAACTTGGCCTCTTGCCGCTCTGGGCCCGAAGAGCCACTTGGAAAATAGGCACTGATGACAGACAGTTTGCGCTTTGGTGTGTCGTAGCGCACCTCCACGTAACGGCCTTCGGCATCAAACTCAGCCGAGCCCATGCCCACCACCACCTCACTGGGTTCGTGTTTGCTGTAGACCGCCACACCCGAGTAGCCTTTTTTCTCAGCAAAGTGAAAATGCCCCTTCAAACCGGCCAAAGACTCAAATTTGCCAGCCACATCGGGCGCTTGTGCTTTAACCTCTTGCACGCAAATACAATCGGGATTGTTTTGAACAATCCAGGCCTCCACCCCTTTGGTGGCCGCAGAACGGATGCCGTTCAAGT
>CAIMUZ010000157.1 GCA_903844775.1 uncultured Burkholderiales bacterium | reverse complement strand
CTTGATGCCTGCACGCCCTTTGGTCGCGGGTGCCCATTCGAATAAACTTAAACACAAATCGATGGTCGTCGAATCAATGGCGTAGACGGTTTGAGACAGGTCAGTGCCCAGGCTTTGCGAGGCATAAAGTGGCCTGGCAATGCCAATTAAATGCAGCGCAAAGTCTTCGAAGATTTGGCAGCTTCGCTTCTCGTTTGCATCAGCAAGCGTGGAGCGCGCAATGTTGCCGCGAAAGCCTGCGTGATAAAGCTTAGAGCGCTGACCATGCAAACAAGTGACGATGTCACGCAAACTTGAACGCGCAGTTAACTGCGCGAACATCATGCAAAGAAACTGGTCCCAGTGGGAAAAAGAAAGCGTTGGATAGCGGCCCGCATAACGGGCAGCAAAGCTCAGAAAAACAGACCGTGGGAGATGTTCGCTAAGTTGAGCGAATACGAGTTTGCCTTGACGCATTCTTGTCTCCCAAATGGGAGACAGTTTGAATGGATTTGAAAATGAAATTCAAATAGATTTAAAGATCCACATGAAATATTTATTTAAAATCAACAACTTATATTGATCTCGGAAAATATCTCCGGACACTATTGGATCTGACCCCAATTAACGCTTCACAACTTGAAGTGACTTAGGGAGGCACTCCACATCGATGCGATGTGCAAACCCCAGAGTTTCGCCATCTGCTGCAACGGGCACCAACTCGGCGCAGTGGAGGGTGGCATTTGAGAAGGCATGGCACTGAATGCGGGAATGGCCCAGATGTTTGCCAATTAAAAGGCGAGGCAGCATCAGCAGAGTTTGCAAACGGTTGAACCTGCCGCCAATGAGCAAGTTGAGTTGACCGTCATCGATCTTGGCGTGTGGCACAGCAGGCATGCCGCCGCCATAAGTTGACGTGTTCAGAGAAGACGCCAACAAGCATTGCCCCTCGAAGGCCGGTTCACCATGGATTTCAATTTTCAGGGGCCAGTTTTTTAAATGGACCAACTCACGCAAAGTGGCAAGCAAATAGCGGGGCAGACCTCTTAGGAATTGAGGTCCTGCCAACGCGCGGTTGCCAACGGAAGCATCAAAGCCTACCGCCAAACTTGAATGAAAATAAAAACTTGCATTCTGGTCCAGCACAACACGCCCCATGTCGATGGCGCTAAGTTGGCCTTCAAGCGCATAGGCCAAAGCTTGTTGCCATGACATGCGATGCAAGCCCCATGCGCGGGCGCAATCGTTACCGCTGCCATAAGGCACTAAGCCCACCGAATGTGCGCCTCGCAACAAGCCTGGCAGCATTTGATTCAAAGTGCCATCGCCTCCTACGATTACTACGCGTGTTTGGGGTGGCAGCTGGGCGAGAAGCTCAAGTGCTTTGTCAATGCTTTCGGGAACGGCAATTTGAGGCTGTTTGTTGTGAGCCGGCCGCGCGCGACACCATGCATGAACAGGGCTGACAAGTTGCCGTGCCCGTCCCCCAGCCGCATGAGGGTTGATCAAAATGAGTGCAGTCATGAGCTGCATTTTCCAAGCTTGTGGGCTTATGAGGGAGACGTGCAAACCCTGTTCTTGGAATATGCAAGGACAAATAACCTGCTTCAAGCTTAACCTAGTAATAACCCGAATACGCAGGTCTTTAGAATGGTCGCCATTATTAAATTAGATTTTATTGGGGAATTCGCATGTCCAGGTCCACAACACAATCCTACAAATTGACCACCCTCACAGCCGCATGCATCAGCCTTTTGGCTATGACTGCTGTTCACGCTCAAACCCCTCCCGCCACTGCACCTGCAGCCGCACCCGCTGCATCAGGTGCCGCCCCGGCTGCGCCAGGGACACCGCCCGCAGCTCCGGGCGCATTGCGGCCTATGAAAGACTTTTTGAGGGATGCCAAAGCCATTCCTGGGTATTTCACGCTTCACCAAAAAGACGACAAGATCTGGCTCGAAATTTTGCCCAGCCAGTTCAACAAGCCCTTCTTCTTTTCATACAACATTCCCAATTCAGTGGGTGAGCGTGGTCTGTATGGCAGCCAAATGGGCAGTTCTAGGTTGGTTGAATTTAAGAAAATAGGCAATCAAATTCAATTGATTGCCAAGAACACGCAGTTCTTTGCACAAGAGGGCACACCCCAAGCG
>CAIMUZ010000156.1 GCA_903844775.1 uncultured Burkholderiales bacterium | reverse complement strand
GCAAATGAATTGTGGTCATCGGCTCATTTGCGTCAAAACCCATATTTTCGACCTTCTGGGCGCATCGGGACCCCAATTAAGGGACCCCGTCAGGGCGCAGATTGTAGCGACTGAACAGCCTTAAAACGGTTTCTAGAAAACTAAACCAAACATTGCTCCAAACCTTGCAACAAAATGTCTTTGGGCAAGTCAATGCCAATGAACACCATTTTGCTAACTTTGACCTCGTTTGCAGCCCATTCAGGGCCCAAATCGCTGCCCATCAACTGATGCACGCCCTGGAAAATAACTTTTCTCTCCGTGCCTTTCATGTTCAAGACGCCTTTGTATCGAAGCATCCGCGGTCCGTAAACATTCACGATGGCGCCTAAAAAGTCCTCTAATTTGGCAGGGTCGAAGGGCTTGTCCGATTTGAATACAAAACTCTTCACATCATCGTCAAAGTGATGGTGGTGGCCATGCCCCTCTCCCTGATGCGAGGGGTGGTTGCAGTTTTCGCCATGCGCGTGGTCATGGTGATCGTGGGCCTTCTCATGCGCGTGATCGCGATCGTGATCGTGGCCGCAATGCTCATCGTGCACATGAGGGGTTTCTTCTTTCAAAAACTCGGGGTCAATGTCCAACTTGGCATTCAAGTTAAAACCGCGCAAATCAAACACCTCCGCCAAAGACACCTCACCAAAGTGCACCACCTTTTGAGGCGCCCGCGGGTTCATGTGCGCCAAGCGGTGTTGCAACGCTTCCAATTCGGGCTTGGACACCAAATCGGCCTTGCTGATGAAAATCTGATCGGCAAAACCCACTTGACGACGCGCTTCTTGGCGATCATTGAGCTGCTGCGCCGCATGTTTCGCATCCACCAGCGTCAAGATCGAATCGAGCAAAAAACTCTCTGCAATTTCATCGTCCATGAAAAAAGTTTGCGCCACCGGTCCCGGATCGGCCAAGCCAGTGGTTTCAATCACCACCCGATCAAAATTCAACTCGCCTTTGCGCTTTTGAGCCGCCAAAGTTTGCAGCGTGGTACGCAAATCTTCCCGAATCGTGCAGCAAATACACCCATTGCTCATCTGAATGATTTGCTCGTTGGTGTCCGACACCAAAATATCATTGTCAATATTTTCTTCACCAAATTCATTCTCAATGATGGCAATTTTTTGGCCGTGCGCCTCTGTCAAAACGCGCTTCAACAGCGTAGTTTTGCCAGCGCCTAAAAAGCCAGTCAGGATAGTGGCAGGAATCAAAGCCATGAAAACACTCCAAAAAAACGTTCAAGCAAAAATCAAAATAGAAACAAAGTGTATCCATCAACCCAAACACTTCTCATTGCGAGGACGGATTAGGCAGGCAACGATTTCCGCTACCCCAGTATGAGTCCCCATCCCAAACACTTTACAGGGTGAGGATGGATTGGGCGGGTAACGATTTCTGGTAGCCAGTATGAGGTGCCTGCCCAAACACTTTACAGGGTGAGGATGGATTGGGCGGGTAACGATTTCTGGTAGCCAGTATGAGGCGCCCGCCCAATCCATCCTCACCCTGCGAGCGAAATAGCGCTCATCTCTTCTTAACCACCACCAAGCCCTTCAAATACTCCCCTTCCGGAAAATAAACAGTCATAGGATGATCAGGCGCACCTTGCAAGCGCTCACTGATATACCCATCTACACCCGCATCAGTCCCCGCTGAAGCCACAATCTTGTGAAATAAATCAGCACTGATCCCGCCAGAGCACGAATAAGTGAACAACTCCCCGCCCGGCGCCAACAACTTAAACGCCAACCGATTAATGTCTTTGTAGGCACGCGCAGCACGCTCCGCATGCGCCGCAGTGGGCGCGAATTTAGGCGGGTCCAGCACAATTGCATCAAACTGCAGACCTTGCTCAATGAAAGCACGCATCGAAGCATTCACATCAGCATCCATGAACGTGGTGCGCGACAGATCAAACCCATTGAGCAACACATTGGCCTTGGCTTTCTCAAGCGCAGGCCCAGACGAATCAATGGACGTGACATGCGCAGCACCGCCTGCGAAGGCCGCCACGGTGAAACCACCCGTGTAGCAATAGCAATTGAGCACATTTTGAAACTTGCGAAACTGAGTGTGTTGGTAAAAGCGATAACGGCTATCGCGTTGGTCCAAATAGAAACCTGTTTTATGGCCTTCTGCAATGTTCAGAGACAACTGCCACCCATGCTCCTGCAAACTGATCTCTGTGGGCCCCTCACCCCGCAGCCAGCCGGTCACTTCTGGCAAACCTTCCAGTGAGCGAACATTGGCATCTGAGCGCTCGTAAAGTTTGCTGAGACCTGTGGCTTTCAGCAAAGCATCGGCCATCACATCTTTAAAGCGTTCAGTGCCACAAGACGTGAATTGCGCCACCAAGGTATCGCCATAACGGTCCACCACCAAACCTGGTAAACCGTCAGATTCACCATGGACCAATCGCATGCCATTGCTTTGAATGTCAAACAAACTGCGCGCTTGAATTGAGTGTTGAATGAGCCCTTGAATGAACTCAGCATCAATGCGCTGCGCTTCGTTGAAACTCCAAACACGCGCTCTGATTCGCGAAGTGGGACTGAATGCAGCCCATGCCAAAAACACACCTTCGCTAGACTCAACTCGCACAGTTTCACCGGCATCGGCACTGCCCTTGGCAATGGCCGATTCAAAAATCCAAGGATGCTGGCGTTGCAAAGAGCGTTCTTTGCCCGCTTTGAGTTGAATCGTTTTCATGCCGCCATTGTCCCACTCGGCGAGGCCTTCAAAGCCTTTGGCCGCTGGAGATTATTTTTTACGCTTGGCCCGAGGGTGCGCCGCGTCATAGGCTTTGGACAAATGCTGAAAATCCAGTCGTGTGTAAACCTGTGTGGTGCTGATGTTGGCGTGGCCCAACAACTCTTGGACAGCGCGCAAGTCACTGCTTGACTGAAGCAAATGACTGGCAAAGGAATGCCGCAACATGTGAGGATGCACTGGCGTGGCCATGCCTGCCAACAAACTGCGCCGTTTCAACCTTTGCCACACCGACTGTGCTGATAATCGCGTGCCATGCCGACCCGGAAAAAGCGCCAGCGCAGCATCTGACAAGCCTGGCACCGATTGGGTCATCATGCCCAGCGCCTGACTGCGCATGGGCAACCAAAGCGCAAGCGCCTTCAAAGCAGCCTGCCCCAAAGGCACTGTTCTTCGTTTGCCGCCCTTGCCTTGCACCATGACCTCGGCGCCTTGCATATCGATCCAGCCACGCCCTTTTTTGGCGGCTTCTGTGCTGGCCGCCACGTCCAAGCCCGTGAGCTCTGCCACCCGCAAGCCACACCCGTAAAGCAGTTCCACCATGGCAACATCACGCGCTTCTAGCCATGGGTCATCGGCTTCTTCAGCGTGTTCGGCCAACTGCACTGCTTCGTCCACGCCCAAGGCTTTGGGCAGAGGCTTTGAAACTTTGGGGGCGCGCACACCTTCAACAGGGTTGTGCGCAATGAGATTTTCACGCGCCAGCCAATGGTAAAAACCGCGCCAGCCGGACAAAATCAAAGCAATACCGCGACCTGAGCGGCCGCCGCTGTGCATTTGCGCCACCCACCTGCGCACATGCGTGGTTTGAACCTGCACCAAATCCAGCTGGGCCTCAAGTGCCAATTCTGAAAGCTTTTGGAGATCTAAGGAATACAGCGTTGCGGTTCTCTCTGCCAGGCGTTTCTCAAAACGCACATGATCGAGATAACGCGCAACGCGCTCGTCCATGGCTTAAGCCTTAGGCCTTTGCGGGCAAGAGGGCAGACAAAGCCGCACTGCACAACTCCGCCAAGTGTTCCAAGAAGTCGGTGCCCATGCCGCTGTGAAAGCGCTGCGCATCCGGTGACGCCAGCACCAACAAGCCAAATGGCGTTTGCTCTTTGCGCAAACGCAATGGCAACAAGGCCACAGAAGCCGCCTGCGCGGGCATTTGCAGCCATTGAACCGCTTCAATGCCCGTGCCTGCACCCACAAAAGGTGAGACATAAGTGGCCGCTGCCTCTTTGACTTCCGCACTCACTGCTTGGGCATAGGGCGCATCGGAAAACACATCGGCCACACCCCACAAACGCACCGCCACTTGAGGCACTTGAAAGCGCATTTCAATATTTTTCAGTGCTGACGGTACTCTTTCAGAAGCGGGTGTTTGCAACAACTCACAGGCCCACTTCTGCAGCTTTTCGGTGATGATCATGTTCTCGTTGCCATGGCGAATCATGTCCATGATGCGCATCTCGAGCGCACGAATTTTGTCGCGCAGCATTTGGGCTTGACGCTCTTGCAAGCTCACCGAACGGTGGTTGTCGGGACTCATCAAATGAACCGATGACAACAACTGCGCATGGCGCACATAAAAATCTGGCGTGTTGGCCTAGAAATCAGCGAGGTCTTCTTCTGTGATGGTGTTCATCGGATTGATGGGGGTAGGGGTCATGCCTGTCTTTCTAATTTCAAGGTAATTCGGGAACGTCAATTTCGCCTTCAAACACCGATATGGCCGGCCCCGTCATCCACACGGGTTGAGACACATCTTGCAAAGTCGCGCCCTGCCATTCAATGGTGAGCACGCCGCCATGCGTTTGAACATCTACTTTCGGGTTGAGTAACCCCATGCGGATGCCAGCGACCACGGCCGCACAAGCACCTGTTCCGCAGGCCAATGTTTCGCCAGCGCCGCGTTCAAATACGCGCAAACGAATGGCATCACGGCTGAGTACTTGCATGAAGCCGGCGTTGACGCGATTGGGGAAGGCGCTGTGGTTTTCAATCAAAGGGCCATGCGTCAAAACAGGCGCCGTGTCAACGTTGTCCACCACCTGAACCGCGTGTGGATTGCCCATCGACACCACAGCCACATCCGCCACTTCAGGTGCGCCTGTGGCAAAGTCCTTCAGATTCAAAGTCAAGCGCCAGACTTCACAGCCATTCACCGACTTGTGTTGCAAGCCTTCAGATTGAAAAGGAACTTGGGGCAAATTCAAGATGGGTGCGCCCATGTTGACCGTCACGCGGCCATCGGGGTTCATGTTCAATTCAATTTCGCCTTGCTGCACTTTCACGCGAATGCGGTCTTTGGAGGTCAGCCCTTTGTCGCGCACATAGCGCACAAAGCAACGCGCGCCATTGCCGCAGTGCTCGACCTCACCGCCATCGGCATTGTGAATCACGTATTCAAAGTCGAGTGTGTCATTGGGTGCGGGGCGCACCGTCAGAATTTGATCGGCGCCCACACCAAAGTGTCGGTCGGCCAAGAAACGGTATTGGGCTTGGGTGAGCTGATGCCGCGCACGCGTTTCATCGAGCACCACAAAGTCATTGCCCGCCCCTTGCATTTTTGTAAAGCGAATTCGCATGACCGAATTATCCTCGGTTCGGCCCCTGGTTGACACAAGGCCTGATAATCAGCACATGGTCAGACCTCATCAACTTTTGCATCCCCAGCGAGAACCCGCCGTGACACGGCCCGCCGCCACAGTGCTGTTGCTGCGCGACAGCCCCCAAGGCATTGAAGTCCTCATGACTCGGCGCTCGCTGACAGCCAGCTTTGCACCTGGCGCTTATGTGTTTCCGGGTGGCGGCATCGACGCCCTCGATGCGGCTTCGCACGCCCACGCACGGCGACGACCCACCCAAAGTGACCTGCACCTCACACAAGCCATTGCCGCCATCCGTGAAAGTTTTGAAGAGCTGGGCATCTTGCTGGCCTACCGTGCCGATCAAAGCATGGCCACGGCGCAAGACATCGCCAAGCTCGATCGAAGCCAGCCCTTTGCAGCGCAATGTGCCGCTTTGGGCATGAAACTGGCGGCCGAACAGGTCTATGTGCTGGCCCACTGGATCACCGATCGTGATTTGCCCAAGCGCTTTGATGTGCCCTTCTTAGTGGCCCGCATGCCCGAAGGTCAAACACCTGTGGCCGATGAATCCGAACAATTTGAGCCAGTGTGGGTGCGCCCTGCCGACGCGCTCAAGCGCCATGAAGCAGGTGACTTCTTCATCATTTTCCCGACCATTCGCACTTTGCAGCGTCTGACGCCATTTGCCAATGTGCAAGCCGTGCTGGATGCCTGCGCCGTCAACGACGAACCGCTGTGGACCAGTTGTCCTCGCGCAGGCTGGTTGGCTGGCAAAGAAGCGCGCTACATGGAGCACGAATCGCCTTTTGGCGAATTGGCGCTGACCAGCCCCGATGGGCAAATCGTGCATCACCTTGATTGGCAGTCCGACCACCCCGTGGCCCTGCTCAAAAATGTGCAGCGACTGACCGCGCCCAACCCTGGCGTGATGACAGGCCCAGGCACCAACACCTACTGGGTGGGCGACCCCCAAAGTGGCTTTATTGTGATTGACCCGGGCCCTGCAGACCCCGATCATTTGGAAAAAATTTGGCGCGCCACTGGCGGTCAAATTCGGATGATTGTGTGCACCCACTCACACCCCGACCATTCACCTGGCGCCAAGCCTTTGCAAACTCTTTGCAACGGACAAGCCGGTGGTGTGCCACCTATTTTGGGCCTGTCCTCTGCCAGCACGGCCAACGCGCAAAGTCAATTCAAGCCCGATCGCGAACTTCAACACGACGAAATTTTGAAGGTCGGTGAGCACAGCTTGAAAGTACTGCACACCCCAGGACATGCCGCCAATCATTTGTGCCTGGCGCTTTTGGAAGATGGCTTGTTGTTCACAGGCGATCATGTTCTGAATGGCAGCACCACGGTGGTGAATCCACCCGATGGGAGCATGAACGACTACCTCGATTCATTGGACTTGTTGGCCCATGAATGCCAAGCCCACTCGCTTGAATTTATTCTGCCAGCGCATGGGTACGTGTTGGGGTTTGCCTCGCAAGCCATTGCACACCTCAAAGCCCATCGCTTAAAGCGGGAAGCCAAAGTGATCGCCGCTATGCGCGCCCTGCCGCATGGCACCTTGGAAGATTGGGTGGCGCATGCCTATGACGACGTGCCCGAACGTTTGTGGCCAGTGGCTGCGCGTTCATTGCAGGCCCACGTGGACCGCATTCAGTCGATGCCGCCTGGCAATCACTGAAACAACAAGGCCCTCATGCATGCAATGAACCCCACCGAGGGCATTCGCCTGGCCAAACGTGTGGCCGATATTTTGAAATGCTCCCGCAGCGAAGCCGAACAGGTCATTGTGGGGGGCTGGGTCAAGGTCAATGAAGTGGTGGTGTACGAGCCCGCACACCGTGTGAGCGATGAAAAAATCGACATTCACAGCACGGCACAGCGCGGCAAAGTTCCCCTGCTCACGGTCATCCTGCACAAAGCTGCTGGGCAAAGTTGCATGCCCCAGAGCCACACCAACATTTGGAAAAACTTGACGCCCGAGATGCGCGCCCATCAAGACCGATCCGGCATCAGCCTCACACCGCGGCTCCTCAAAATACTTCAATGCGCCGCCGCCCTCGAGGATGCCGCAACCGGCCTGGTGGTCTTGTCCGAAGACCCCAGCATGCTGCGCAAACTTCAAGACGAACGCAGCCCCTTAGAACATGAAATGCTGGCCGAGGTGCAAGGTTCGGTCAGCCCCGACCAGCTGCGAGACATGTGCCCCATGGGCCTTAAAACCAGTCTCAGTAGCGAGAATCCAGAAAAAACGGGTTTGCGCATGGCTTTCAAGGGGTACCTGCCGGGGTATGCCGCAGGGGTCATTGAAAACACAGGCCTGCGCCTGATTGGGCTCAAAAGGGTGCGAATGGGCCGGGTTTTGATGGCCCCGTTGGCACCTGGCCAATGGCGCGCCCTCATGCCTTATGAAAGATTTTGAAAAAATGACGCCTTTTTGGCGTATTTTTGCCACATTGATGACAATGAAGCCCTTGAAATTCATCCGGTCATCCTCAATTGTGCTAATAAGTTTGAGAAAATGTCTCATAGTTTGATTCGCCGCCTGCGCTGAAAGGAAAACACCATGCGTTTGAGCACCAAAAGTCGTTTTGCCGTTACGGCCATGATCGATGTCGCATTGCGCGAGGATCGAGGCCCTGTTTCGCTCTCGGCCATCAGCGAACGTCACCAAATTTCACTCTCCTATTTGGAGCAACTGTTCAGCAAACTGCGTCAACACCATTTGGTGGAAAGCACGCGCGGTCCTGGCGGCGGTTACTCTTTGGCCCGCAACGCTGAAAAAATCACAATGGCCGACATTGTGAGTGCGGTTGATTTTTCAGCCGAATCAGAAGACGCCAGCAACACCGAAGGCAGCACCTGGATGAGCAGTGAGTTGTGGGCCAGCTTGAATGAAAAAATGCTGGCACACCTGCAATCGATCAGCTTGCGTCAGTTGGTGTCTGAGCAGCGCGCCAAAGGTGTGACCGTTGAGCCAGCGCCCTCTGTGGTCAAGCGCGGTGTGTTTGCCAAGCCCAAAAGTCAGCCCGTCAAAATGAACGTGCCCAACTCTGTGTTTGCATTGGCAGCCAGCTTGGTCCCAACACGCTGAACGAAGTGCACTCTAGCTAAAACGCGCTCTAGGGCGCGTTTTTTTTGGCCTTGATCAAGCCAGTGAATAAAGTGTGAAGCCTGCCGATAAGCCGGATTCTGTGCATTGAAGTTACCCTCAATGTGACCGCCATTACTCTGGGCCGAGGGTTGCCCACTCGGCTCGATGCTACCTACCCGCACACTCTCCGGAACCAGATCAACGTGTGCCTATTTGG
>CAIMUZ010000155.1 GCA_903844775.1 uncultured Burkholderiales bacterium | reverse complement strand
GTGATAACGATGGCATTTTTGGTGGCGCGGATGGACGCCCCTTTTTTATAAGTAATCAGTTGACCTACCCCGATGCGCTCCTTGTTCGGAGAGTCAAATTGGAAATCAACGATCTCGATGGATTTGATGCGGCTCATGGGCGTGACACCTTTTTGGGTTTTGGTTTCGGTTTTGCTGCCGAGACTTCTTGAGAAGCATCGGGCAACCTGTATTTCGAGCGATCTAGATCTGAGGCTAGGGCATCTCCACCACGACAGAAAAAATTAATAGGGAAATCACTAACTTGTTTAAGTTTATAGGATAAAGCAGTATGGATTTTTTACAAAAGGAGTTGAAATGAAATTTAAGCGCTCTTTGCCTTTTCTGGTCACATCTTTGTTTGTGGCAATGTTTTCGACCGCAGTCATGGCTCAAACCACATTGCGATTTGGACATGCCAACAGTCCTGGGGAAATTGCTCACGACCTTTACAAAGAGTTCGCTGATAACGTCACAAAAAAATCAGGCGGACAATTGGTTGTTAGGGTTTTTCCTTCTGAGCAACTTGGTAAAGAAGTGGACTTGCTCCAACAATTAAAGTCGGGCGCATTGGACATTTCTTCCCCGTCAATGCCAACACTCAACTCCATGGTACCTGCCTTTGAGATGCCCAGTGCACCCTTTCTCTGGAAAGACTGGAAAGAGGCGGAGTCCGTGATTCGTGGTCCTGCCATGGAGCCAATTTGGACCGAGTTAAAAGACAAACACAACATTGTTCCGTTGAGCAAAATCTGGTATTGGGGGTGGCGCAATTTCACCTTTTCGAACAAGGAAGTTCGAAAGCCTGAGGACATGGCGGGGCTGAAAGTTCGAGTACCTGAGTCGCCGATTTGGGTGGAGATGGTGAGGGGTTTTGGTGCGGCACCCACACCGATTCCTTTTGGTGAGGTTTACACAGCGCTTCAGCAAAAGACCGTTGATGGTCAGGAAAATCCAATTCCCACGATCTATTCACGCAAATTCTATGAGGTGCAGGGGGTGTTGTCCATGACCCGCCACATGCTTCAGAACAACACCATCCTCATCAACAAGAACAGCCTTGATAAGCTCAAGCCAGAATTGCAAAAACTGTTGATCGATGAAGCGGCAGCGTCATCGGCCAAGAATTCCGAGATGCAACAGGCTCGGGAGGTTTCTATGCTGGAGGACATTCGCAAATCCGGCAAGATCAAGATCATTGATAACCCTGATCGCGATGCATTCTCTGCCAAGATGACGCCAGTCTATTCACGCTTAGAGGCGCGTTGGGGCACAGAGCATTGGAAGCGAGTCCGTACAGAAATTGATCGCATGCGTGGCGGAAAATAATCCGGATGTTGTCAACACTCAAGACCATTGATAGGCGTCTTGCACGTCTCGAAGATTTGCTTATCATGGTCATGATGGCAACGCTGGCATTGCTTCTCGGGTTGGGTGTGGTACTGCGGTATGTGTTTAACAACCCACTGACTTGGTCCGAGGAGATTGTTGTCACCCTTTTTGTTTGGATGGTCATGCTGGGCGTGCCGTCTGCTTTACGGTCAAAGATGCACATTCGAATCGATATTCTGATTCTGAGATTGTCTAACTCGGCCCGGCGATCAGTGGGCTATTTATCATATGCCGCTGGGCTGATTGTTTTTCTGGCTTCTATTTACGCCGGATGTTCACACACATTGGGTGTATGGGGAAGTCACACGCCCATGCTGGGCCTGTCCATGGGCTGGACTTTCGTGGCCATGCCGATTGGCTTTGCCTTGACTCTTTTCCACGGCAGCATCATTTTGCTGGAGGAAGGGCCAGAGAAAGTTTTTCAAAACGCGACCGAAACCGTGATCGATTCAGCCCAAGTTTGAGAGCCCCATGCTAACTTTGCTTTTGTGTGTATTTGTCGGTTTGCTTTTGCTGGGATTGCCCATAGGCTTTGCCATGCTGGGCTCTTCCATGTTGGTCATTGGCTTGGAGGGTATTCCAGTTTCTGTCGTGGCTCAGCGTGTCGCCACCAGTGTTCAGTCCTTCCCTTTGCTGGCGGTGCCGCTGTTCACACTGGCAGGAAGTTTGATGAACGAATCGGGCATCAGCGAACGATTGTTCAATTTCACAAGAGCATTTGTCGGGCATATTAGAGGAGGCCTGGCACAAACGGCTATCGTAGGAAATGTATTTCTTTCCGGAATTTCT
>CAIMUZ010000154.1 GCA_903844775.1 uncultured Burkholderiales bacterium | reverse complement strand
TGGTGCCGGGTACCAGCAGAAGCGGTGCCACCATTATCGGCGGTATGTTGCTGGGCTTGTCACGAAAAGCTGCAACTGACTTTTCCTTTTTCTTGGCAATCCCTACGCTCATCGGTGCAGGTGTTTACAGCCTCTACAAAGAACGCGCACTATTGTCATTTGATGACGTGCCCATGTTTGCAACAGGCCTTGTTGTGTCGTTTATCAGCGCTTGGATTTGCGTGCGATGGCTTCTCAAATACATTGCAAGCCACAGCTTTGAAGTTTTTGCTTGGTATCGAATCGGCTTTGGCCTTTTGGTGCTGGGTACCGCGTGGACGGGTACTGTGAATTGGACGGGGTAAAAATCTGCCCTGTTATTTCAGTGAGGTGTTGCGCCCAAATTGCGAAGTGCAGCTTCTACAGCTGCAGCAGTGGCAAAGGGTTTTTCCATGGGAAACAAGTGGCTGCCATCAAGCCACATCACTCTGCCTTTAGAGACCTTGTCAGTTAAGTCTGTGCCTACCAAGCGCATTTCTCGTGAATGTGTTCCTCCCACAAATGCAACACCACATTTCAACGAATGGCTTTTCAGCATGGAACCTAAATTGTGCGGCAAGGTGTTGTAAATAGCAGTCTCAATGCCGCGGTCAAAGCTTAGAACGCGTTCGCTGTTTTCTTCAACAGTCCCATGTTCTGCATAGTCGTGTAAAGCCTCTGGGTGCCAATTTGCAAAGGCACGTTTGTGTTTGAAGTGTTCAATGACTGCTTCAACATGGGGCCAATGTTGCCGGCGCGATTTGCTAATTCTGCCAGGACTCATGGCGCCAATCCAATTGGTTTTCTTGGCCAAGTTGAGGGCGCTGGCTTTCCATCCCCCCATGACGGGTGAGTCAAGTAACACAACACCTGCCGTTAAATGGGGATATTTTGATGCGCACATCAAACTGAGAAGTCCGCCTAGCGAATGGCCGACAAAGTAGGATTTTTCTCCAGTTTGAGTGGTGATCTGTTCCGCAAATTCAGCCAGTTCTTGAACCAAAAAGGGCCAGTTGCTGGTGACTGGGAATTCCGGGTTGTGGCCAAATTTTTCAACGGCGGAAACTTTGAAACCACGGCGAACTAAATCCTTGGTCATGCTGCGATAGGTACTGGCTGGAAAGCCGTTACCGTGCGAAAAAATAATGTTTTTCATCAAATCAATTTTTCTTCTGGTGTTGAAATTTTGTTGAGTGGTGCATGCCTTCAACTTTAATTCTCCCGCATCTTTTTCCTGAACAGTGAATGTTAATTTTCTGAACGCTTTAAGATACGCTGCAAACGGTAAAGAGCTTCTAGTGCCTCTCGCGGACTAAGGGTGTCGGGATCGATTTGATTCAAGGCAGCTTCCAGTGCGGAGGGTTCTGCGCTTTCTGCTTCAGGGGGCGGTGCAAAGAGATCAACCTGAATGCGGTTTTCGTTGGCGCCGGCCTCCAAGGCAGACAAAGTATGACGTGCATGGTTCAAAACCCCAGCTGGCATGCCTGCCAATTTGGCCACTTGTACGCCATAACTCTTGCTTGCAGGACCCGCTTGTAGCTCATGCAAAAATACAATGTCATTGCCCGATTCTTTGGCGCCCACATGCATGTTCAAGGCAGCATGATGGGTGGCTGGAAACTCGGTGAGTTCAAAGTAATGCGTGGCAAACATCGAGAAAGCTTGTGTTTTATCGTGCAGGTGCGTGGCAATGCCGCTGGCCAAGGCCAGGCCGTCAAAGGTCGATGTACCGCGCCCAATTTCGTCCATGAGAACCAAAGACAAAGGCGTAGCACTGTGCAAAATTTGAGCGGCTTCGGTCATCTCCAGCATGAAGGTTGATTGGGCATTGGCCAAGTCATCGGCAGCGCCGATGCGCGTGTGAATTGCATCAATGGGCCCCAGCCTGCAACTGCTGGCGGGCACATGGCTGCCTATGCTGGCCAAAAGAACGATCAATGCGACCTGTCGCATGTAAGTGGACTTACCACCCATGTTGGGGCCAGTGATGATCTGCAAACGTTGCTTGCTGCTCATCAGGCAATCGTTGGCAATGAAGCTGCCACCTGTTGTCTCCGCCAACCGAGCTTCCACAACGGGATGACGGCCTTGCCTAATTTCAATGCACGGTTCTTTGGTGAATTGTGGTGCGCACCAGTTCAGGGTGGCGGCCCTCTCTGTCAGCGTGCAAAGTGCATCCAAAGCGGCCATCGCTTGGGCCAATTTGGTGAGAGACTGAATGTGCGTTTGCAGTTGTTCTAACAAGAGTTCGTACAAGTATTTTTCGCGTGCCAATGCGCGCTCTTGCGCAGACAAGGCCTTGTCTTCAAAAGCTTTGAGTTCTGGCGTGATGAAGCGTTCTGCATTCTTCAAGGTTTGGCGCCGACGATAGTCCTCGGGTACTTTGTCGATTTGACCTTGAGTCACTTCAATGTAGAACCCATGAACTTTGTTGAATTGCACTTTCAAATTGGCAATGCCCGTGCGTGCTTTCTCGCGAGTTTCCAATTCAAGCAGGAAGTCGTCGCAATTGGTTTGAATAGCTCGCAACTCGTCCAACTCTGTGTCCAAGCCATTTGCCATGACACCACCATCACGAATCAAATTGGCCGGCTCTTCCAACAGGGCCTGTTGCAGTATTTCAATCAAACCAGTCGGCGGCTGCAGATCAAAGTGGATGTCGTGCAACAATTTGGTAGGCGACAAGTGACCCAATGTTTTTTGCAAGTGATGCGCCAAAGAGGTGGAGCGAATGAGCGCATTTTTAAGGGCGACCAGTTCTCGGGGCCGAACTTGTTTGAGAGCAATGCGCGCAGTGATGCGTTCCACGTCGCTGGCGCCTTTGAGTTGTTCTCTCAGTCGAAACCAGATGGCGACGCCACTTTGGGCTGCGGCACCGTGATCGTTCAATTGATCGATGACAGCCAAACGATCGAACGCAATTTGCCTGTCGCGCGGCGGGTTGAGTAGCCATTGTTTGAGTTGACGACTGCCCATGCCTGTCATGCAGGTGTCAAGCAATGAAAAGAGGGTGGGCGACTCTTCGCCCCGCAAAGTTTGTGTGAGTTCTAAATTGCGGCGCGTGCTAGAGGGCAGGTCAATGAGGTCATTGGCCTTTTGAACTTTGAGCTGTGACACATGTGGCAAGGATCTGCCTTGTGTGTGTTCAGCATAGGTGAGTAAGGCGCCTGCTGCAGCATGAGCCTGGCTGAGTTTGTCAGCATCCCAAGCAGCCAGGCTGGCCACATTGAGTTGCTTGGTGAGCTTGCCATGACCCAGGCCGGATTCGTATTGAAAATCGGGACGCAATGTGAGTGACAGGGGAACGCCTCGTTGGCCCAATTTGAGCGATTGAAGTTGCTGCTCCCATTTTGGGCTAATGCTGGCACTGACCAGCAACTCGCTGGGCGAAATTCGCTCGAGCCAATCTGCCATTTCATCGTGAGTGCATTCGGCCAAGTGCAATACGCCTTGTGTGACGCTGAGCCAAGCCAGGCCGCACGCATTGCGCGGTGCAATGTGCAGTGACAATAAAATCGCTTCGCTTTTGTCAGACAGCAACTCTGTGTCTGTAAGGGTACCTGGGGTCACGACCCTGACCACTTTGCGCTCTACAGGCCCCTTGCTGGTGGCCACATCGCCCACTTGTTCGCAGATGGCCACAGACTCGCCCAGTTTGATGAGCTTGGCCAAATAGTTTTCAACAGAATGAAATGGCACACCCGCCATGGCAATTGGCTTGCCCGCTGTTTGACCGCGATGTGTGAGGGTGATGTCCATGAGACCGGCGGCACGCTCGGCGTCTTCAAAGAACATTTCGTAAAAGTCACCCATTCGGTAAAAAACCAAGGTGTCAGGAAACTCCGCCTTGATGCGCAGATACTGCTGCATCATGGGCGTGTGGGCACTCAAGTCGAGCGCATCAGTCATGGCTTAGATCGGACTGTCAGTTGACGTTTGACGCGCTTCCGTATCTTTGATGTCGGCCGCACGCATGGCAGCTTTTTCGCCGGCACTGGCGAATTTGCTGTACTTGCTGAGAATAGGAACCAGCTGTCCGTAAATTTTAGGCGTGCCTGCCAAGCATTCTTTTTGTTCCAAGAAATCGGCGTCACCCGTGAAGTTGCCCACCAAGCCGCCCGCTTCAGTGACCAGCAAGGCGCCTGCTGCAACGTCCCAAGGCTGAAGACCTGTTTCAAAGAACGCATCTGTGAAACCTGCGGCCACATAAGCCAAGTCCAATGCCGCCGCACCCGGTCTGCGCAAGCCCTCGGTGCGCTGCATCACCTCGCCCATCATGCGCAGGTATTGGTTGAAGTTGTCTCCAGGACGGAATGGAAAGCCTGTGGAAATAAGGCACTCATGCATTTGCGTACGCTTGCTGGTGCGCAAGCGACGATCGTTCATGTAGGAGCCTCGGCCTTTGGTGGCTGTGAACAGATCGTTGCGTGAGGGGTCGTAGACCACGGCTTGTTCTACTTTGCCATTGACGGCCAGCGCAATGCTGACGCAGTAAACAGGAAAACCGTGAATGAAGTTGGTGGTGCCATCGAGCGGATCTATGATCCAAACATGGTCAGCGTTGGGGTTGCCATGCGTGTTGCCAGACTCTTCGGCCAAGATGCCGTGATGAGGGTAGGCGGTGAGAAGGGTTTCGATGATGGAGTTTTCGCTGGCCAAATCGACTTCGGTCACGAAGTCATTGACTTGTTTTTGCGAAATTCGAACAGCCTCCACGTCCAAGGCCGCGCGGTTGATGATGGCGCCGGCGGCGCGTGCAGCCTTGACGGCTACGTTGAGCATGGGGTGGAGATT
>CAIMUZ010000153.1 GCA_903844775.1 uncultured Burkholderiales bacterium | reverse complement strand
TGGACGAGGCAGAACGCCGCGCCATCACAGAAGCTGAAGCCGTTGAATTGGCCGAAGCGCAACAGTTGACCGAAGACGCAGCCAACGCTGCTGACTCGAAAGCCTGATCGACTTCCGGCTTCGGCCGGAATGACCAACGCCTCTGATCCGTGGAAACGGCCAGAGGCGTTTTGTTTTTGCGAATGTTTTGATTCACAATGACGGCAACATGGCTCTTCTGATTTTTTGCTCCCTCTTGGCAGTCCTGTTCTTTTGGGCTGTTGGCGCCTACAACCGCTTGGTCGTGTTGCGCGCCAGCGTGGCCAAACAGTTTGCGGCAGTGGATGCACAACTGCTTCGGGTGCTCATTTGGATGCAAGGCAATTTACCGGCCTCGATGCGCGACATGCTCAGCGAAATGGAAGAGGCCGCATTGCCGGAAGCACTTTTAAAGAATGAGCGCGATTTAAATCTCCTCAAAATTTTGGAAAATCTTTCTGACAGCTTGGACTTGGCGCGAACACAACCGCTCTCGGTGCTTGCGATGCAACAATTCAATCAAGAGAGATTGTCCTTGGCAGCTTGGGCCAAAGCAGAAATTCGTGCAGGCCAAAGTGGCGAACCGACCTGGTTCATTGATCCACTGCCCTACAAGTTTGATCGCCTTAAAGCGCAGGCTTGGCCATTGATGGATGCCTACAACCAAGCTGCTTTGAAATACAACGAAGCCGTGACCCAATTCCCTGCCAGCTTGCTCGCCAGGCAAGTCAAGTTTGTGCCTGCGCAAACTTTGGACATTGCAGACTTACTGGCTTGAGCCTGCAACTGGGTTTGTGATCAACGTCGAATGAACGCGCCTTCTCAAAATTTACAAGCCCCTCTTTGGCAATTGTTGCAAGCGACAGCCCAAGTTGCACATGCAGTTCACAGTGGTCGTTCTATGACGGCGGCCATCGATGCGGTTGCCAAGGATTTAAGGCCCGGTGTGCAGGCCTTGTCTTTTCAGGCCATGCGATCTTGGGGGCGGGCTGTGGCGCTGCGAAAAACGCTTGCGCGCAAAGCACCGCCAGCCACAGCCGATGCCTTGCTTTGCACGGTCCTCGCATTGTCATGGCAGGAAGACTCAGCGCCGTATCCTGCCCACACGCTGGTGAACCAGGCCGTTGAGGCCGCTCGCAGACACAAAGACATGCGTGCGCAAGCGTCTTTCATCAATGCGTGTTTGCGCAGATTTTTGCGCGAAAGAGAAAAATTAGTGGCCACCACGAACGCCGACGCAACGGCGCAGTGGAACCATCCTGTTTGGTGGGTTCAGCGATTACAAGCCGATCACCCATTCAATTGGCAGACCATTTTGCAGGCTGCGCAATCTGCTGCGCCCATGACTTTGCGTGTGAGCCCGAAGCACCAAACGGTGCCTGGCTATTTGCAAGTATTGTTGGAGCAGGGCATGACCGCCAAAGCAGTCGGTGACATGGGTGTTCAGTTGTCTAAGGCGGTGCCCGTGCACCAGCTTCCAGGTTTCGATCTGGGCCATGTTTCCGTTCAAGATGCTGCCGCTCAATTGGCAGCGCCCCTGCTGTTAAACGGGTTGGTGACAGAAGGGCGCCCCTTGCGAGTTCTAGACGCTTGCGCCGCACCCGGTGGTAAAACGGGCCATCTTTTGGAGTGCTCGCCAGCCGCCCATGTCTTCGCCCTCGATGTGGACGCCAAGCGTTGCGAACGCATCCAACAAAACCTAGACCGCCTGAACGTGACCGCAACCGTGGTGGCGGCAGATGCCGCCCATCCAGATACTTGGTGGGATGGGCAAGCCTTTGACGCCATCTTGCTGGATGCGCCTTGTACGGCTTCGGGCATTGGTCGCCGGCATCCCGATGTGCGTTGGTTACGGCGAGAAACCGATGTGCAGCAGCTGGCCGATATTCAGGCCACACTCCTGAAAGCGCTTTGGCCCTTGGTCAAACCTGGGGGGCGACTGCTGTATTGCACCTGCTCTGTTTTCAAGGCGGAGGGTGAAACCCAAATTCAAACGTTTGTTCAACACAACACTGATGCCCTGATCCTGCCTTCTCCGGGGCATTTAACGCCCTCAAATGCCAATTCTGAACCCAGTCTCCGCGACAATCACATGGGTGAACATGACGGTTTTTATTACGCACTGCTGGAAAAGCGTTCAATCTGAGTGGAATGGACCTTGGCGCGCAAGCTTTTGGCTTCGTGCGCTTTTGTTGTGCGCGTGTTGGGGGGGCTTGTTCAGCCCGCACGCCCAAGCGCAATCGCCAGCCCCAGCCCCATCGGCTAACCCCCTCGAGGTGACAGAGCTCAGGCTTGGAAGATCGGAGGGTGCATTGCTATTGCAAAGCAGTTTGCGACTCGATCTGAGCACCATTGTGGAAGATGCGCTGCAAAAAGGCATGCCCCTCTATTTCTTGGCAGAAGTTGAGATCACGCGTGACCGTTGGTATTGGACCGACAAAAAAATAAACAATGTGTCACGTCATTACCGCTTGGCTTACCAACCCCTCACTCGCCTGTGGCGACTGAATGTGTCGCGTGAACCTATTGGCTCAGTGGGGATCGCCAGCAGTTTGTCGCAAAGCTTTGAGACTTTGCCCGAAGCCCTGGCGGCGATCAGGCGCACCGTGAATTGGAAGGTGGCGGACTTGTCAGACATAGAAGCTGACAGCAAGTACACCTTGATCTTTAAATTTCGACTCGATGTGTCGCAGCTGGCAAGACCTTTCCAGATGACGGCCGGTAGCAATGCCGAATGGAATTTGGCCACCCAAAAAACTTTGCGCCTGCCGACAGATATAAGCCGTTGACGTCACACATCATCGGAAATAGTCAGACATGAACCAGCACAAAACAGAACGAATTGCGACAGGCACTGAGCCGTCCAAAACGGTTCGTTGGATGATTGGCATTGGCGTCACTCTGATGTTGGTCATCGGCTTGGTGCTGTTGATTTTGTTAACGCAAGCGACGGGCAACAGGGCCCTTTATGACCGCAATTACGATCGCCTCTATACCGTCAATTTGGCGGTAGCAGGCCTTTTACTGTTGGGGCTGGTGTGGGGCACAACCCGCCTGATTTTTCGTGTCAGGCAAGGGCAATTCGGATCCAAGTTGCTGGTGAAGCTGGCCACGATCTTTGCGCTGGTGGGCGTGGTCCCAGGGGTCTTGATTTACGTGGTGTCTTACCAGTTTGTCTCACGCTCTATCGAGAGCTGGTTTGATGTGAAAGTGGAGGGTGCCTTGGTCGCAGGCCTCAACTTAGGGCGCGCAACCTTAGACACCTTAACCAGCGACTTGGCGAAGCAATCCCGCGTGGCCTCGCAGCAGCTGGTTGACGTCCAGGAGGCCAGCGCTGCGCTGGCATTGGACCGAGTTCGCAGCCAAATGGACGCCAGCGATGCGGTGCTTTGGACCCTCGATGGCCGCTTGATTGCCACTGCAGGTGAGTCAAAATTTGCCATTCGACCCGAGCGCCCAACGGCTTCGCAACTGAAGCAAGTGCGCAGCAATCTCAGTGTCGAGATTGTGGAAGGCCTGGACGAAATCGCCGGCACCTCCAATGGGCGCATCAAAGTTTTGACCCTGGTGCCACAGAACAGTTTGAATTTGAAAGACGATCCTTGGGTGCTTCAAATTTCTCAACAATTGCCGGCCACTTTGGTTGCCAATGCGCTGGATGTGCAGTCCGCAAACCGCGAATACCAAGAACGCGCATTGGCCCGTGATGGCCTTCGGAAAATGTACATTGGCACGCTGACCTTGAGCCTCATCATGGCCGTGTTGGCCGCTGTGCTGATTGCGATGTTGCTGGGCAATCAGTTGGCGCGACCCTTGTTGCTATTGGCGCTCGGTATGCGCCAGGTGGCGGCGGGTGATTTGTCGCCTAAATACACCCTTCAAGGTAAAGACGAACTGGGTGGTTTAACCCGCTCCTTTGCTGAGATGACGCAGCAGTTGTCAGAGGCGCGCACCACCGTCGAGCGAAGCTTGAGCCAGCTAGACGCTGCGCGCGGCAACCTGCAAACCATCTTAGACAACCTGACCGCCGGGGTGATTGTGATGAATGCGCGTGGCGTGATTCAGTCTTCCAATCCTGGTGCCACCCGAATTTTGAAAGTACCCTTGGCCGCGCATGAAAAATCGGCTTTGTTGAGTTTGCCCCATATGCATAACTTTGCAGCCGGCGTTCAAGAACAGTTTGAACTGCTGAGCGCTGACAAAGACCGCCACGAACTTGATCATTGGCAAAAGTCCTTTGAAATTCATGCTGCTGGACAGGGCTTGGAGGCGACCTCGGTCACGCTGGTGGCGCGCGGCGCCATATTGCCGGACGGCATGCGCCTTTTGGTGTTCGACGATATTTCTGAAATTGTTTCAGCGCAGCGCTCGCAAGCTTGGGGCGAGGTGGCGCGCAGGCTGGCCCATGAAATTAAGAACCCCCTCACACCCATTCAGCTTTCTGCCGAAAGGCTGGAGCGAAAGTTGGACGGCAAGCTGGAGGAGGCCGATCAGTCTGTCCTCTCCAAATCGGTCAAAACCATCGTTGACCAAGTGGCGGCCATGAAGCGCTTGGTGAATGAATTCAGAGACTACGCAAGGCTTCCATCGGCTGAACTTACGCCCTTGGACTTGAATGCCTTGATTCAGGATGTGATGGTGTTGTATGCGCAGGAGCCCACAGAAACAGCCTCGCGCGCGCAGATTCTAACCGACCTAGACCCCACGGTGCCCTTGATTGAAGGGGATGCCCAACAACTTCGACAGGTGGTTCACAACCTGATTCAGAATGCCCAAGATGCCAGCGAGCCTCAATCCAAGGTGATGTTGACCACCCGTTGGAGCCCTGCAAGAAAACGCGTGAAGTTGACCGTTTCGGACGAAGGCCCTGGCTTTGCGCCCAATATTTTGCAGCGAGCCTTTGAACCCTACGTCACGACCAAGGCCAAAGGCACTGGATTGGGCCTGGCGGTGGTGAAGAAAATTGCCGATGAACATGGTGCCCGTTTGGACATTGCAAACCTTGTTGAAGAGGGGGTGGTCAAAGGTGCTCAAGTGTCGTTATCATTCAGTGTCGAGAAGTTGGCGCAGATCTAAGATCCATGTCAGTTTTTTGTGAGACAAATGAAGTTCCATTCAATGCGCACATTAGATGCCATTCAGGAAAAATTTAGAGGCAACTTAAAGCAACATGGCAAACATTTTGGTGGTGGATGACGAGCTGGGAATTCGCGACTTGCTCTCGGAAATCCTGAACGACGAAGGTCATACGGTTGAGTTGGCCGAGAACGCCGCACAGGCACGCGAAGCGCGTCTGCGAATCCGGCCCGATTTGGTCTTGCTCGATATTTGGATGCCTGATACCGATGGCGTGACCCTGCTCAAAGAGTGGTCGACAGGGGGGCTGCTGAACATGCCCGTCATCATGATGAGTGGCCACGCCACCATTGACACCGCAGTGGATGCCATCCGAATTGGCGCACAAGCGTTTTTAGAAAAGCCCATCACCCTCCAAAAACTGCTCAAAACTGTGGAGCAAGGCTTGGCACGAGAGCAAGTTCGACAAGCTGCCGCAGCTTACCAAGCATCGCAGTCGGTACCCGGCGCTGTGGCAGTGGCGCAGCCAGGTGCCAATGCGGGCGCAGAAGTCGCACTTCAGGTTTCCCAAACCTTTGACCTTGACTTGCCCTTGCGCGATGCCCGCGATGCTTTTGAAAAGGCCTACTTTGAATTTCATTTGTCCAACGAAGGCGGCTCCATGACGCGGGTCGCAGACAAAACTGGACTCGAACGCACGCATCTTTATCGCAAGCTAAAGCAGTTGGGTGTTGACCTCACCAAGGGCAAACGCAACGGCGCTTGAGCAGGCTCGGTGAATTTGCAGCTATCGCGCTGCAGCCAGCTTAATTTGTTGAATATCTTCGCTGGGCAGTTTCATGTACTGCCCTTGAAAATAAACTTTCAATAAATGGAGGTTGGCGCTGTAAACCTTGAAGGGAGCGGGGCCGTAAATGCTGCGTGCATCACCCGCTTGTAACTCCAAGGTGGCCACGCGTTGATCCGCATCCATCACGCAAACAAGCACGTTTTGAGCGGCAACCATGTGCACATACTCTGCCGATTTCCGAGGAGAGGTGGGCTGTATCTCGGTTTCTGAAGACCCCCAGGCACAAGCAGACTTGAGCGCTACTTTGGGTGCTGTTTCAGCAAGGGGCTTGATTGATGTGGGCTCTGGGACGGTTGGTATAGCTGGAGAAACTGGTGAAATTGGAGCGACTGGCGCCCCTGATGGCGCAGCTTCAGGGGCGGGCGCGTTAGTCTCAACCGTTGCAACGGCCGCAGGCATTGCCGTTGCCGACTCTCTCGAATGGCTCACATACAACCAAATGCAAGTCAGGGCAATCAAAACAAAGAGAAAGGGCCACGCAAAATTAGGCGGCTTCAAGGCGGCTTCGTTGTTTGGTGAAGTTGCTTCAGCCTCGGCCAGTGCGTTCAAAGGCGCAGGCTTTGAAGAGGGCATCAACTTGGCAGCGATCTCAGTTTTGAATTCTGTCTCGACGGCGAGTGCTTCGGGCACTTTATTTGCAACTTCAACGGGGACTTGCGCAGGATTTACCGTTGCAACTTCAACAGGCAAGTCATGCCCCAAAGAATGAAGTAGTTTGATGCCAATCGATAACTTGATGTCAGGGTTGTAAAAGGCGGAATCGCCACCGCCTTCTAATTGCCGAATTTGAGTTGTCGATAAGATATGACGACGCGCTAGCGTAGCAATGTCCACCCCTGCGTTTTGACGCAAGTTTTTCAGAAGCTGACCGTGTTCATCGGTCCACTTTGACTGGCTCATGGGGTGTGATCCTAAAGTGCCTGCATATTTTTGAATGAGTCAAATTCTAGTGTTTTATATTAAAAACAGCAATTTAGGCTAATTTCTAGAAGCATATTCTCAGCTGTAGGGGTGGACTGACCTGATTTGTATCACTAGAATCGCCCCCCTTACCCCCTTAAAACCATGCAACTCATGTGGCTCTCTGGCCCGACCGGCCGGGTTAAATCAATCTCAGTCACTGCGCGCAATATCTTAATTGCCGCGGGTGGCTTGGCGCTGGCCTTGGTTTTAGTGGGTTTTGCGCTCAATTGGGTGGGTTTGCGAATTGCGGTGGAATACAACCCAGACTTGGCCAGAAGTCTGGGGGGCGTGACCACCGAGGCAGAACAGCAGCGCATGGAAGCCGTGTATCGGCAAAACCTGCTTCAGCTTCAAGCGTCGCTCAACCAAACGGTGCAGGACGTGAAGAAGCTTGAAACACTTAAAAACCGTTTTATGGCCTTGGCAACGCCAGTCAGTTTGAAGGACCGAGCACCTGACATCCAAGACGCCAAGGGCGGACCCTTTGTATTGCCTGCTTTCACCCAAAACATCATCGGCCAATTGTTTAGACAACCGCTGCAAACAGAACTTCAGCAAACCGTTTCACAAGTCAACTCAGTCAATGATGCTTTGCAGAGCCAGCAGCAGAACTGGCGTCAACATTTGGAATGGCTCGAAGCATTGCCCATCGGCGTGCCAGTTCAGAGCGATTTTCGATTGACCAGTGGCTTTGGCCTGCGCAACGATCCGTTCACGGGCGCGCTTGCCATGCATGAGGGCATTGATTTTTCTGCTGAAGTTGGAACACCGGTCGTTGCTGCTGGGCCTGGCTTGGTGGTGCGATCCGAATGGGACAACACCTTTGGTCATGTGATTGAAATCAAGCATGCCGAAAACTTCTTAACCCGCTATGCGCACCTCAGCAAGCGGCTGGTCACAGAAAATACAAACGTTGGACACCAAACACCGATTGGTGCAGTGGGCAGCACAGGCCGCTCTACGGGCCCTCATTTGCACTATGAAATTTTTCAAAACGGCAAAGTTTTGAATCCCTTGAAAGTTCTGCCTCACAAGGCACACTGATTTTTCCCCGAAGAGGCACCGCATGTTTGAAAAATTCAGCCAAAAGTCAATGTCAGCAAGCTCTGAGAAGTTCGACACCATCATTGGCCGCACCACCACCATTCAGGGCACCTTGATCGTGCGCGACAGCGTTCGCATTGACGGCAAAGTTTTGGGAAACATCGAAACGGTCGCTGGCAGCAAAATCACGGTGGCCGTGGGGCCGACGGGTGAAATTAAAGGTGACATCACCGCCCATCGGGTCATGGTCGCGGGCAAGGTGGCGGGTCACATCCATGCGGCGGAGCGAGTGGAGTTCCAAAAAGACTCTGTGGTTCAGGGAGATGTGTCGTATGGCTCGATTTCGGTGGAACATGGTGCCAAGTTGTCGGGTCTGATCATTCAAAACCAAGCGCACGACGAATCAGCATCGGGCGCACAAGCCGCCATTCAAAGCGCCCAAGCCGCCAAGCATTCCCCCGAGGTTTAAACGCAAGGCTGTGCACGCACGGCATACAATGAGGCCATTTTGAGTATCATCTCGATATTCTTTTTACGGCAATGGCACCTATGAATGTTTGCTTCCCATGAGTGAATTTGGAAGTCAAATCAACGACCCTAGTCCTGAGTTCTTTTTCAGGGTGACCGATCGTCTGCAAATGGAAAGCTGTCTCAACGCTTTAGCGCAGGACAGCAAAAGCATCGTTATCTTCAGTCAGTCCTCTGAGCTACTCGATTACTATGGCGCCGCCTTTGTGCGTCGCGCCAAGCAAAAACTCCCGAACAGCCAAGTTGAGATCTTCATGCCCCGGGATACCGAGGCCATGTTGGACCGGTTCAACACGCTCCTCAACACCCTGTCGCTTGATATTGCCACGGCTTCTCGTCAGGGTACTTCACCCGACAAGGTATGGGTCGTGTACGACGCCAATGCTTTGGGCGCCCATGAACTTCAACTCCTCACTCGCCTGGTCCAGCAATTTCCTGGCGCAGGCGTCAGCATCGTGTTGATGTTCTCTTCAGAGACGGTTCAAAACGATGATGTGACCCGGCCCAACAAGCAGTTTGTTTCTTGGGGTTTAGATTTGCCCACAGCAGAACAAAAGTTGACGGCCATTCAGCAAGCTCGCAAAAATGGTCAAGAGGATGTCGCCGTTCAGTTTTTCAATCGGCTACTTAAGTCAGCGGCCCAAAAAACATCTGCACCTTCCACCGTTGAGGCGGTCGCTGCCCCGCGCCGGCCTTCAAAAGGTGAGTCGCCATCGGCCATGCGCAAAAAGAAAAATGCAGCCAACATGGGGACATGGCTTTTAGGCATTGCCGGCGTGCTGGCTATTTCTCTGTTAATGGCTTTGTGGTTGAACCCTGATGTTTGGCCTAAAGTCATCGCCCCATTTGAAGAGGCCTATTACCAAGTCACGGGCCAAGAAAAACCCAAGCCACCAGAGCCTCCAAAAGAGGTGATCACCGAATCGGCACCCTCCAAAGATGAAGCGGGCAATCAAATGCCCCCTCCCGCATCGGACGCAGACAAGTCCGCTGGCCCTAATGTCACTGCCACACCGCCAGTCAATGCGGCAGAGACCACCCCGGCTGCACCTGCAGTGGTTGCGGAGCCAGCCCCCGCAGAGCCCACCAAGCCGCCCAAGGAGCAAGCGGAAGACAAGCTCATCACAGAGCTTCCCAGCATTGCCGTCAGTGGTCGTCAATGGCTCAAAAAATTGCCTGAAGACAGTTTTGTGATCGCGCACAAAAGCTTTGGTCGAATCAAAGATGCGCAAGCTTTTATCAGAGGCAAAGATTATTTGGCAAACGCGCGTATTGCCCCTGTCTATACAGAAGGCAAAGACGAAGCGCGCTTTGTGGTGTTAACGGGCTTCTTCCGATCCAAAGACCGAGCCAAGACGACCATTGGCCGCTTGGGACTTCCCGCTGAAGCGAGCGTCGTGCCTGTTGCGACGGCACTCTCTCAATCCGCGCCTAAAAAATCGAAGCCCTGAATTGCCGGAAAAGCGCTGGCGGCCATGGGCTGATCAGCGACGACTTTGGGCCAAGGGCCCATAAGGACAAAATCCTGGCTTAGGTCCTACTTGTGGGTGCTTTCGACAAGTTTGAGGTCGAATTTCATAAACAGTGCAGCGCCTGCTTTGGGCATCTAAAAAGTAGCAATCCCCCGAGCTTCTGCGTGCAATGGTGAATGTGCTGTTTTTGAAATTGAAGTGGTCAATCAGGCCCGCTTTGGTCAGGCGCTTTGCAACTTGCTTCGGCGTTTCGTTTTCGGCCTCAAAGGCGTCTACACATTTCAGTTGAACCAAATCAACCATCTTGACCTCTAAAGGCATGGTGCAGCAATTGGCGGCACAAGTGTCGCACATGCCAGTTTTGTAGCGGGTCCAGGTGTCGGTGCGGTCGACGTCAACGATGCTGATGGGTGATTTCATGGGGCGCTATTCACTTATCATTCGAGCTTGTGATTCAATGGCGTTATTTGGTACAAAAGGAGACAAGATGAAAAATCTAAAAATGAACGGATTGTTAAAAAGTTTGCTGGCCGCTGCGTTCAGCTTTGCCTTAGTTTCAACGCAAGCCCACGCGCAAGCGTACCCCAATAAACCAATCAAAGCCATCGTGCCCTTTGCGGCAGGCAGCGCCACCGATCAAATTGGCCGAGCCTTTGCGCAAAAAATGTCCGAGGTCTTGGGTCAGCCCATTGTGGTTGAAAACAAAGCCGGCGTGAATGGCATGCTGGGTGCGGATGCAGTGGCCAAATCTGCGCCAGATGGCTACACGCTTCTGATTGGGACCAACAGCACCAATGCCGCGCTGAAAAGCCTGATGAAGAAATTGCCCTACGATCAAGATACGGCGTTTGCACCTGTGGCCTACATGGGATCTGTGCCACTGATTGTGGCGGTCAACAACGATGTCCCTGCCAAAACTTTAAAAGAGTTTGTGGACATGGCAAAAGCCAAGCCCACCCAAGTGACCTTTGCGAGTGCCAGCACGTCGCAGTTGGTGTCCAGTGAAGTGTTGGCCAGCATGTCGGGCATTCAAATGACCCACGTGCCTTATAAAAGTGGGCCTGCTGCCATGACCGACCTCATTGGCGGTCAAGTCAATATGTTCACCGCTGACTTTGCGGTCATGCTGCCCCAGGTCAAGGCTGGCAAGATTCGCGGCTTGGCCGTGACTTCGACTCAGCGCTCTAAGGCCATTCCTGAATTGCCCACAGTCAACGAAGCCTTGGGTTTGAAAGACTACGAGCTGATCGCCTACTTCGCTTTGTTCGCACCTGCAGGCACGCCAGCCGACATCATCCAAAAACTCAATGCAGCCGCCAATGCTGCAGCCACCGACAAAGCCATTTTGGAAAGATTCTCGGCATTGGGTTTTGAAACTGCACCGGCTTCACCAGAGGCCTTGGCGCAGCGCTCAAAAACAGAAACTGCGAAATGGGCCAAGGCCATTCGCGAAGCAAAGATTGAAGCGCAGTAATTCGACTGCGCTTTACTTCAGGGCTTCTAAGGAGAAGCCCGCAATCTTTTTGTAATCGTCTGATATCTTGCGCAACTCTTCCTGGCTGATGACGTCGTCAATGTGCCGGAAGGGCTTGCCTTGCGTGAGCTCATCTACTTTGATGTTGATGAAGTCAGGCGGTGTGGTGCGATTGGTTTGCACCACTTTATTGGCCAAAGGTCTGCGCACAGACTCGTAGCGCTGCAAGGCCGGCAGAGGGTCTTCACCTTCTGAGAAGCTTGCCAGCTCGTCCGCCATCGTTCGCGCATCAATCAGGGCTTGCGCGGAGCCGTTAGAACCGCGCGGGTACATGGGGTGCGCTGCATCGCCCAGAAAAGTCACGCGGCCAAAGGTCCACTGATCAATCGGGTCTTTGTCGACCATTGGGTATTCGAGAAGAGACTGTGCGTTGGCAATGAGTTGAGGCACATCCAGCCAATCAAATTTCCAATCGGCAAAAAGCTTCAACACATCATCGACCTTACCGACTTGGTTCCAGTCGTTTTGTGTCACGCCTTCCATGCGAATCTCGGCCATCCAGTTGACCAACTGATGACCTTCTGCATCGATGTTGTCTGCGATGGGATAAATCACCATCTTGCCTGTTTCAATGGAGCCAATGCGCATGTAGGTTTTGCCCGTGAGGATGGGCTTGAATCGGGTCACACCGCGCCAAGTGTTGATGCCTGTGAAAACCATTTTTTCATCAGGATAGTACGTCCGGCGAACCGCAGAGTTCACACCATCGGCTGCAATGGCCACGCGGCATTCAACTTCAGGCAAAGTGTTGCCATCAGGGTCCAGGAAGGTGAGTGTGGCTTTGTCTGCACTTTGTGTGACTTGTTTAAATCGGCAGCCAGTATGTACATGGTCTGTGCCGAGACGCTTGACCGCCATGTCAAACAAGATCTTGTGCAACTTGCCACGGTGAATACCAACTTCAGGCAAGGCATACCCTGCATGCCGACCGCGCAGTTCGCTGTAAATGAATTGACCGTGACGATTGAAAAAAGCACTTTCGTAGTTTTCAATGCCAGCGGCTTCTAGCTCGGGCTGGATGCCCAAGGCTGCCAGTTCTCGCATGGCGTGTGGCAAGAGCGTGATGCCCACTCCCAGCTCGCGCACTTCGGCCACCGCTTCAAACACATGGCATATAACGCCGCGTTGATGTAAATGCAAAGCCAAAGCCAGGCCGCCGATGCCGCCGCCGATGATGGCAATGTTGACTTGATGAGGGATCATGAGTTTCTAATCATTCACAAAGCGCAATTTAGTCCGCAGAAATTTGTTTGGTGCGAATGACGGCGCCCCAACGCGGATAGTCCTTGGCCACGATGGCTGCCAACTCGGGCGGTGTGGAAGCAACAGCATCTAAACCTGCTTTGCCTAAAATTTCTTTCACGTCGGCCTGGCGCAAGATGGCGGCCATTTCGGTGTTCAAGCGCGAGACCACAGCAGAGGGAGTTTTGCTGGGCACAAAAAACGCATACCAAAGGTCAACATCGATTCGCTTCACGCCCATCTCTTCAAAGGTGGGTACATCAGGCGCCACGGGATGGCGCTTGGGGCTACCCACTGCCAACGCATTGAGGCGGCCATTTTTAACAAAGCCTTGGGCAATGTGAACTGGCAAAAAGCCGACATTCAATTCACCACCCAATAAATCTTGTGTGTAGCCCGCAGAACCGCGGTAGGGCACGTGCAACATGAAGGTGTTGGTTTCAAGCTTGAACAATTCCATGGCCATGTGATGCGGTGTTCCCACACCGGGCGAGCCGAAACTCACAGAGCCTGGCTTGGCTCTGACTTGACTGACCAACTCGGCCACTGTCTTGATACCCGTTTTGGGATGGGCTACCAACATCAAAGAACCATAAGCCGCCATGGAGACCGAAGAAAAATCTTTCACAGGATCAAAACTCACACTCTTGTACATTTGCGAGGCCATCAGCATGGTGTTGGCGCCCATCAAAATGGTGTAGCCGTCGGGCGTCGACTTGGCCACGGCATCGGCGCCAATGTTGCCACTGGCACCGGGTTGATTTTGAACCACCACGCTTTGGCCTAAACGTTCTGCCAGCCTGGGGGCAACGACACGTGCGATGGTGTCCATACCTGTGCCAGGTGTGAAAGGGACCACAATCTTGATGTTTTGTGTGGGGTATGCGCTTTGCGCCAAAGCGCCCGTGCACAAGCCGCCCAACATGAGGCCGGTGAAGGCCAATAAACTGCGTCGATCAATTGAGTTCATGGATGATTACTTTGATTTTTTGGTAAACCGGATTATTTTTTTGCAGGTGGAATTTTAAAGAGGCGTTCTGCATTGCCCTCAAAAAACGCTTTGCGAACTTGCGGTGCCATGTCTAAGTTTTCCAAGATGCCCACTTCTTCAGGTGAATATTGGTAGGGGTAGTCCATGGCGTAAAGCACGCGATCGGGCCCCATGAAGTCTTGGGTAAATTTGATGGCAGCACCCCATGCAAC
>CAIMUZ010000152.1 GCA_903844775.1 uncultured Burkholderiales bacterium | reverse complement strand
GTGGGCAAAACTGAAGCCGCCAAGCAGTTGGCCTACATCATGGGCATTGACCTCATTCGCTTTGACATGTCTGAGTACATGGAGCGTCATGCAGTGAGTCGCCTGATAGGTGCTCCTCCAGGTTATGTGGGCTTTGATCAAGGTGGCTTGCTCACCGAAGCCGTGACCAAGAAACCGCATTGCGTTTTGTTGCTCGATGAAATTGAAAAAGCGCACCCCGATATTTTCAATGTCTTGCTGCAGGTCATGGACCATGGCACCTTGACCGACAACAACGGACGCAAGGCCGACTTCCGCAACGTGATCATCATCATGACCACCAATGCAGGCGCCGAGACCATGAACAAGGCCACCATTGGTTTTACCAATCCGCGTCAAGCAGGCGACGAAATGGGCGACATTAAGCGCTTGTTCACACCCGAGTTCCGCAATCGTTTGGACGCCATGGTCAGCTTCAAGGCCTTGGACGAGCAAATCATCATGCGTGTGGTCGACAAGTTCTTGTTGCAACTGGAAACGCAGTTGACCGAGAAAAAAGTCGATGTCACTTTCAGCGACAACTTGCGCAAGTTCTTGGCCAAGAAAGGCTTCGACCCCCTCATGGGTGCAAGGCCGATGCAGCGCTTGATTCAAGACACCATTCGCAAGGCCTTGGCCGACGAGTTGTTGTTCGGTCGTTTGATCGATGGCGGCCGGTTGAGCGTCGACTTGGACGACAAAGACGAAGTGTTGCTCGACATTCAGCCAACGCCTAAAAAAGAAGGCCGGAACTCTAAGTCTGAACCGCACGAACCTGAAGAGGTCACCGCCAATTAAGGTGAGTGACAACCCAAAAGCCGGATTCGTTCGGCTTTTTTTTGCCTAGCGTTTTCGGCCGCCCAAGATGCCGCCTAACACCCCTCGCACAATTTCTCGGCCGACACTGGACCCAATGGTTCGAACCGCAGATCTCACCATGGCTTGGGCCAAGCCGTCGTGTTTGGCACCCCTTGGGCCTGTGCGGCCAAATAAAACCTCTCCTAAGCCTCCTAAAAGGGCGTTGCCGTCTTTTTCGTTGGCGGGTGAGGGGTTGTTTGCACCAGTGTGACCAGGCGTTGTTTGCGATGCTTCAGTTGAAGTTGCGGGGTGCGCCCCTTTGAGAAGTTCGTAGGCAGACTCGCGGTCAATGGTCTTTTCGTAAACGCCAGCCACCAAGGAGTGGTCGATCAATGCCTTTCGCTGCTCTGGCGTGATCGGCCCCAAATGGCTGCCTGGCATCACGATAAAGGCTTGTTGGGTCACACCAGGCCTGCCTTTTTCATCAAGGAAGCTCACCAAGGCTTCGCCCACGCCCAACTCGGTAATGGCTTTCTCAATGTCCAAGTCCGGATTGGCACGCATGGTTTGGGCACTGGCTTTCACGGCCTTTTGATCGCGGGGCGTGAAAGCGCGCAGAGCATGCTGCACCCGATTGCCCAGTTGGCCCAACACTGTTTCTGGCACATCCAATGGATTTTGGGTGACGAAATAAACCCCCACGCCTTTGGAGCGAATGAGACGGACCAATAACTCCATGCGCTCAAGCAGTACCTTGGGCGCCTCATTGAAAAGCAAGTGCGCTTCGTCAAAGAAAAATACCAATTTGGGCTTTTCCGCATCGCCAATTTCTGGCAACTGTTCAAACAGTTCAGACAGCAGCCAAAGCAAGAATGTGCCGTAAAGCCGGGGCGCGTTCATGAGTTCGCTGGCACACAGTAAATTAATCACGCCTTTGCCCTTGGCATCCGTCTGCAAAAAGTCCTGGATGTTGAGCATGGGCTCACCAAAAAACTTGTCGGCACCTTGGCTCTCAATTTCTAGCAAACCGCGTTGAATGGCGCCCACACTGGCCGCACTGACGTTGCCGTATTCGGTGGTGAATTGACTGGCATTCTGACCCACATGCTGAAGCATGGCGCGAAGGTCTTTGAGGTCCAAAAGCAATAGGCCTTGGTCATCGGCAATTTTGAAGACCAAGTTCAAGACGCCGGCTTGCGTGTCGTTCAGGTTCAGCATGCGGCCCAACAGCAAAGGACCCATATCGGACACGGTGGCCCTGACGGGGTGACCTTGTTTGCCAAAAACGTCCCACAGGGTGGTGGGGCAGCTTTGCGGTGTGGGTTCGACCAGTTGCCGTTCTTTCAAAATGCCTTTGATTTTGTCGCTGAGCTGGCCTGTTTGGCTGATACCGATCAAATCGCCTTTGACGTCGGCCATGAAGACGGGAACGCCCTGATTCGAGAAGTTTTCGGCCAAAGTTTGCAAACTGACCGTTTTACCGGTGCCAGTCGCCCCCGTAATGAGGCCGTGGCGGTTGGCCATGCCCATCAGAATATGGCAATCTGTGGTTTGATTGCGAGCAATCAAGAGTTGATTTGGCATGAAAAGGGGTCCCCTCAACTTGAAAAGTAAAATCTCACCCTGTAGATTAAATCAACATCAAGGATTTTCAGATGGCTGGCCACAGTAAATGGGCAAATATTCAACACCGCAAGGGCAGGCAGGACGAGAAACGCCAGCGTATATGGACCCGGGTGGTCCGCGAGATCATGGTGGCGGCCAGAACGGGGGGCGGTGATCCCACGGCCAACCCTCGCTTGCGCCTGGCCATTGAGAAGGCCAAGGCGGCCAACATGCCAGCAGATACCGTGAAGCGCAACATCGATAAGGCCACGGGCAACTTAGAAGGCGTGACCTACGAAGAGATTCGATACGAAGGGTATGGCATTGGTGGCGCGGCCATCATTGTCGATACCATGACCGACAACCGTGTGCGAACCGTGGCCGAAGTGCGTCATGCCTTTAGCAAACATGGTGGCAATATGGGCACTGAAGGCTCTGTCGCTTTTCAGTTCAAGCACTGTGGTCAATTGATTTTTGCGCCAGGCACCTCAGAAGACAAAGTGATGGAAGTGGCTTTAGAAGCCGGCGCGGAAGATGTGATTGCCGACGATGAAGGCGCCATCGAAGTTCTCACTTCAACGGCAGATTTTGAAGCGGTAAAAAATGCCCTTGAATCCGCTGGTTTGACGGCTGACATGGCGGAAGTCACCATGCGTGCCGAAAACAGCATTGACCTTACAGGCGATGATGCTGCCAAAATGCAAAAACTCCTGGATATCTTGGAAGATTTGGACGATGTACAAAACGTTTTCCACAACGCATCCATTTCTGAATAAGGCTTGATCGATGAAAGTATTGGTAGTAGGTGGTGGTGGACGCGAGCACGCTTTGGCTTGGAAGTTGTCGCAATCTGAACGCATTCAGAAAGTTTATGTGGCCCCAGGCAATGGCGGTACAGCACGTGATCCCAATCTCTTCGATGTGCCCATCACCGATGTGAAGGCCTTGCGCGAATGGGCCCAACAAGAAAAAATTGAGCTCACGGTGGTGGGGCCTGAGGCACCTCTGGCAGCAGGCGTGGTGGACGAGTTTCGTGCGCATGGCATGAGGATTTTTGGTCCCACGAAAGCAGCCGCGCAATTGGAAAGCTCAAAAACTTTTTCCAAAGCGTTTATGCATCGCCATGGCATTCCGACGGCCCTTTATGAAACTTTCACGGATGCAGCACTGGCCCATGCGTATGTCGACAAAATGGGCGCCCCCATTGTTGTGAAGGCAGATGGCTTGGCAGCAGGCAAGGGCGTGGTGGTGGCCATGACGGCCATAGAAGCGCACGAAGCCATTGATTTCATGCTGCTGGACAACGCTTTGGGTGTAGTGCACAACGCAGGCGCAGACGGTACAGCGTTGCCCCGCGTTGTCATTGAAGAATTTTTACAAGGCGAAGAGGCCAGCTTCATTGTGATGTGTGATGGTAAAAACGTGGTGGCACTGGCCACCAGCCAGGATCACAAGCGCTTGTTAGACCATGATGAAGGCCCGAACACTGGTGGCATGGGGGCTTACTCGCCCGCGCCCGTGGTCACTGCACAAGTACACGCTCGCGCCATGCGCGAAGTCATCATGCCCACCATCAAGGGCATGGAAAAAGACGGTATTCCCTACACCGGTTTTTTGTATGCTGGCCTCATGATTGATGAACAAGGTCAGCTCAAAACATTGGAGTTCAATTGCCGCATGGGCGATCCAGAAACCCAACCCATCATGATGCGCTTGAAGAGCGATTTGGTGGAGGTGATGTTGGCGGCCACCAGTGAAAAATTGAACACAGTTGAGTTGGAATGGGACAGGCGAGTTGCCTTGGGGGTCGTGATGGCTGCCGCTGGCTACCCCATGCACCCGCGCAAGGGTGATGTCATCACGGGATTGCCTAAAGATGAGCTGGATGCCATGGTGTTTCATGCGGGGACGACCCCTAAAGAGGGTCAAACTCTCAGTTCAGGTGGGCGCGTCTTGTGCGTCACGGTGCTGGCAGATTCGGTCAAGCAAGCGCAACAAAAAGCCTACGAATTGGCCAAGGGTATTCACTTTGACGGACAACAATATCGAAGGGATATTGGTTTTAAGGCAATCAAATCGTGAGCACACAAGAAGAACAAATAGTCCCCGCATCGGTGTTAATTCCCGGTCCCTATCCCATTCAAATGAAGGGCCATGTGTGGGCCGCTTGGCTGCTCAAACTGATTGGCTGGCGTGTTGATTTTCAGGGTCTACCCACGTTGCAAGGTGTGGCCATTGTGTACCCGCACACCAGCAATTGGGATTTCTGCACAGCCATGCTGTGCAAATGGACCATGGGCTTGCCCTTGTTTTTTTGGTGCAAAGAGTCCTTGTTGAAAATCCCTTTGTTCGGTCCTTGGCTTCGCTGGATTGGTGGCGTTCCCATTGATCGGTCTTCCTCGCGCGGTGTCGTGGGTGCCATGGTCGAGGTTTTTGCGCAACACCATCGCGCAGATAAGTTCTTGTGGATTGGCCTGTCGCCCGAAGGCACTCGCAAGCGAACAGAGGGATGGCGAAGTGGCTTTTATCAATTGGCCATGGGCGCCAATTTGCCCTTGGCTGTGGTACATCTCGATTACGCCAAAAAGCAGATGAAGTTTGAAGGCTTCTTGAAACTTTCCGGCGATGTCGAACTTGATTACGCGCGCATTCGAAAAATGTACGAAGGTGTAGAGGGCTTTCACAAAGACAAAGTCGCCCCCATTCGGCCATTGCCCGCTAAAGAAAACACCCCATAGACGCAAACAGACGTTTTTAGAAAGACACAGCATGCAAGTTAGCCAGGCCCATAGCGTTCGGCAATACCTCATCCAGCTTCAAGCAGAAATTACCAAGTCATTGCATGACTTGGATGGCACGTCTTTTGTGGTCGATGCCTGGAAAAAGCCAGAAGGCGAGATGCTGCAAGGCGACGGCATTACCCAAATTCTGGAAGGCGGCCCTGTGTTTGAAAGAGCTGGCTGCGGCTTCTCACATGTGACAGGTCCAAAGCTGCCGCCCTCAGCGACGCAGCATCGACCAGAATTGGCGGGCGCGCCTTTTGAAGCCATGGGTTTGTCTTTGGTCTTTCATCCCCGAAACCCCTATGTGCCTACCGTTCACATGAATGTTCGAATGATCGTGGCAAAGCCTGAAGGCAAAGAACCTGTTGCGTGGTTTGGTGGTGGTATGGACCTCACCCCATATTATGGTTTTGAAGAAGATGCCGTGCACTTTCATCAAACCTGCAAAGCCGCGGTTCAGCCTTATGGTGAAGAGCTGCATCCGCGATTTAAAAAATGGTGCGATGAGTACTTCTTTTTAAAGCACCGCAATGAAGCTCGCGGCGTTGGCGGTATTTTTTACGATGACTTTGCAGAACTTGGTTTTGAAAAAGGATTCGCCATGATGCAAGACGTGGGCAATGGACTGTTGAAAGCCTACATGCCTCTCGTGATGCGCAGAAAAGACACGCCTTATGGTGAGCGTGAGAGAGATTTCCAGCTCTATCGCCGCGGTCGTTATGTCGAATTCAATTTGGTCTGGGACCGAGGGACGCATTTTGGTTTGCAATCGGGCGGCCGAACTGAATCGATTCTGTTGTCAATGCCTTCGCTGGTGACTTGGTCCTACAACCGAGTCGATGCGCCTGATTCAGCAGAGGCTCAATTGGCCAGCCAATTTTTGAAACCAAGGAATTGGGTTTGACACTTCAACGCATTGGTATTTTGGGCGGCGCTTTTGATCCGCCGCACAAAGCCCATGTGGCCATGGCAGAAGCTGCCATGGCTCAATTTCATTTGGACGAGTTGATTGTGGTGCCCACTGGGAACGCTTGGCACAAACCCAGGGACTTAAGCAACGGTGAACACAGGGCGGCCATGGCCCGTTTGGCTTTCAATCATTTAAGTCAGGTCAGGGTGGATGAAATTGAGTTGCGTCGAGAAGGCCCCAGTTACACCATCGACACTTTGCGAAGCTTTGCTGAGAAGTTTCCTGAGGCTCAGTTTTATTTATTGATCGGGGAAGATCAGGGCAAAGCCTTGGCAACATGGCATGAAATTGGTGAAATTGCCCAGCGGGCTATAATTTGCGTCGCTGAGCGCGAGATGTCTGGTTTATCAGACACCGTTGCTCCCAGCCATGACATTCCCACTCAGGCCTTGAAATTGCCCAATTTGCCACACAGTGCAACGCAAGTTCGAGCACGGGTGGCCCAAGGGCAAGCCATTGACGCTCTGGTCCCACCG
>CAIMUZ010000151.1 GCA_903844775.1 uncultured Burkholderiales bacterium | reverse complement strand
AGTCAAGCCATTGGGCACGTATTGTTTGTGCAACTCACTCATGGAGGGCAACACGTGCAAAATTTTGTGCAGCTCGGCCAAGCCAAGGGTGACCTCTGTGAAGTCGCGTTCGTCATCTTCCCAAAGCTCGCCCAATTGCCTAGCAGCAGGAGCCAACAGGTTTAAAAAGATGGATTCGATGCTAACGCCTTTGCCACGGGCTTCATCTATCCATTCCAGGCCTTCAGCTTGCTTGCCATCAAGCAAAAGATTGACAAAGCTGGTCACATCTGTGGGGGTGATGCTGTAGGGCATTGCCAAGTTGGGCATGGCGCATTCACTCGGTGTTCGGTGGGCCATCATCAAGCGGGGGATGATTTCGTTTTGAATGGTCCGTGCCAAAACGGCCACGGTCGAGGAGGATGAGGCCGCGGCGATGGGAGCTGAACCCGGCATGCCATCAAACCGGCTGTTGGCGGGAGCACCGAAACCACGCCAATGGCCTGCCTCACTGTTTTCAGTGAAATGGGAGCCTTCCGCCCTTTGGCCATTGCTCTGATTTGAATTGTCCATGATTGGCTCCTGCTTGGTGAAAGAACTTGGCCCAGCAGCGTGTTCTTTTTGATTGACACCTTTTTATGCGCTGAATGGACTTTGGTCAAAGCTTATTTTTATCCCACTATTCCAGTAGGGTATTAAATATCTGTAACTAAGTGTTTACGTCAATCTAAGTTGACAATGTCCAAAAGAGCGAATAAATTGACGGCATGGCTGAAAAACAATCAACATTTAAAGGTGAAAGCGAAACTGGCGTGAAGGCGCGGCGACCGCTTTACACCCCAGAAGAGCGGCTTCGTCGCGACAGCACTTATTGGACTTTTGTGCAGGGCTTGTTGGCACCCATCCAGTTCTTCATATTTTTGGGCAGCCTTTATTTTGTTTTGCGGTATTTGTTCACTGGCGAGGGTTTAGACACTGCCAATGAGAGCGTGGTGGTCAAAACCTTGACGCTTTACACCATCATGATTACCGGCTGCATTTGGGAGAAGGTGGTGTTTGGGCGCTATTTGTTTGCGCCATCCTTCTATTGGGAAGACGTTTTCAGCATGCTGGTGCTGGCATTGCACACGGCCTATTTGTACGCCATGTACACCCAGACTTTGCAAGGTGTCGAGTTGATGTACTTGGCCTTGGCTGCCTATGCCACTTACGTTATTAACGCAGGTCAATTCATTCTTAAATTGCGTGCAGCGCGCTTGGATCAAGAAGCCAAATTGCGCGAAGCCGCCGCAGCCAAACATCAAGGATTTCAGGGGGTGCCCGCATGAGTGTTGTGAGCTTTCCTGTGCCAGTGAAAACAGTCGGCGGTTGCAGCGATGCACCTGTGCTGCGCGAACGCGGACAACATGAGGTTTTCTGTGGCTTAACGGGCATCATTTGGCTGCACCGAAAAATACAAGATGCCTTCTTTTTGGTGGTGGGATCACGCACTTGTGCGCACCTGATTCAGTCGGCAGCTGGCGTGATGATTTTTGCGGAACCACGCTTTGCAACAGCCATCATTGACGAACGCGATTTGGCGGGCTTGTCCGATGCCAATACCGAACTCGATCGGGTGGTCAATCAATTGCTGGCGCGGCGCCCTGAAATCAAACTTCTTTTCTTGGTAGGCTCATGTCCTTCCGAAGTGATCAAACTGGATTTGTCGCGTGCAGCCTCTAGGCTGTCTGCGCAACACGCATCTTCGGTGCGCGTACTGAATTATTCGGGCAGTGGCATTGAAACCACTTTCACCCAAGGTGAAGATGCTTGCTTGGCATCGATGGTGCCAGGCCTTCCCACTGCCGCCGCCGATGCACCGCAAGAGTTGGTCATTGTGGGTACGCTGGCCGATGTGGTGGAAGATCAGTTTGTGCGCATTCTGAATCACATGGGCATTGAGAGAGTGCGCTTCTTCCCACCACGCCGTGCTGACGATCAAGCACCGATTGGCCCTGCTACACGTTTGTTGCTGGCACACCCCTTTTTGGCAGACACCGCGAAGGCTCAGCAAGCGCGGGGCGCCAGCTTGTTACCAGCACCTTTCCCGCTGGGCATTGAAGGCACAACAGCATGGTTGCAATCGGCTGCGAATGCGTTTGATGTGTCGAAAGAGCGCTTTGATGCGGCAGTGGCAGCGCCTACTGCCAGAGCAAAAGCTTCCTTGTCTCGTGCCAAGTTGCACTTGGATGGCAAAAGTATTTTCTTCTTCCCCGACTCACAACTTGAAATTCCTTTGGCGCGATTTTTGTCACGCGAACTGGGGATGAAATTGTTGGAAGTGGGCACACCTTATTTGCACCGTCAACACATGGCCATGGAGTTGGCCATGTTGCCTGAAGGCACCTTCTTATCTGAAGGCCAGCACGTTGAAAAACAACTCGACCGTTGCCGCGCTTTGCACCCCGACATGGTGGTCTGCGGCTTGGGCTTGGCCAATCCTTTGGAATCTGAAGGCATGACCACCAAGTGGGCCATTGAGTTGGTGTTCACACCCATTCAAGGCTTTGATCAAGCCGGTGATTTGGCCGAGCTTTTTACCCGTCCTCTGGTGCGCCGCATGCGCCTAGCCGCTTAAAGGAACCAGAGCCATGCAACTCACACTCTGGACTTACGAAGGACCTCCCCATGTGGGTGCGATGCGAATCGCCACGGCCATGGAAGAAGTGCATTACGTGTTGCATGCGCCTCAGGGCGATACCTACGCAGATTTGTTGTTCACCATGATTGAGCGTTTGCAAAAGCGCCCACCCGTGACTTACACCACCTTTCAAGCGCGTGATTTGGGGGGTGATACTGCAGAACTATTTAAAACTGCAGCCCGCGAAGCCTATGAGCGTTTCTTGCCCAAAGCCATGCTGGTGGGTTCATCGTGCACCGCTGAATTGATTCAAGACGATCCAGGTGGTTTGTGCAAAGCGCTGAACTTGCCAGTGCCTGTGGTGGCTCTGGAATTGCCTTCGTATCAGCGCAAAGAAAACTGGGGCGCCTCAGAGACTTTTTACCAATTGGTTCGCAACTTGGCTTTGCCAGCTGATCAGATTGAGAAGACAAACAGCAGCAAACCGCGTTGCAATATCTTGGGTCCTGCCGCATTGGGCTTTAGGCACCGTGATGACTTGACAGAAATCCGCAAGCTGCTGACCGACATGGGCATTGAAATCAATGTGGTGGCACCACTGACTGCAACACCTGCTGACATTGCGCGCTTAGCAGATGCGCAGTTCAATGTGGTGCTTTACCCAGAAATTGCCAACTTGAGCGCGCAGTGGCTGCAGCGTCAATTTGGCCAAGCGTTTACCAAAACCATTCCAATTGGCACCGGCGCTACGCGCGACTTTGTCCGTGAAGTTGCACAGCTGGCGGGTCTTGACCCTGAAGCTGCCTTGGCCAAAGCTGAATCGCGCGCTGCTTGGTACGCGCGCTCAGTTGACTCCACTTACCTCACCAACACGCGCGTGTTTGTGTTTGGCGATGCCACGCATGCTGTGGCCGCTGCCAGGGTGGCGGCGCAAGAGATGGGCT
>CAIMUZ010000150.1 GCA_903844775.1 uncultured Burkholderiales bacterium | reverse complement strand
GCACGCTCTTCGGCTTCCAAGGGTGAATCGCTGCTGGACACCATTGCCAACTTGTCGGCCATGGCGGCGGATATTTTTGTGGTGCGTCACTCCGAGTCCGGCGCGCCGTACCTGATTGCACAACACGTGGCACCGCATGTGCACGTGGTCAATGCCGGTGATGGTCGCCACGCACACCCTACCCAGGGCTTGTTGGACATGTACACCATTCGCCACTACAAAAAAGATTTTTCAAACCTCACCGTGGCCATTGTCGGCGACGTGTTGCACTCACGCGTGGCGCGCTCCGACATTCATGCGCTGACCACCTTGGGCTGCGCCGAGGTTCGTGTGGTGGGCCCCCAAACTTTGGTGCCCTCCGACATGTCACACATGGGTGTGAAGGTGTTTCACAATTTAGAAGAGGGCATCAGAAACTGCGACGTGGTCATTACCTTGCGCATGCAAAACGAGCGCATGAGCGGTGCCTTGCTGCCATCGAGCCAAGAGTATTTCAAGCGCTTTGGCCTCACGCCAGAAAAACTGCAACTGGCCAAACCCGATGCCATCGTGATGCACCCTGGCCCGATCAACCGAGGTGTCGAAATTGACTCGGCGGTGGTCGACGGTCCGCAAAGTGTGATCTTGCCGCAGGTGACATTTGGCATTGCGGTGCGCATGGCAGTGATGAGCATCGTGGCGGGCAACGAGGCGTAAGTCGTCCATCAGAATTCAAAGAGAACGAGCAGAAGAAAGCACAAAGACCATGAAAATTTTGATTCAAGGCGGTCGGGTGATTGACCCGCAAAGCAAAACGGATGCTGTGGCCGATGTGGCCATCTCTGCCGGCAAAATTGTGGCCATTGGCAAAGTACCTGAAGGTTTTCAAGCGCAAAAAACCATCGATGCCAAAGGCTGCATCGTGATGCCCGGCTTGGTTGATTTGTCTGTTCGCTTGAAAGAGCCTGGTCATGAACACGAAGGTATGCTCGATTCAGAATTGGCCGCTGCTGTGGCCGGTGGCGTCACCAGCTTGGTGTGTCCACCGGATACCGATCCCGTCTTGGATGAGCCTGGCTTGGTGGAAATGCTGCGCTTCAAAGCAGAAAAACTGAACCGTTCTCATGTGATGCCTCTGGGCGCATTGACGCGTGGTTTGAAGGGTGAAATTCTGACGGAAATGGTTCAACTCACGGAAGCGGGTTGCGTCGGTTTCAGTCAAGCAGAAGTGCCTTTGGAAAATACGCAAGTGCTGCAGCGCGCCTTGCAATATGCCAACTCATTTGGCTATACCGTGTGGCTGCGTCCACAAGAATTGCATCTGGGCAAAGGTGTGGCGGCCAGTGGCCCGTTAGCGACTCGGATGGGTTTGTCGGGCGTGCCGGTGGCCGCTGAGACCATTGCAATGCACACCATCTTTGAATTGCTCAAAAGCATCAAAGCCCATGTGCACTTGTGCCGTATCAGCAGCGCTGCGGGTGTGGCCTTGGTGCGCCAAGCCAAAGCAGAAGGGTTGCCTATCACGTGTGATGTCAGCATCAACTCCTTGCATCTCACCGATGCCGATGTGGGTTTCTTTGACAGCCGTGCGCGCGTGTCACCTCCGCTTCGCCAACAGCGCGATCGCGATGCGCTGAGTGAAGCATTGGCCGACGGCACCATCGATGCCTTGGTGTCCGACCATAGCCCTGTGAGTGAAGACGAAAAAGCCTTGCCCTTTGCAGAAGCAGAACCTGGCGCTACAGGCCTTGAGTTGTTGCTCAGCTTGGCCCTCAAATGGTCGCAAGACAGCAAAGTGCCACTGTCGCGCGCCATTGCAACGATCACCAGCGAAGCAGCACATGTGCTTGGCAAAGACATCGGCCAATTGAAAGTGGGCGCACAAGCCGACGTTTGCATCTTGGACCCTGAAGCACATTGGCAAGTCATGCCGCAAAACCTTCGCAGTCAAGGCAAGTTCACACCTTTCTCTGGTTATGACTTGCCTGGCCGAGTACGCTGCACCTTGGTCCACGGGCATGTGGCATATCAAGCCTGAAGATGCGTGTCGCTCTCAAGTTGTTGCGTGGAATTTGGCATGTTTTGGTGGGTTGGTTCACGATCTATTTTCGATTTCCGCAACTGAATCCGCTGCAGCGTGAAGCGCGAGTGCAAGCTTGGGCCACGCAACTCTTGCGTATTTGGGAAATTGAACTGGAGGTGCGTGGTCAGCCTGTTTTGGCAGGTCCAGCCTTGTTGGTTTGCAATCACATTTCTTGGTTGGACATTCTGGTCATTCATGCCACCCGTCATTGCCGATTTGTCTCCAAATCAGAACTGCGAGAATGGCCCTTGATTGGGACCCTGGCCACAGGGGCGGGCACTTTGTACATTGAACGTGAAAACCGCAAAGATGCCTTGCGCATGGTGAAGGAGATGGCGCAAGCTCTCAAAGATGGCGATGTGCTGGCGGTTTTTCCGGAAGGCACTACAGGGGACGGTATTGATCTTCTGCCTTTTCATGCCAATCTAATTCAATCAGCTATTGCTGCAGATGCGCCCATTCAACCTTTAGCCCTTCAGTTCATGGATGCAAAAACGCATCAAATTTCAATGGCCGCCAAGTTCATCGGCGATGACACCTTGGTGCAATCTATTTGGAGCACGCTCAATGCACGTGATTTGAAGGCGGTGGTTAATTTTGGTGAGCTTCAAACTGCCAATGGCAGAGATCGCAGAGTTTGGGCGCAAGATCTGCGAGAAGATATTCACGGGCTGAAGCAGGCTTGTCAGTTTGTACAACGCTTGGTGTGACTGACGCTGTTCTCACACAGAACGCGATTTGATCGGGAATCTATCGCTGTTGAACCAGTCGCCTGTTCCAAGCCGGGCAACTTTTTTTGGACCTTGCCTCCTTGGCGACGGCAAAGTCTGACGGTTTTGATAAGCTGGGCAACGTTTTGCACTTGATACAGGCACAGTTTTGTTCAAACACCTCGAATCCCCCGCTGTAAGATCATCAGGCTGGTTGCAAATGCGCGCCGACTTCGGCACCACCTATGCTGCCAACGCGCTGATCGGTTTCATTTTTGCCGCCACCGGGCCGGTGGCCGTGATTTTGTCGGTGGGCACACGCGGCGGATTGTCGCCTGACGAGCTGGCGTCTTGGGTGTTCGGGGTGTTTTTCGTCAACGGGCTGCTCAGTTTGCTGATGAGTTGGCGTTACACCACGCCATTGGCCTTTGGCTGGACAATTCCGGGCACAGTGTTGGTGGGGCCTGCCTTACAGAATCTGAGTTTCCCAGAAGTGATCGGTGCTTTTTACACCACCAGTGCATTGGTTTTGGTGCTGGGTTTGAGCGGCTGGGTCAAGCGTGTCATGGCGGTGCTGCCCATGCCGATTGTCATGGGCATGGTGGCCGGGGTGTTTTTGCGGTTTGGCCTCGATATCGTGCGGGCCCTGCAAAGCGATGTGTGGATTGCCGCACCCATGGTGTGCATGTTCTTGTTGTTATCTGCCCGCGCCAACTGGGGCAAACGCCTGCCGCCCGTCATTGGGGCCTTGCTGGTAGGCGTTGTGGCGGTGGCCTTGTCGGGCCGGCTCGATGCCGCTGCGGTGGGACAACTGGCCTTGGCGCAGCCCGTCATCCAAGTCCCGGTGTGGTCGTGGGCGGCCATGCTCGAGTTGGTGCTGCCCCTGGCCATCACGGTGCTGGTGGTGCAAAACGGGCAGGGTGTGGCGGTGCTCCAAAACGCCGGGCATGCGCCACCGGTGAACATGATTGCCGTAGCCTGCGGTGTGGGCGCAGCCGTCAGCGCGCTGTTTGGCGCGGTCAGCTCGTGCCTGACCGGGCCAACCAACGGCCTGCTGACCTCGTCGGGTGAGAAGTCGCGCCACTACACCGGGGCGCTGATGTTTGGCGTGCTGGCCGTGCTGTTTGGCCTGATGGCCCCCACCTTCACCGGCTGGATGCTCGCCGCGCCCCAAGAGTTCATCATGGTGCTGGGCGGCCTGGCCATGTTGCGCGTGTTGCAAGGCGCGTTTGTCGCCTCATTTGGTGCGGGCAAGCATTCACTGGGCGCCTTGGTCAGCCTGCTGGTCACTGTGGCCGACATCGGCCCGTTCAACATTGGTGCTGCTTTTTGGGGCTTGGTGGCAGGGTTTGCGGTGTCGTGGTGGATGGAGCGGGCTGATTTTCAGCGGCTTTGAGGGACTCTAAGAACGCGATGTCTTGAGACTTAGTGAAGTGAACTCTTGGTGCCTCCGACAGGAATCGAACCTGTATCTAGCGCTTAGGAGGCACTCGTTCTGTCCATTGAACTACGGCGGCGGAGGCTGAATTCTAGCCTTCAAACCCATCCACAATGGCAATGTGCCCCTCTGAATTGGCTTTGCGGTGGGGCAAGATTGCCTGGTATTCTGGGCTGTTGTACCAAGTCTCTGCAGCCTCACGGCTCGCAAATTCAATGACCACCCGGCGATTGCCTTGCGCTATTCCTTCAAGTTGCGTGCAGTTGCCGCCTCGCACAAGATAGGTACCCCCATATTGCGCCAATGTGGCGGGAACATGTTGAGAGTAATTTAAATAACCCTCGGGGTTATGAATGGTTACTTGTCCGATGAGGTAAGCCTTGGCCATGGTGTTTCCTGCTTTCAATTGAAGGTGAAAATTACTTGCTCATCATGCGCATGGCATCTTCTAGCCCTTTGAGGGTCAGCGGAAACATGCGGTTGCTCATGAGTTGTTGAATGACGGCAATGCTTTGACGGTATTGCCAAACACCTTGCGGTTCTGGGTTGATCCATGCAAATTTCGGGAAGGTGTGCGTAAGGCGCTGCAACCATTCGGCACCCGCCTCTTCGTTGTTGTATTCCACACTGCCGCCGCGTTGCAAAATTTCGTAGGGGCTCATGGTGGCATCGCCGACAAAAATTAATTTGTAATCTTTGTTGTACTTGCGAAGGATGTCCCACGTGGGAAATTTTTCAGCGTAACGTCGCTTGTTGTTCTTCCACATGAAGTCATATACACAATTGTGAAAGTAATAAAACTCCATGTGTTTGAATTCTGCTTTGTCCGCTGAGAATAATTCTTCGACTCGCGCAATGTGGTCGTCCATGGTGCCGCCCACATCCATGAGCAGCAAAACTTTCACATTGTTGTGTCGTTCAGGGACCATCTTGATGTCAAGGTAGCCAGCGTTGGCTGCTGTGGCGCGAATGGTGTCGGGCAGGTCTAGTTCTTCAATAGAACCTTGGCGTGCAAATTTGCGCAGTCTGCGCAGTGCGACTTTGATATTGCGTGTGCCTAATTCTTGGGTATCGTCGTAGTCACGGTAGGCGCGTTGTTCCCATACTTTTACAGCACTCCGTTGGCCACCCTTGCCGCCGATGCGAATACCTTGGGGGTTATGCCCGCCGTTGCCAAAGGGCGATGTGCCACCGGTGCCAATCCATTTGCTACCACCTTCATGGCGCTCTTTCTGTTCTTCGAGACGTTTCTTCAAAGTCTCCATCAACTCGTCCCAGCCCATTTTTTCAATGGCGGCTTTTTGTTCGGGCGTAAGTTCTTTTTCAAGAATTTTTTGTAACCAATCTAAGGGCACTTCTTTGGTGAAGTCGGTGAGCATTTCAACGCCTTTGAAGTAAGCACCAAAGGCCTTGTCAAACTTGTCGTAATGCTTTTCGTCTTTCACCATGACGGTTCGGCTCAGATGGTAAAAATCGTCAATGCTGCAAGCGTCAGAGGCCGGCCCCACCACATTGGCTTGAAGGGCTTCTAAAACGTTGAGGTATTCGCGCACAGATACCGGCAACTTGGCGGCTCGAAGGGTGTAGAAGAAATCGATCAACATGGTTCAGACCTCGTCACTTTCCTCGTTCAAGGTTTTGGCTTTGGCTTGTTGCGCTGCTTGCCAACGCCGAGCTACCTGCAGTCCCAAGCCGCCGCCTATACCGACCAACACAATGCCACCAATGCTGTCGTTGCCATAGCCGCTGGCAAAAATATTCCAGTCGAGCAATCGGCCTGCCCAAAAGCCAATCAGGGCGCCGCCTACAAACCCCACGGCATCCGATAAACCTTCAACGAGCAAATTGCGTGACATGATTTTTTAATCAACGATTACGTTGATTCATAAATACTAATTTTTCAAACAAGCTCACGTCTTGTTCGTTTTTCAAGAGAGCGCCGACCAAGGGCGGCACGCTGACTTTTTGGTCCGAGCTTTGCAAAGCTTCCAGCGGAATATCCTCTGCGACCAATAATTTCAACCAATCAAGAAGTTCGCTGGTGGAGGGTTTCTTTTTCAAGCCAGGCAAACCGCGCACATCGTAAAAGTTTTTCAACGCCACCGCGAGCAATTCTTTTTTCAAATTGGGGAAGTGAACATCCACGATTTGTTTCATGGTGTCGGCTTCAGGGAACTTGATGTAGTGGAAGAAGCAGCGGCGCAAGAAAGCGTCGGGCAATTCCTTCTCGTTGTTAGAAGTGATAAACACCACAGGCCGAGTTTTGGCTTTGATCAATTGACGGGTTTCGTAGCAATAAAACTCCATGCGATCAATTTCGCGCAGCAAGTCATTGGGAAACTCGAT
>CAIMUZ010000149.1 GCA_903844775.1 uncultured Burkholderiales bacterium | reverse complement strand
AGGCAATTGGGCGAGCTTTGGGAAGATGACGAACGCGACTTCACAGAGGTCACCCTTGGCTTGGCCGAGCTGCACAAAATTTTGCACGTGTTGCCCTCCATGAGTGAGTTGCACAAACAATACGTGCCCAATGGCTTGACTATTTTGCTCATGCCATCCCCAGGCGACCAGCACACCTTGGGCTTGGCCATGGTGGCCGAATTTTTCCAGCGCGATGGCTGGGCAGTCGATGGGGGCACTTTTGCAGCCGCCGACAACCCAGCCCTTTTGGTCAAGGCCAAACGCTACGATGCCGTGGGATTTTCGCTGGCAACGGGCCTAGGTTTTAACCGCTTGAAAGATTGCATTTCTGCCATTCGTCAAACAGTGAGTCCTGACAAGCTGTGCATAATCGTTGGTGGTCCTTATTTTGCCACCAACCATGAGATGGTCAGCCAAGTCGGTGCAGACCTGTTTGTCCAAGATGCTAACTTAGCGCCAGATTTGGTCCAAAAGTACATTCAAGCCACCGCCTAATTCATTCAACTTAACTTTTATAGCACCCCCCCCTATGAACACAAGTTTTCAAACAGCGTCGGAGCAATCGCCCGGGCGATTTGGAAATGCACACGGTCTCTTGGGGCACTTGGATGCCGATGTCATTTCTAATTTAATCACCACCACTGCTGACGTGGTGCTGGTGATGGACGAGAATGGTTTCATTGAAGACGCCGCATTTTCCAACCAGGAACTGTTCACCATTGGTCGAGCAAATTGGGTTGGCAAGCCTTGGGGACAAACAGTCACCGAGGAAAGTCGGACCAAAGTCAACGCCTTGCTCAGAGACATGAGCAGCAACAAAAGCACCAAGTGGCGGCATCTGAACCAATCGACTGACAATGGCACTGATCTACCTTTGTCCTATTCGGTCATCACGGTGCCATCGGGCAAAACAGATGGCCGGGTTCGCGCACTGGCTTTTGGCCGTGATCTGCGCCCCCAGGCAGCGCTTCAGCAGAAAGTTGTCAATGCGCAACGGGCCATGGAGCGTGATTACTGGCACCTTAAAAATGTCGAGACGCGTTACCGCTTGTTGTTTCAGGTCTCCTCTGAGGCTTTGCTCATTCTCAATGCAGAGACTGAAAAGTTAGAAGACAGCAACCCTGCAGCTTTTGAGTTGTTGGGCGGCGATTTGCACAAGTCGGGCTGGTTCATCGCATCCGGTTTAGACAAAATCAGTTCTACTGCTTTGAGCAAATCATTTGCCGAGCTTCGCGCCAGCGGCCAAACTGCACCTGTGGCATTGACTTTGCCGCAAGGCGGTATCAAGGTATTGGCCCACATATCACTGTTCCGTCAAGAAAAGTCGGCTCACTTTCTCGTTCGACTGGTTCCCAACCAAACTCGCCCCGCTTTGTCTGCCAACAACCAAACACGACAGTTGTTGTCAGAGGTCATGGAGAGTGCGCCCGACGCACTGGTGGTCACCGACCTGAATGGCATTGTCCTTTCAGCCAATCGCTCCTTTTTGCAAATGGCACAAGTCAGCAACGAAGCCCTGATTCAAGGCGAACCCCTTGACCGATGGGTGGGTCGGGCTGGCGTGGACATGAAAGTACTGTTGTCCAATTTGAAGCAGCGCGATGTGGTCAGGTTGTTTGCAACCCGCATGCGGGGAGATCTTGGCTCTGCCTCTGACGTTGAAATTTCAGCGGTGTCAGTTTCCAGTGGTGAGCAGCCCTGCTTGGGATTCACCATTCGGGACATCAGCTTGCGCCTGGAAACAGAATCCAAATCCAGCAATGACGTGTTCAGATCAAAAGGCCAGATGACAGAACTGGTGGGCCGCGTGCCCCTCAAAGACATCGTCAGCGAAACCACCGACTTGATTGAGCAAATGTGCATAGAAGCTGCACTTGAGCTGACTGGTGACAACCGGTCTTCTGCCGCAGAGATGCTGGGTCTTTCACGTCAAAGTTTGTACGTCAAGCTGCGCCGGTTTGGCATCAACGTACCTGAGAGCGAGCCCGAGGCTTAACAGCTCACTTTTCTTCAAGGCGCTTTTCCAACAGCGCCCTTGGTGTAAACCATAGGTTGTGTAAATTTAACTTGACACTTGTGTGTGTCATGCGTAAAAACACATTCTATGGCCCTCCCGCAACTTTCCGCAGTCACTGAGCTATTCAAACCCATCACTTGGTTTCCGCCGATGTGGGCGTTTGCTTGCGGTATTGTGGCCTCTGGCGTTGCCATTGATGGGAAATGGTTGTTGGCAGCCATTGGCATTGCTTTGGCAGGCCCTTTTGTGTGCGCCACCAGTCAAGCGGTCAATGATTGGTTTGACCGCCATGTCGATGCAATTAACGAACCCCAACGCCCCATACCATCCGGTCGCATGCCTGGCCGCTGGGGGCTTTACATCGCCATTGTGTGGACCTTGGTTTCTTTGGGTGTAGCAAGTCTCTTGGGCCCTTGGGGCTTTGGCGCTGCGGTGGTCGGATTGATTTTGGCTTGGGCCTACAGCGCACCGCCCTTTCGCCTGAAAGAAAACGGCTGGTGGGGCAATGCCGCTTGTGGCATCAGCTACGAGGGCATTGCATGGACCACTGGCGCCGCCGTCATGGCGGGCGGCCAAATGCCGAATCAACGCTCCTTGTTGCTGGCACTTCTGTACAGCATCGGCACCCACGGCATCATGACCTTGAATGACTTCAAAGCAGTGCAAGGCGACCGCCAAATGGGCGTGCGCTCGCTGCCCGTGCAACTGGGCGTTCAATCGGCAGCAGGTGTGGCCTGTTGGTTCATGGCTTTGCCGCAAGTCATTGTGATCATTTTGTTGTTTGCATGGGGTTGCCCTTCGCAAGCTTTGGCCGTGACTGTGTTGCTGGGCATTCAACTTTTGATGATGGATTATTTTTTGACGCGTGTGGTTCAACGCGCCCTTTGGTACAGCGGCTTTGGTGTGCCGTTTTTTGTCGCAGGCATGATGGTCAGTGCCTTTGCCCTGCGTGGTTTAATTTCTTAAGGTGATGATATGAGCGCTATAGAAACATACGATGTGGTGGTGGTAGGCGGTGGTCCTGCAGGCGCGACTGCTGCGCACACTTTGGCAAGGCGGGGGCATTCAGTCTTGTTGCTTGACAGGGCTGGGCGCATCAAGCCTTGCGGTGGTGCCATTCCACCGCGTCTGATCAAAGACTATGATATCCCCGACCATTTGTTGGTTGCCAAAGCAAGGTCTGCGCGCATGATTGCACCCAGCAACCACGGCGTTGACATTCCCATCGACAACGGCTTTGTGGGCATGGTTGACCGCGCTGAATTTGACGAGTGGTTGCGCGAACGCGCTGCCAGTGCAGGCGCTGTGAGACGCATTGGCACCTTTGAAAAATTAACGCGCGACGAAGATGGCGTGAGCATTTTGCATTTTGAAGCGCGTGAGCACCAACAACGTGGCGGCGGTAAACCGGCCATGGTCAAGGCGCGCACCATCATTGGTGCAGATGGTGCCAAGTCGCAAGTCGCAAGACATGCTGGCGTCACCGGCGCCGCCGACACGCAATATGTGTTTGCGTACCACGAGATCGTGAAAGCCCCTGCCATCAAGCCTGCTGGGTATGACGACACCCGCTGCGATGTGTATTACCAAGGTAAGTTGTCACCTGATTTTTATGGCTGGGTGTTTCCCCACGGCGACACACTGAGCATTGGCACTGGCAGTGCAGATAAAGGATTTTCGTTGCGCAATGCGGTTGGCGAATTGCGCAATGCTTCGGGCCTAGGCGACAGCGAAGTGCTCCGACGCGAAGGCGCACCTTTGCCCATGAAGCCCTTGAAGAAATGGGACAACAACCGTGATGTGGTGTTGGCTGGCGATGCAGCCGGCGTGGTGGCGCCCGCATCAGGCGAAGGCATTTACTACGCCATGTACAGCGGTGAATTAGCAGCCTACGCAGTTGAAAAAGTTTTGCACACCGGCGATGCTAAAAATTTGCAAATGGCACGCAAGCAATTTATGAAAGAACATGGCACGGTGTTCACCGTGCTGGGCATCATGCAATGGTTTTGGTACAGCAGCGAAAAGCGGCGTGAACGCTTTGTCAAAATTTGCGAAGACCGCGATGTGCAGCAACTCACGTTTGAGTCGTATATGAATAAAAAATTGGTGCGCAAAAAACCAATGGCGCACGTGAAGATTTTCTTCAAAGACATGGCGCACTTGTTGGGCTTGGCGAAAGTGTGACCCTCGCCGATATTTATCAATCGCCGTTGGTGGTTGACATTGCGATTGGCTTCATCGTTTTAGAAACACTCGCCTTGTGGGCCTTTCGCCAAGTCACAGGGCGCGGTTTGGCGATCCAAGATGTTTTATTGACCATCCTCTCGGGCTTGTCGCTGATGTTGGCGCTGCGCTGCGCACTCACCCCTGGGCTCTGGCCCGGTATGGCTTTGTTTTTAATCACCGCCGGCTTGGCCCATGGGGCAGATATGCGAGCCCGTGCCAAAGCCAAACAAGATGACAGCTGACCCCACATTGAAAGCGCCAACGCGCCAGAGAGTTTTGGTGTTAGGCGCTACAGGCACCATAGGACAAGCCGCGGTGAAATCTTTGCTGCGCGAAGGCCACGAGGTGGTTTGCTTCATTCGCGCCAAGGCAGGTGTCAACGGCAAACTTTCACTGCAAGATTGGCAAGCCAAATTGCCTGGCGCCATTTTTCGCACAGGCGATGTGACCGATTCAAAGTCTCTGACCCAAGATGGCTTTGCTGGTGAGCATTTCGATACGGTGATGTCTTGCTTGGCCTCTCGAACTGGCAACCCCAAGGATGCCTGGGCCATTGACCACGCGGCGCACATGTCGGCCTTGCAAGTGGCACAAGCCTCGGGTGTGCAACACTTTGTGTTGCTGTCTGCCATTTGCGTGCAAAAACCTTTGCTCACTTTTCAACATGCCAAACTGGCGTTTGAAGACGCCTTGGTCAAATCGGGCATGCGCTATGCCATTGTCAGGCCCACTGCATTTTTCAAATCGCTTTGCGGTCAGATTGAACGGGTTCGCAAAGGTAAACCTTTTTTGCTTTTTGGCGATGGCCAACTGACCGCCTGCAAGCCCATCAGTGACCACGATCTGGGCGACTACTTGGCGCAATGCGTAAGCGACCTTAGCCTTCACAATCGAATTCTGCCCATTGGCGGTCCAGGCCCCGCCATCACACCCTTGCAGCAAGGCGAATACTTATTTTCTTTGTTAGGCCAAACACCCAAGTACAGCCACGTGCCGGTCAAAATGATGGACGTCATCATTGGCGCATTATCTTTGTTGGGTCACCTCATTCCACCGCTGGCCAACAAAGCAGAATTGGCCCGTATTGGGCGGTACTACGCCACCGAATCGATGTTGGTCTGGAATGAAGCCCAAGGCCGCTACGATGCCGATGCCACGCCCTCCACCGGTCAGGAAACGCTGTGGGATTGCTACCAAGCTTTGGTCAGCGGCAAAACGTCCTTAGAACGCGGCGATCACGCTGTTTTTTGAGGTTCGACATCAATTTTTGCGAGTCTAGAGCGCCCCACAATTCCCACAATTCAAGGCTTGCTCGCTAGGTTCTGAGCGTCCAGAAATTGCGTCACTGCTGTCAGCCCTTTTTCTGGCTGCTCTTCCTGTAACAGGTGTCCTAGTTTGGGCACCAGGACGGTGGTCGAGTTCAACAAGACCCCCGCATAGCTCTGGGCGTTGCTGCTCGGAATCATCTGGTCTTGCTCACCCCAAATGAGCAATGTCGGCGCCTTGATTTTCTGCAGGCGCGGCACAGGATCTGTGTAAATCGTTTGATTGGATCTGGCCAAAATAGCACCCCGCACACCGGGTGCCCGCAGCATGTCGTAGTAACGAGAGACCAAAGCGTCATTCAAAGAGCCAGTATCAACAAATGCGGGCTCAATTGATTTTTTAACAAAGTACTTTGGCAAAAAATATTGGATGAGCCCCATGAAGGCAGGGACTTCATAAGGCTTGCTGCCAATGTCTTTGGCTTCAGGAAAACCATCGGGTGCCATGAGCACCAAGGCTTGCACACGATCGGGTTGTGAGGCCGCCAACGACCACGCCATCTTGCCACCCATCGAATGGCCAATGACAGAGAATTTGTTCAGCCCCAACTTGTCCGCAAAATGGGTGAGGATGGCCACATCGTTTTCTTCAGAATAGTCATTTGAAGGGTTCGCACCTGTCAGTCCGAACCCAGGTAAATCGAGTCTGATCACTCGATATTGAGGGTCTAACTTCACCGACCATTCATCCCAAGTTTGCAAGCTTGAACCAAAGCCATGCAGTAACAACAGGACGGGCGCATCTTGGGGTCCAGTTTCTTTGTAATGAACCTTCAAACCATCGACCTCCATCATCTGAGTCGTGGCGGAGCCATATCGCTTTTGCAATTCAGCACGGTCGACATCGGGGGTCCAAAGGCCATACAAAGCAATTGCCAGAAAAGCAAGGCAGATGCCGAGTGTGTTTAACATGTAAAAACTTCCATGAAGGGTCTTAATTTAACGACATTTGACAGCTGGTCGGTTACAGCGAAGCCAGTTAACAAAAGGCGCTTCGATCAATCCAGCGTCATGCCCAATTCGTTCAAGATGGCCTGCGTGTGTTGGCCCACCGATGGAATGGCATCCATTCGATAGTCAAAAGAAGTTTGTTGCCCTGGCGGCAACAAGGCAGGCAATTCGCCGGCAGGTGAATCGACAGTCACCCAACGATCACGCGACTTCAGTTGTGGATGTGCCCACACATCGGCCATGCTGTTCATTTTGGCGTTGGCAATTTGTGCTTGTTCCAGTCGATCTGTCACTTGCTGAATGGTGAGCTCGGAGAAGGTGTCCAAAATGATTTTTTCCAAAACCGTTCGGTTTTCATTTCGCTTGGCATTGCTGAAGAATCTTGCGTCTTGAACCAAGCTTTCTTGCAAGAGAACCAAGCGACAAAACTGAATCCATTCACGTTCATTTTGCAAGCCCAACATCACCACGCCTTGATGCTGGTGCTGGTCTTGCGGCAATGCGCTGCCAACCTCAAAGGGACCGTAGGGGTAAATGGTGGCATGGGAGGCTGCGCTTCTGGGTGGCGGCGAAGCGCCATCTAAAGCGTAATACATGGGAAAGCCCATCCACTCGGTCAATGACTCCAGCATGGAAACATCGATGTGTGAGCCCTCGCCCGTTTTATCGCGTTGCATCAATGCCGCCAAGATGTTGCTGTAGGCATACATGCCCGCGGCAATGTCAGCAATCGAATTACCGCTCTTGCTGGGAGTTTCAGGCGTGCCCGTGACACTCAAATAGCCCGCTTCACTTTGAATGAGAAGGTCATAGGCCTTTTTGTCGCGATAAGGGCCATCCAAGCCATAACCAGAAATATCGCAAACAATCAAGCGAAGGTATTGCGCACGAAGTTCAGCAGCGCCCAATCCCATTCGCTGAGTGGCACCTGGGGCCAAGTTCTGCACCAGCACATCGGCCTTGGCAACCAGCGCTTTGAGAACCTCTAGGTGGCGTGGATTTTTAAGGTCCAGCGCCAAACTTTCTTTGGAACGATTGACCCACACAAAATGCGATGACTGTCCTCTGGCACGTTGGTCATAAGCCCTCGCAAAATCGCCCACCTCGGGGCGTTCAATTTTGATCACCCGCGCACCCAAGTCGGCCAAATGCCGCGTGCAAAATGGTGCGGCAATGGCATGCTCCAATGACACCACCGTGATGTGGTCCAAGGGTCTTCTGCCTTGAGAATTTTCTCTTGTGTTCATTTGTTCTGCCAATGACGCCATCTAGCCTGCCCACTGATGTGAATTCGCAAGTATTGAGGGCGTCAATGGTTTACCTTGATGCATAGAATTTGATTTTGCTTTAAAAATGTAACACCCTCCGTCACATTTCCAATGGAAGTCCACAAAATGATTGAAGAGAACATTGATATCCCCACGCCCAACGGCTCCATGAACACCTTTGTGGTCTTTCCAGAAGAGGATGGGCCGCACCCTGTGGTTTTCTTCTACATGGACGCCCCGGGAAAACGCGAAGAACTCCACGACATGGCAAGGCGCTTGGCCAGTGTTGGCTATTTTGTGGTCTTGCCCAACCTTTACTACCGCCGCAGTCGTGATTTTTATCTGAAAGAACGAACCCCCGAGGCAATGACAGTGATGTTTTCTCACATGGATTCTTTGAATGCCCAAACCAGTCAGACAGACACCCAGGCCATGTTGACTTTTGTTGACAATCACCCGATGGCTGATCAAAAGCACATAGGTGCTGTGGGCTACTGCATGAGTGGTCCTATTGTGATGTGGGTCGCGGCACAATTTCCAGATCGGTTCCAAAGCATTGCCTCAATTCATGGCGCCAACATGGCCACCGATGCACCGGACTCTCCGCACCGCATGCCGTCGAAAATAAAGTGTGAAAGCTACTTTGCCTGCGCAGAAATTGATCAGTGGGCACCGCCAGAGCACATCCAAAAATTGGAAGATGCACTGCGCGAAGCCAAGTCAAACTATCGCCTCGAGTGGTATCCCAAAGTGGTACATGGCTTTGTATTTCCACAAAGGGACGGCATGTACAACGCCAAAGCAGCCGAACGCCATTGGGAGCGTTTGTTCAGTTTATTTGAAAAAACTTTGAGAAAACCAAGGATAGCTTCGCAATGATTCACCACCTCGACCACTTGGTGCTGACCACCGCTGATGAAGTCGCTTGCATCGATTTTTACACACGCGTCCTAGGCATGTCGCTTGAAAGTTTTATCGGGGGTACACCCCCCGTCAGCCGAAAGGCATTTAAATTTGGAAAGCAAAAAATTAACCTGCACATTCGGGGCAAAGAGTTTGACCCCAAAGCTCACTTGCCTACGCCTGGCGCACTCGACCTGTGTTTCATTGCCAGCGTGCCACTTGCGCAAGTGATCGCCAAATTAAACCAAGAGAATTGGCCCATTTCAGAGGGCCCTGTTATCAGAACTGGCGCCACCCAAAAAATCAGATCGGTGTATGTCAGAGACCCCGATCTGAATTTAATTGAAATTTCTGAATTGGCTTAATTCAGTCTGCGTAAACACCGGCCGATCGAATGATCGGTCCCCATTTGTTAATTTCAGACTGAAGCCAGGTTTTTAATCCTTCAGGCGTCTGCTTGGATTCAGGGACAATTTCAGCGCCCAAATCGGCCATGCGGGTAACAAATGCGGGGTCTTTCAATGCAACGCGAATGGCGCCGCCAAATTTGTCAATGACTGCGGCGGGCGTGCCTTTTGGTGCATAAATGCCATGCCACACAATGACCTCAAAGTCTTTCAAACCCCCTTCACTCAAGGTCGGGGCGTCTGGCAAGGCACGAATACGTTGTTTGGTGGTGACACCATAAAGGTTGACCGTACCGGCTTTAATATGTTGCGTGGTTTGCGTCGTTTGATCACACAAAATGTCGACTTGCCCACCCAGCAATGCGTTCAATGCAGGTGCTGTACCCGAGAAGGGAACGGTGGTCAGATCGACTCCCATGGCCTGTTGAAACAGCATGCCACAGAGGTGTGAAACAGCCCCTAAACCTGCATTGGCCAAATTGATTTTCTTCGCATTGGCTTTGACATAGGCGCTTAGCTCTTGCATGTTCTTGGCAGGTAAATCTTTACGTCCCAGCAACGTCATCGGCACATCAACGGCCTGACTGACATACTCAAAGTCTGTCAAGGGATTGAATGCCATTTTGCGATACAGCGCAGGTGCCGTCGACATGCCATTGTGGTGAATCAGAAACGTATAGCCGTCGGGTGCTGCTTTGGCCACATAGCCGGATGCCAAGGTTCCACCAGCACCTGCTTTATTTTCGACAACAACCGTCTGTCCTAATGTTTTGGTTAAGTTGGCAGCCAGGGTTCGCGCCACAATGTCAGTGGGCCCGCCTGCAGCGAAGGGAACGACCAGCGAAATGGCCTTGGTCGGGTAAGACTGTGCAGTTGCCAAAAATGGGGCTGTCAAAAGACAGAGTCCGACCATTGAATAATGCATTCCTTTGATGAAATTTGAAAACATGTTGTCTCCTCGTTGGAAAAGGTGGGTAAATTTTTTATCCAAATGAGTATTGCATAAATTGGCAAAAGTCGAGTCATCGTTGTCACCTACAGAATAGACAAGTTCTGCTTTCGCAACTATGCTGATTCTTTTATAAACCTAGACACCCATGACAGACCCAATGCCAAACCATTCTGAAGCAGATCGTCAGCCCTACGCCAAACCCCAGCCTTGGGGCATGACACCCGACATGGTGGTGCTAGATGTACTGACTGAAAATGACAATTTATGGGCCCCTATCGGCCCTGGCGTTTGGTCACGGCCCTTGCACCTGAATGTTTCTGGGGGATTTTATTTACATTTGCTCAAAGTTAAGCGGTCAGGCTTGCTTCAAAGACATCGTCACTCTGGTCAAGTCCATGCCTACGTGATACGGGGCAAATGGCATTACCTTGAACATGATTGGGTGGCGGAAGAAGGCAGCTATATTTTTGAGCCGCCTGGCGAAACTCACACCTTGATTGTTCCGGACGACTGCCAAGATATGGTGACGCTTTTTACTGTACATGGTTCCTTGATGTACGTGGACACGCAAGGCAATGCAACCGGCTATGACGATGTCTTTACACGCATTGAAAAGTACAGGGCGCACTTTGAAAACGTGGGCCTGGGCGCAGATTATGTGAAAAACTTCATTCGGTAGATTAAAACCGAGCTTAAAAAAAACAGATTAGATTAAATTCCTCAATGACTGGGCAGCTTCTTGTAGCACCGGAACAATTCTTTTCACCACAGCATCTGCCCCCTCGCCTTGAATGGGCATCAGCACACTGAGTGCCCCCAGCAAATCGCCTCGCAAATCTTTCAGCGGAACCGCAATGCCTCTGAAAGACAAATCAAACTGCTGTTCAGACAATGACCAGCCTTGTTGTCGAATACGTTTGAGTTCTTTTCTTAAATCTTCTGGGTTAGAAATGGTGTACGGCGTGTAAGCCGGCAAACTGTTCGTGGCAAACCATTCCTCCAATTGCGCAGGTGACAAATTGGCCAACATCAGCATGCCCGCAGACGTGGCGTGGCCTGGCACGCGTGCGCCCAATACGAAGCCTGAACTCATGACGCGGTTGGGTCCGTTTCTGGCAACATAAACGACTTCACCGGCATCTAACACCGCCAAATAAACCACCTCTTGCAAGCTGGCAGAAACTCTTTGCAAAACAGGCTGAACAAGACGGGGAAGTCGGGCCGATGATAAATAAGATTGTCCTAAACGCATGATGCGGGGCGTTAACCAAAAATGTTTGGCATCAGCGCTGACATAGCCCAAGTGTTGCAAGGTCAGGAGATAGCGCCTTGCTGCGGTTCGCGACAAACCACAACGATCACCCACCTGCTGCGCTGTCATCCGTGAATGGTTTTCGTCGAAAGCCTCAATCACAGCCAGTCCCCTTTCAAGCCCAGCAATCCAGTCGCGCGCCAGCAATGAATCAGCGACCTCAAGATTGGCTTTGCCTTTGGTCAAACCTTTTTTCGCGATAACCCCCATGTTTACCCCCAATTAGGTCGATGATCGCACAATCTAGATCGTTTATCGCACATGATTGGGTTGAAAGCCTGTATTTTGATTCTTGACTGAGTACATTCCTAGCTTGCACACAAGCTTTACTTGGAAACCCATCTAACAAGTGTTCATTCAGCGCCAGGTCGTTTGCAAGACCTGGTCATTCAGACTCAAGGAAAAAGAAACTATGTCCATTCAGAAATTGACTCGCATTGCATTGGCTTCCGTCATCACCGCGGGTGCTGCCCTAGCACAAGCTCAAGACATCAAGATTGCCAACATCGTTGAGATGTCGGGTCCTGGCACCACCTCTGGCGTGATGTTCAAGCAAGGCGTTGAGATGGCCATCAAGGAAATCAATGCAGCAGGCGGCATTTCAGGGCGCAAGATCAGCTTCACCTCAGAGGACACGCAAACCAACCCTGGCGTTGCCAAAGGCTTGACACAAAAAGCCATTGACAACGACGTGTTCGCCATCATGGGCCCTGTGTTTTCCGGCTCCATCATGGTTAGCATGACTGAAAGCAAGCGCGGTGAAACACCCAACTTCACCGGCGGTGAGGCCGCTGCCATTACGCAACAAGGCAACCCTTGGGTCTTCCGAACAGCCTTTGGCCAAAGCATTTCTTTCCCCAAATTAGCACGCTACATTCAGACCAAATCTAAAAAGCTGGCTGTTATTTATGTGAACAATGACTTTGGTAAAGGCGGTCAAGCCACTATCAAACAATTACTCGCCACAGGCCCTACTCAAATCGTTGCTGAAATCTCCACTGAATCGGGCCAGGTTGATTTCTCTGCGGCCGTGATTCAGGCCAAACAGTCTGGCGCTGATGCATTGTTTGCATATACCAATGAAGAAGAATCAGCACGCTTGCTGCGCGAGTTGCGCAAGCAAGCATGGAACAAGCCTGTCATCGGCGAAACCGTATTGACCAGCGCCAAAGTGGTTGAGTTGGCAGGTGAGGCTGCTAACGGCGCGGTGGCTCACGTTGGTCTGACTGTTGAAGCACCACAGCTGCAAGCATGGGGCAAGCGCTTCCAAGCTGAGTACAAATCAGTGTCTGACCACAATGGCGTCAAAGGCTACACAGCTGTTTACGTGTTGAAGGCCGCCATCGAAAAATCGGGCAAGGTTGACCGTAAAGCTGCTGCGGCTGCGATTCGCAACAGCTGCTTCTCAGCCAAGCAACACCCCGGTGTCTTGATGGACGTTTGTTTTGACGACAAAGGCGACATTGACCGCGAAAGCTTCATCACTGAAATTCGGAATGGCAAAACTGTTGTGGCAGAAACATTGCCACCTTTGAACAAGAAGTAATTTAACCGCGTTAACTTTGTATTGGTATTTGAAATGTCAGACACGCGATTTGTATTGGCGGGGGTCATGGGTTGGCCCGTGGCTCACACACGATCTCCCGCCATTCACAACCATTGGATTGCCAAACACGGTCTTAAAGGCGCGTATGTGCAATTGCCAGTGCAACCTGAAAAGCTGGAAGCCGCCATTCGTGGTCTTCCCGCATTGGGTTTTGCAGGTTGCAACATCACATTACCGCACAAAGTCAATGCCATGAAACTCATGGACGAATTGACCCCAGCAGCACGTCACATGGCCGCCATCAACACCATCGTGGTTCGCCCCGATGGCAGTTTGCTAGGTGCGAACAACGATGGCAGCGGCTACATTCAAAGCCTGCGCGATGCCAATCCTGCATGGCGCGGTGATGCTGGCTCTGCCTTGATCCTAGGTGCGGGTGGTGCCGCTCGTGCCATTGTGGTGGGCTTGTTAGAAGAAGGCGCGCCTGAAGTTCGCATTGCCAACAGAACACCTGAGCGTGCACAAGCATTGGCCAACGCCTTTGGGCCGCGCGTGAAAGTGATTTCATGGTCAGAGCGCAATGACGCCATGGCTGATGTGAAGTTATTGGTCAATACCACCACGCAAGGCATGCATGGTCAAGCTGATTTGGATGTGCATCTCGATGCACTGCCCGCCAGTGCCATGGTGTCTGATGCCATTTACATTCCACTTGAAACGCCACTGTTAGAACAAGCCCGAAAACGTGGACACCTCACCGTCAATGGCTTGGGCATGTTGCTCAATCAAGCGGTTCCCGCTTTTGAGGCATGGTTTGGTGTGCGTCCCGAAGTCACGGCTGAATTGCGCGCCGTCGTTCAAGCTACTTTCTAATTTCAGATTGACCGATTTTTTCCAGCTTTTATTCAGTGGTATGGCTACCGGCTGCATCTATGCGCTGGCGGCGCTGGGCTTTACGTTGCTGTGGCAAGCCTCCGGTACCATCAACTTCGCCCAAGGCGAATTTGTCATGCTGCCCGCCTTCATCATGGTCATCATGCTGCACAACGGCATGGCCTTGTCTGCCAGTTTTGCCATCAGTGTGGTGGTCTCTGTGTTGGTCTTGGGATGGCTTTTCAAGCGCGGCTTGGTTGACCCTCTGTTTAAGTACGGCATGATGCCCATCGTGGTGGCCACCATCGGTTTGTCGATT